>CAZNFI010000030.1:2340-21948 GCA_964572185.1 uncultured Pseudomonadales bacterium
ACCTTGCCGTTGATGGAGCCCTTGACCACTTCGTTGTTGGCGAAAGCCCCTTCGAGCATCTGCCAGGATTCGGCCCGCTTGGCCTTTTCCCGGGACATGCGGGTTTCGCCGTTACCGTCGTCTACGATTTCCATGACGACCTTGACCTGGTCGCCGATGGTCAGGGTGAAATCGCCGGTTTCGTCCAGAAACTGGCTCTTGGGTATGTTGCCTTCCGACTTCAGGCCGGCGTGGACCACGACCCGTTCGTTGTCGATGTCCACCACCGTACCGGTGACGATGGATCCGGGATCCATCTCGATGGTTTCCAGACTCTCTTCAAACAGCTCCGCAAAACTTTCGCTCATGGTATGGGCAATCTCCTGTCGCATTGAACTTCGGGTTGTTCCACCCTGGCGCCGGAGCCAACCGGGCGCCTCGCGCTACGGCCGAAGCTGCGACAATTCCTTTCTGCATGGGCCTTGCGGCCCGTTGGTTAATGTCATGCGCGTCGCCCGCCAGGCGTGAGGCCCTTCGCTCGCGCAAGCGCCATGGCTTGTGCGATCACCTCATCGAGGCCCATTGTCGTGCTGTCGATGACGACAGCATCGCCGGCCGCCCGTAACGGTGCTGCAGCGCGCTCCCTGTCTCGCGCATCGCGTTCGCGAATGGCGACGAGAAGGGCGCGAAAACTAACATTCAAGCCTTTGTTTTTCAATTGTTTATTGCGTCTTTCCGCGCGAATCTCGGCGCTCGCGTCCAGGAAAATTTTCAGTGCGGCGTCCGGGAACACCACTGTTCCCATGTCGCGTCCATCGGCGATCAGGCCCGGCGGGCGCCGCGATGCGCGCTGGCGATCGAGGATGGCCGCGCGCAATTGCGGGTAGGCCGCTATCGTCGAGGCAGCCGCTCCGACCCGCTCGGAGCGGATGTCCTCGGTGATGCAGCCCGGCGCGCCGCGCGCCTGCGCATCCGGATTCCCGGCGTCCATGGGCAGGCCGGCTGCCAGGTCGGCAAGCCCCTGAACGTCATCCAGGCGCACGCCCCGAGCCAGCGCGTTGGCGGCCACCGTGCGATAAAGGGCGCCACTGTCCAGGTGATGCCAGCCCAGTGCCCGCGCAAGCGCCAGGGCCAGCGTACTCTTTCCGGAACCCCCGGGGCCGTCCACGCAAATGACCGGGGCGGCCGTATCGCCGATTTCAGGCGCCATCGAATTCGCGGCGCCGCGCCGCCGCCGCATCGAGCAGATCGAGAACCCGGTCCGCGTCCTCTCGGCGTATCGCCGTTTCCAGCTCCCTGACGCGCTTGCGGAAGGTGCTCAGCGATGCCATCAGGGGTTTCTTGTTCAACCGGAAAATCTGCTCCCAAAGCGCCGGGCTGGAGGCGGCGATACGGGTGAAATCGCGAAAACCGCCGCCCGCGAAGGAGAACATGTCCGGCTGCACCTGATCGATGTATGCGAACGCCAGCAGGTGCGGCAGGTGGCTGGTCACGGCAAGTACCCGGTCGTGTTCCTCGACGGCCATGGTGCGTACATTGGCGCCCACCGCCCGCCACATCACCTGTACAACGCCGGTCGCCGAGGCGTCCGTCTCCGGCCCGGGCGTCAGCACCACCGTCTGTCCGCGGAAAAGGTCTGCAACCGCTTCCTCCGGCCCGCTGCGCTCCGACCCGCACACCGGGTGCGATGGAACGTAGCGGGGCGGCAACTGGCGCAGTTGCCGGCGCACCTCGCTGACGATCGGCTGCTTGACGCTGCCCGCATCGAATACCACGCCGGGGTGCTCCTTGAGCCTGCACACCCAGTCGGCCACCGCATCGCTCGGCGGTGCGAGCAATACCGCTGCCGCGTCGTCCGGCACCCGGTCGGCCACCGCACCGACGATTCCCAATTGCAGAGCTTTTTGCGCCCGTGCCGGGTCGGCGTCCACGCCGACGATTTCCGAAAACAGGCCATGCCGGGCCGCGGTTCGGGCAAAGCAACCGCCAATGAAACCCGTCCCTACAACGGCAAGCTTCATAGCACCCCTGCGAGCACTTCGAGAAAGCGGCGGTTTTCTTCCGGCAGCCCGACCGTCACGCGCAGGTGCGTGGGCAGGCCGTACTCGACCACCGGCCGCGCAATGACGCCCTGACCCAGCATGGCCTGGAACACCGGTTGCGGGTCCCGGCCGAGATCGATGCACAGGAAGTTGCCCGCCGAGGGAATCCGCGGCAGCCCCAGCGCGTCCAGCCCGGCGCCCAGAAACGCCATGCCGTCACGGTTCATTTCCCGGCTCGATGCCACGAAAGCCCTGTCCTGCAACGCCGCTGCGGCCGCCGCCAGCGCCAGGCTGTTGACATTGAACGGCTGGCGCGCCCGATTCATCAGATCGGCGGCGAACGGCGAACTCAAACCGTATCCCACCCGAAGCGCGGCAAGCCCGTGAATCTTTGAGAACGTGCGGGTGACGATCAGGTTGGGATAGCTGTCCAGCAGATCGCGGCCGTCCGGGTAGCCGGGCAGTTCCACATAGTCCAGGTAGGCTTCATCGAGCACCACCCAGACCCGCTCGGGAATGCGCTCGAGCAGGCCCACCAGTTCGCTCTCCTGCAGCCAGGTTCCGGTGGGATTGTTGGGATTGGCGATGAAAACGATACGGGTTGCGTCGTTGACGGCGGCAACCATGCCATCCGTGTCGCAGCCGTAGGCTTTGGCCGGCACCGTCACCAGCCGCCCGCCGCAACCGTTGATGGCCAGGTAATAGACGACAAATCCGTGCTCGGACATGATGCCCTCCAAACCCGGTTCCAACGCCATCCTGGCGGCCAGTTCCAGCACATCGTTGGAGCCGTTGCCCAGGGTAATGCGGTTCGGCTCGATATCGTGGTACTGCGCCAGCGCCTGTTTCAGGCGGTAACCGCTGGCATCCGGATACCGCGAAAGTTCTGCCGCGGCGGCCATGATGCGCTCGCGCACCAGCGGCCCGGGCCCCCGGGGATTTTCGTTGCTGGCCAGCTTCACCACCTCGGCGATGCCGAGTTCACGCGCCACTTCCTCAATGGGTTTGCCCGGATTGTAGGGTTGCAGCCGGGCAATGTTCGGGTTGGCGGGGGTGCTCATCCGGCCGCCTGGATCAGATCACCGAGCGCGGGTAGGACCCGAGCCGGCGCACTTCCAGGGCCACTGCGGCCACCTCCGCCAGGGTGCGTTCGGCGGTCTCGTCCTGCTGGTGGCCGTCGAAGTCGATGAAAAACACGTAGGACCAGTCTCCGGAACGCGCGGGCCGCGTTTCGATGCGGCTCAATGAAATACCGTATCGGTGAAACGGTTCCAGCACCCGGTACAGGGCGCCAGGCTGGTTGCGGGTCGAGACCAGTATGGATGTCTTGTCGCGGCCGCTGGCCGCCACCTTCTGTCTACCGATGACCAGAAAGCGCGTCTTGTTATCGGTGTGGTCCTCGATGCGGGCGGAAACCACTTCGAGCCCGTATTGCTGCGCCGCGATTTCACCCGCCACCGCGGCCAGATCCGGATTCTCCGCCACCTGGCGCGCCGCTTCCGCATTGCTCGCCACCGCCAACCGCTCGATACCCGGTTGATGCGTGTCGAGCCAGCCACGGCACTGGGCCAGCGACTGGGCATGCGAGAGGATGCAGCGTATCGGGCCGTTGCGTTGCGGGTGAACCACAAAGGCATGGTGTATCGGCAGTTCCACCTCGGCACAGATGTTGATTTCCGGGGGGCACTGCATGAAGCAGTCGAGAGTGTGGTTGACCATGCCCTCGGTGGAGTTTTCCACCGGCACCACCCCGTAGTGCACCTCGCCGGTTTCCACTTCCCGGAACACCTCATCGATGCCGGCCAGCGGCCGGGTATCGGCAAAGTGGCCGAACTGGGCGAGCGCGGCCATTTCCGTAAAGGTGCCCGGCGGGCCGAGATAGGCGACCGTGAGCGGCTGTTCCAGGGACAGGCAGCAGGAAATGATCTCCCTGAAGAGCTTGGCGATGTCGGTATCGCTCAGCGGCCCCTGATTGCGTTCCTTCAGCCGGTTGAGTACCTGCGCTTCGCGCTCCGGCCGAAAGTACACCGGCGCACCGTCGCTGTGTTGCGCCTGTTTGACCTGGCCGACCTGGAGGGCGAGACCGGCGCGCTCGTTCAGCAGCGCCTGCAGTTGCGCATCGACCTCGTCGATGCGCTCGCGAAGCTGCGCCAGCGCGGCATCATCCGCACTCATCTCGAAACTCCGTCATGAATTCGACCAATGCATCCACCGCCACCTCGGGCACCGCATTGTATAGGCTCGCGCGCATGCCGCCGACACTGCGATGACCTTTCAGGTTATTCAGGCCGCGCGCCTCGGCCCGGCGCAGGAACTCGCCGTCGAGCGCCGCGTCCGGCAGCGTGAACGGGATGTTCATCAGCGACCGGTTTTCCAGCGGCACCGGCGAACGGTAGAAATTGCTGCCGTCTATACAGGCGTACAGTTTCGCGGCCTTGGCGGCGTTGCGCTGTTGCATGGCGGCCACGCCGCCCTGCCGCTTCAGCCATTTGAACACCAGCCCGGCGATGTACCAGGCATAGGACGGCGGCGTGTTGTACATGCAGCCGCTGTCGGCATTGACGGTGTAATCCAGCAGGCTCGGCGTATCCGGCCGCGCCCGGCCGAGCAGCTCGTCGCGCACGATGACCACCGCCAGACCCGCCTGGCCGAGATTCTTCTGGGCGCCGGCATAGATCACGGCAAAGCGCGACACATCGATGCTGCGCGACAGCAGTTCCGAGGACATGTCGGCGACCAGCGGCACCTCGACATCGGGAAAGTCGTGAAACTGCACACCACCAATGGTCTCGTTGGAACAGATGTGCAGGTAGGCGGCCGCATCGTTCAGCCGCCAGTCGGCCCGCGGCGGAACGCGGTCGAAGTTGGAACCGGCGGAACTGGCCGCCACGTTTACCTCACAGTACTTGCGCGCCTCGCCGATGGCCTTTTTGGTCCAGGCGCCGGTCTCGATGTAATCAGCACCGCCCTTGTCGCCCAGCAGATTGAGCGGAACCGCGGCGAACTGCATGGTGGCGCCGCCGTGCATGAACAGCACCCGGTAGCCATCGGGCACCTGCAACAGTTCGCGCAGGTCGGCCTCGGCCTGCTCCGCCATGTCGAGAAAGGTGCGGCCGCGATGGCTCATCTCCATCACCGACATGCCGGTGCCCCGGTAGTTGAGCAGCTCCTCCCGAGCCTCCACCAGCACTTCCTCGGGCAGCGCAGCCGGGCCTGGGGAAAAGTTGAACGGTCTGTCCTGCATGCCTCACCCGATTTCCTGATTCATGCAGGCCGCCGCCGGAAACAGCGGCAGCGTCGCGTGCAGCAAAATGCCGCCGCATCCCGCCACGCGCACGGTGCGGCGAGCCCGGCAACAGGCCGGCAGCAGCCGGGTGCGATGGCCCGGGTCGCGTGACCGGCCTGGAGCGCGCCGGTCAGTCATCGTCCGACACCGCTGTGCCCTCTTCGCCCCTGTCGCCGTGGTCATCGTCGCCGTGCTTGTCTGCGTTGCCGCCATTGGACTCGACGATGCTGGCAACGCTGTTGAGCTGCTCTTCGCCGCGCAGCTTGATCAGGCGCACGCCCTGGGTGTTGCGGCTCAGTACCGACACCTCGTCGGCGCTGGTGCGCACCAGGGTTCCCATGTCGCTGATCAGCATGAGTTCATCGCCCTCGAACACCTGCACTGCGCCAACCACATCGCCGTTGCGCTCGTTGGACTGCATGGCAATCACGCCCTGGGCGCCCCTGCCCTTCACCGGGAACTCGGCCACCCGGGTGCGCTTGCCATAGCCGTTGGCGCTGGCCGTGAGCACCAGGCCGTCCTCGCTGGGAATGATCAGCGAAATCACGCGATGGCCGCCGCGCATGCGAATGCCGCGAACACCCCTGGCTGTGCGGCCCATGGCGCGCACGTCGGATTCCTTGAAACGGGCGGCCTTGCCGGAACTCGCGGTCAGCAGCACGTCGCAATGGCCGTCGGTAATGGCAGCGCCCACCAGCGTATTGCCTTCCTCCAGGGCCAGTGCGATCAGGCCGCTCGGCCGCGGGCGCGAGAAGTGCGACAACTGGGTTTTCTTGACCGTGCCGTTGGCCGTCGCCATGAACACGAAGTGGCTGTCGTCGTACTCGCGCACCGGCAGCAGCGAGGTCACCCGCTCACCGGGGCCGAGCGGCAACATGTTCACCAGCGGCCGGCCCTTGGCATTGCGATTGCCCCTGGGAATCATGAACACGCGCAGCCAGTAAACCTTGCCGACGTTCGAGAAACACAGCAGCGTATCGTGGCTGTTCGCCACCAGCAGGTTCTCGACAAAGTCCTCGTCGCGCACCGACGCCGCCATCTTGCCGCGACCGCCGCGGCGTTGCGCCGCGTAGACATCGAGCGCCTGGGTCTTGGCGTAGCCCTTGTGGGAGATGGTGACCACCAGGTCTTCCTCGGTGATGAGGTCTTCCATGGACAGATCCTGCTGGCTGGTCAGGATTTGCGTTCGCCGGGCATCGCCGTACCGTTCGGCGATTTCTCCGAGTTCGTCGCGAATCACCGTCTGCAGCCGCTCTGGCGACCCGAGGATTTCCCGCAGATCGGCAATCTCGTCCAGAACGGTCTGATAATCGGCAACCAGCTTGTCCTGTTCCAGGGCGGTCAGCCGGTGCAGGCGCAAATCCAGTATCGCCTGTGCCTGGGCTTCGGACAGGTAGTAGCTCCCTTCGCGCATCCCGAAGCGGTCTTCCAGCCCATCCGGCCGGCAGGCATCGCTGCCGGCCCGCGCCAGCAGCGCTTCGACGTTCTCCGACATCCAGCCCCGCCCCATCAGGCCCGCCCTTGCCTCGGCGGCCGAGGGCGAGCGGCGGATCAGTTCAATGACTGCATCGATGCTGGCCAACGCCACCGCCTGCCCCTCGAGCAGGTGCCCGCGCTGGCGCGCGCGGCTGAGCAGGTACAGCGTGCGCCGGGTGACGACTTCCTTGCGGTGCTGAACGAATGCCTCGAGCATCTGCTTGAGGTTGAGAACCCGCGGCTGCCCGTCGACCAGCGCCACGCAATTGATGCCGAACACCGACTGCAGTTGCGTCTGTGCATACAGATTGTTCAGCACCACCTCGCCGGATTCGCCGCGCCGCAACTCGATGACGATGCGCAGACCGTCCTTGTCCGACTCGTCACGGATTTCCGTGATGCCCTCGATCTTCTTGTTCTTGACCAGTTCCGCGATCTTCTCGATCAGCCGCGACTTGTTCAGCTGATAGGGAATCTCGGTGATGATGATGGTGTCACGGCCGCGCTTTTTGTCTTCGACCACCTCGGCCCTGGCCCGCACATAGATGCGCCCGCGGCCCGTCCGGTAGGCGAGCACGATGCCGGCTCGGCCGTTGATGATGCCGGCGGTGGGAAAATCCGGCCCCCTGATGTACTCCATCAGGCCGTCGACACTGATCGATGGGTCGTCCATCAGCGCCAGCACACCGTCGATGACCTCGTTGAGGTTGTGCGGCGGGATGTTGGTGGCCATGCCGACGGCGATGCCGGAACTGCCGTTCACCAGCAGATTGGGAACCCGGGTGGGCAACACCTCGGGCATGGTCAGCGTATCGTCGTAATTGGGAACGAACGGCACCGTTTCCTTGTCGAGGTCGGCGAGCAGTTCCGAAGCCAGCCGGTCCATGCGCACTTCCGTATAACGCATGGCTGCCGGAGGGTCGCCATCGACGGACCCGAAGTTGCCCTGGCCATCGATCAGCAGATAACGCATGGCGAAATCCTGGGCCATCCGCACCAGGGTGTCGTATATGGCGAGGTCGCCGTGGGGATGGTATTTGCCCATCACATCGCCGACCACGCGGGCAGATTTCATGTAGGGCCGGCTGTGCGTGTTGTTCAACTCGTTCATGGTGTACAACACGCGGCGATGCACGGGTTTCAGGCCGTCGCGCACGTCCGGCAGGGCGCGTCCGACAATGACGCTCATGGCGTAATCCAGATAGGATTGCCGCAGTTCGTCTTCGATGTTTACGGGCAGGATTTCCCGCGCTTGACCGGGGGTGGGGTCAGACATTGAGACAGGTGCCGAAAAGGTCGCTAGTTTACCACGAACCCGCCGCGGAAGCGCGCTCCGGGCAAGGCGCGAGGCCCGTCACACCTGCATTGCGGGGCGCTGACGTATAATTCTGCGATGACCCCTTGCGATCTGCTGATTCTGTGCCGCTGGTGCGTCCCTGTCGCGGCCGCCGGTGCGCCGCTGGAGCACGCCGCGATTGCCGTTGCCGGCGAGCGCATCGCCGCCGTTGGGCCGAGGGCCGAAGTCGAAGCGGCCTACGCTGCGGCGACAACCGTCGACCTGAGCCGCCACGTGGTCATGCCGGGCCTGGTCAACGCCCATACCCATGCCGCCATGACCCTGTTGCGGGGCGCCGCCGAAGACCTGCCGTTGCAGCAGTGGCTGAGCGACGTCATCTGGCCCCGGGAGGCGGCCAATCTGTCCCGGGAATACGTTCGTACCGGCACCGAACTGGCCATGCTCGAGATGATCTCGCGGGGGATCACCACCTTTGCCGACATGTACTACTTCCCCGACGAGGTGGCGCGCTGTGCGGCACGGGCCGGCATGCGCGTGGAAGTCGCCTTTCCGGTCGTCGATTTTCCCAACCTCTGGAGCCGCGACGCCGACGAGGCGCTGGATAAAGGCATGGCACTGAACGACGAATATCGCGACCATCCGCTGGTCAACGTGGCGTTCGGCCCGCATTCGGCCTACACCGCCTCGCGCGATGTGCTGGAAAAGACCGTCATGTACGCCGGCGAACTCGACCTGCCCATACACACGCACCTGCACGAGAACGCCGCCGAGGTGGCCGAGGCCAGGGGCCGGGTGGGCAAGACCTGGATTTACTATTTTCAGGAACTGGGGTTGCTGTCCCCGTCCCTGCAGGCCGTGCACATGACTCAGCTCAGCGAGCACGAACTCGCCCTGGTAGCCGAGCACAACGTCAGCGTGATCCACTGCCCGCATTCGAACCTGAAGCTGGCCAGCGGCATCTGCCCGGTTCAGCAACTGCGCGAAGCGGGCGTCGGTGTGGCGCTCGGCACCGATGGCGCGGCTTCGAACAACACCCTGGACCTGCTCGCCGAGGCGCGCCTGGCGGCGCTGCTGATCAAGCAGACCGGCGGCGACCCCGGGCTCGGCGATGCCGCCGGCATGTTGCGCATGGCGACGCTCGAGGGCGCGCGAGCACTGGGGCTCGACAGCGACACCGGATCGCTCGGCGCCGGCAAGCTGGCGGACATCGTCGCCTTCGATCTCAGCGCCCCACACTTTGCACCGCTGCATGACCCGGTCGCCACCCTGGTGCATGGCGCCCCGGCGGGCGCCGTCACTCATGTCTGGGTCGGTGGGCGCTGCCTGTACGACAATGGCGCATTTACCACGCTCGACGGGGTAGACATCAATGCCCGCGCCCGGCGCTGGCAGGTTCTCGACGCATGAACATCGACGACGCGGAAATCGACAAGTTCGAGGCGCTTGCGCACCGGTGGTGGGATCCGGAAGGGGATTTCAGGGCGCTGCACGACATCAATCCACTGCGCCTCGACTACGTCGCCGGGCGCGCACCGCTGCAAGGCGCCGATGTAGTCGATGTCGGCTGCGGCGGCGGCATTCTCGCGGAGGCCATGGCGGCGGCCGGCGCCCGAGTGACCGGCATCGACATGGCTGGAAAGCCGCTCTCGGTAGCCCGGCTGCACGCCATCGAGTCCGGAACGCAACTGGAATACCTGGCCGCCACCCCCGAAGACCTGGCCGGCGAGCGCCCCGGCGCCTTTGCCACGGTGACCTGCATGGAAATGCTGGAGCATGTACCCGACTACGGCTCTTCCATCGCCGCCTGCGCCGAACTGGCGCAGCCCGGCGGCCAGCTTTTCTTTTCAACCATCAGCCGCACGCCCCGGGCCTACCTGCTGGCAGTGCTGGGCGCCGAATACGTGCTTGGCATACTGCCCCGGGGTACCCACGACTACGCCAAGCTGATTCGCCCGTCGGAACTGGCCCGGGCGGTGCGCAGGGCCGGATTGCGGGTTGAAGACATCGCCGGCATGGCCTACAACCCGTTCACACGCAAAGCCGCCCTTTCCCGCAATACCGACGTCAATTACCTGTTGCACGCCAGCAAGCCCTGACCGGCAAACTCTGAAATGCGGGCATTGCTCGCCGCGGCCCGCCCGCTCCGGTCATTGGCCATGGCCTCCGCGCAGGCCGGTAGGGCATGAACCGGCACCTTCGCACAGGTGCGATCCGGGCGCCTCAGCTGCCGGCGGAGCCCGGCGGCCGCAGGTGCTCGAGCGGTGGATAGGGCAGCAGCAACGACTCGCTGCGCCCGCGCCGTGCCCGGCCCCGGGCCGGCGTAAAGGGCAGCTTCAGCAATCCGTAAAGAGCCGCCAGGTCGGACTGGCCGAGCTCGGCGAACATGCCCCGTTTGACCCGCGAAGGCAGCACGATGGGGCCGTAACGCACCCGTTTCAGGCGTGAAACCGTGACGCCCACGCTCTCGAACAGCTTGCGCACCTCCCGGTTTCTGCCTTCCATCAGCACCACGTGGTACCAGTGGTTGCGGCCCGAGCCATCGTAGTAGCGGACATCGCTGAAACGACAGGTCTCCCCGTCGACCACGACACCGCCCACCAGCGCCTGCAACTCCGGGTCGTCCAGCCGCCCATCCACGCGAACCGCGTACTCCCGGTCGAGGCCGGTGGAGGGGTGCATCATCCGGTGCGCCAGTTCGCCATCGGTGGTCAGCACCAGCACCCCGGTGCTCTGCAGGTCGAGGCGCCCCACCGAAACCCAGCGTCCCTGACGAAGCGCCGGCAGGTCGTCGAAGACGGTGCGGCGCCCTTCCGGGTCGTGGCGGGAGCAGACCACGCCGGCACGCTTGTTCAGCACGATTACCCGGCCAGGCTCTCCCGCGCGCTGCGCCACCCGGCGGCCATCCAGCACGATCACATCCGCATGCCCCACCCGCTGCCCCACATGCGCCGGTTCGCCGTTGACCGTGACCCGCCCGGCGGCGATCCACTGCTCCAGGGAACGCCGCGAACCGTAGCCCAGGGCGGCAAGCACCTTCTGCAATTTCTGCGTTTCCATCGATCGAGACTACTCCGCACGGCCCGACGAGCAAGCCCCAGCCGCGCGCCGGAGTCAACTCGGCAACGATGGCCGCCACCGCCTGGCAGCCGGTGGCAAGGATTCCGCGGCACACCACGACGGTAGCGAGTGGCTAGGAGCCTGCGCCGTAGGAAGTCGCGAAAGCGAATTTGCAGCCGTGAATTCCTACGGCGCAGGCTCCTAGCCCGCGGCAACAGTCCGCCGGCATTCGAACGCAATGCTATGTTCGCCGCAAACTGTCAGCCCGATCGTGCGCCGGTTGGCCTTGGCCCCACACTCGCGTATCGGGCCACCCGATGACGCTGTCGCGGTACAGGAGCCCGGGTTCGCGGTCATGCGCCAGCAACAGTGGCCCATCGAGGTCAACAAACCGCGCTGACCCGGCCAGCAGCATGGCCGGCGCCATGCTGAGCGAGGTGGCGACCATGCAGCCCACCATGATTTCGAATCCCAGCGACCGAGCGGCCCGCAGCGTGGCAAGCCCGCTGGTCAGGCCGCCGGTCTTGTCCAGCTTGATGTTGACCACCTGGTACTTGCCGCGCAGCGCAGCCAGCCCGTCCGCGGTATGCACGCTCTCGTCGGCACCGATACTGACCGGGGTGTCGATCTGCAGCAGCGCCTGGTCCTGTCCGGCCGGCAGGGGCTGCTCGATCAGCGTGACACCGACCGCTTCGGCCACCGGCAGCATGGCCAACAGCCGGTCGCGGCTCCACCCTTCGTTGGCATCGACGATCAACTCCGCATCGCCCGCCCCCGCGCGCACGGCGCGCAGCCGTTCGCCGTCGCGAGCCGCATCGACGCCCCCGAGTTTTACCTTGAGCAACGGGCGCGCGCGATTGGCCCGTGCCGCCTTTCCCATGCTGTCGGGAGACGCGATGCCGATCGTGTATGCCGTGGTGACCGGGCGCGGCTCCGGCAGGTCGAGCAGAGCCCACACGCTGCGCCCCAGTTTTCGGGCACGCCAGTCCCACAGGGCGCAGTCGAGGGCATTGCGCGCCGCACCCGCATCGAGAACCCGGTTGGCGCACTCGTAATCGAGCGCGTGGCTTTGAGGCAGCCGCCGAATCGGCTCGAGCTGGGCAAGTACCGAGGCAACGGTCTCGTCATAGCGCCGGTACGGAACGCATTCGCCCATGCCGGTATGAGCCCCGTCACTGACGGTGACCACCACCACTTCCGCGGCCTGTTTGACACCCCTGGCGATGCGGAACTCGCCCTGCAGGGGCCACTGTTCGGCGGCGGCCGCAACGGCCAGGTCGCCGCCTTCCGGCCTGGCTGACGAACCGATCGTCAACGGTCGCCCAACAAGCCGTCGACCAGCCCCTCGACACCGTAGCGAACCGGGTCGGTGGCGGGCAGCGACAGCCGTGCCGCGGTCTCCTCGATCAGCGCACGCGCCGCGCCGTCGCCCAGCTCGGCGGTGTTCATGGCCACCCCGGTGCAACGGATCGCCGGATTGGTGGCGCGCCCGGCGCTGACAGTCAGTTCGATTACCGCCTCGACCGACGGCACCGCCGAGGCCACATTGCGCATTGTGGTACGGGTGGGCTCGTGGCAGACGACGAAAGCATCCGGTTGCGTGCCGTGCAGCAGGCCCATCGTCACCCCCGCGAACGACGGGTGGAACAGGGAGCCCTGGCCTTCGACAATGTCCCAGTGCCGGTCGTCTGCCGCCGGCGACAGCCACTCCGCTGCCCCGGCGATGAAATCCGCCGGCACGGCATCGATAGCGACACCGTGACCGGCAATGAGGATGCCGGTCTGACCGGTGGCACGGAAGTCCGCATCGATGCCGCGGCGCTTCATTTCACGCTCGATGACCAGCGCGGTGTACTTTTTCCCCACCGAGCAATCCGTACCCACGGTCAACAGGCGCTTGCCCGGCCGCCTGGCGCCGGTACCGGTGCTGAAGCCCTGTTCGGCGTGGCGCACATCGACCAGTTGCCGGCCATGCACCCGCGCCGCCTCGGCGACTTCGGCAAAGGCGCCGAGCCGGGTATGCAGGCCGTTGGCCACGTCCATGCCCTGCTGCAGCGCTTCGACGATCACCGTCGTCCAGGCCGGCGGCAGTACACCGCCGGAATTGACCGCGCCGATCACCAGGCTCCTGGCGCCACGGGCAGCCGCCTCGCCGACTGTCATCTCGGCAATGCCGAGATCGGCCCCGCAGCCGGGCAGGCGCAGTTGGCCGAGCGCCCGTTCCGGACGCCAGTCGACAATGCCCTGGCCGGTTTTCGCGGCAAGGGCATCGCGCGCGTCGCCGATGAAGATCAGGTACGGAGGTTCAATGTTCAACTTGAATGACTCCCGCTGTTGCGGCCGCCCGAAACGCTGACCGCCCCGGCTATTGAAACGCCAATCCGGCGCGGCGGCAAACATTTGCCACGAGTCGGCTTCGCCGCCGGGAATCGCTCGCCGCGAGTGACCTGGTTCGGTGGCGCCGCATGCCGGACGGTCGAACATCGCACGGACCCAACACCAGCCCGCATCGGTCACCAACCGGCTGCCGCCAACGCTTGTCACCACCGGGAGGTTACCGTAGCGTAGCGTTGCGCCTCTGCCGGCTGTACCAGGCATCAGGAAAACACCATGAAAAACCGCTGCGCCCGTTCACGCCTTTGCCGATGGCTGCAGGCCAACCGATGCCCGACCGGATGCGGCGCCACGCTGACCGTCATGGCCTGCCTGGCAGCGGCCTTGCTGACCGCCCCTGCCGGTGCGCGCGCCCACGGCGCCGCCCTCAGCCCGCCGCCGGACGAAGACCGGCTGATCCGCTTTCCCGATACCGAGGACTACCTGACCCTGGTGGTCGACCTGCACACGCACAGCGTGTTTTCGGACGGCCACGTGTGGCCGCGCATCCGCGTCGGCGAGGCATTGCGCGATGGCCTGGACGCACTGGCGATCACCGAACACCTCGAGTGGCAGCCGCACCGGGCCGACATCGCGCACCCGGACCGCAACCGCGCTTACGAGGAAGCGGTGCGGGCGGCGGCCGGGCACGACCTGATGATCATTGCCGGCACGGAAATCACCCGGACGCAACCGGCCGGCCACATGAACGCGATCTTCATCGAAGACGCCAACGCCATGCTCAAGGTCACTGCCGAGCCGGAAACGGACGACGTGGAGGGTTACTTCATGGCGGCCAACCGCTGGCCACCGGAACAGGCCGTGCAGGCCGCCAACGAGCAGGACGCTTTCGTGTTCTGGAACCACGCCTGGTGGCATTCGCCGGAGAGTCCCGTGGTCGAGACGGTGATGACCGACTTTCACCGCGGCCTTATCGAAGCCGGCCAACTGCACGGCATCGAGATCGCCAACGGCATCGCCTACGCCGAGGAAGCCTTCCAGCTGGCGCTGGACCACGGGCTGACGCCGCTCGGCGTCTCCGATGTGCATGAACTGATCGATTGGGACTACCCGCCCGCTACCGGCGGGCACCGGCCGGTCACGCTGGTGCTGGCCACCGAACGCTCCCAGGCGGCATTGCGCGAGGCGCTGTTCGCCGGCCGCACCGCCGTCTGGTTCCAGCACACGCTGATCGGCCGCGAACCCTACGTGGTGAGCCTGCTGCGCGCGGCGCTCGATGTCGACGAGGCCAACTACAATGCGCAGCACGAGTTGCTGTACCTGACCGTCTCGAACCGCTCCGATGCGCCAATCCGGCTGCGTAACCGCGGCGACTACGCCATGCCCGGCCAGACCGGCGATGTGGATGTTCCGGCCCATGGCACCGCCCGGTTCGCCGTGCGGCCCGCGACAGACGCCGATACGGTCGAACTGGACTTCGAGGTGCTCAATGCCCTGATCGCCCCGAAAACCCATCCCCGGCTGCGCCACAAACTGCCGGTCAAGGCCCCCGGGGAGTAGCTGGAACAGGCTTCGCCGGCTTGCGCAGACAGGTTCGCGAAGGCGCTCGAAAAACCGGCGGGGCCGGCCGCACCGCAGATCGAACCGGTTCGCCTCAGGGCGAGGCGGCGTCGAACATCTCGCGCAGCCTGAACTTCTGCACCTTGGTCGACGACATGGGCCACTGCTCGATGAAGCGCACGTGGCGCGGCACCTTGAAACTGGCGATGCGGCCACGGCAGAAATCGATGATCTCGTCCGCCGTGGCCTCGGCGCCCGCTTCGAGCTCGATGTAGGCGGCCGCCACTTCGAGCAGGCGCTGGTCGGGCACGCCGATCACCTGGGCGAATTTCACCGCCGGGTGGGTCGCCAGGTATCCCTCTATCTCCACTGCCGCAACGTTCTCGCCGCCCACCTTGAGCATGTCCTTGATGCGGCCGTGGTAGGCAACGCCGCCTTCGGTATTGACCGAGCAGATGTCGCCGGTGCGGAACCAGCCGTCCACGAAGCTTTCGGCGTTCTTCTCCGGCGCGTTGTAGTAGCCGTCGAAAACGGCATAGCCGCGCACCCAGATCTCGCCACGCGCTCCGGCCGGCAACTCTTTCAGGGTGTCGGTATCGACGATTTTCACCTCGATGCCGGGAAACGGCACGCCGCAGGTGGTCAGCCGCGTTTCCAGGTCTTCGTCCGGGTGGTTGAAACAGATCACGCCGGTTGTTTCCGTCATGCCGTAGGCGCCGGTCTGCACGGCCTGGGGAAAGGCATCCTGGAATTGCCGCAGCATTTCCAGCGGCGCCACGTTGTTGATGCGCCGCAGGCGGCTCAGGTCGGTGGCGGCAAAACGCGGGTGGGAAATCAGCGCGTTGGTCACCGTGGGAAAGGCGGGAAAGGCCACCGTGACGCCTTCCCGTTCCATCATGGCCAGCGCCTCGGTCGCATCGAAGCGATTCATCGACAGCATGGCGCAGCCGGCATCGAGACAGCAGGCGAGCGGCAATAGGGAGGACATGTGGAACATCGGCAGCGGCGTCCAGAAACGGTCTTCGGCCGTCAGGAAGTAGCGTTCCCGGTTCATGGCCGCACCGTTGCGCACCAGCTTGCCGTGGGCCAACGGGCAACCCTTTGGATTGGAGGTCGTACCCGAGGTGTACATCATGATGGCCGGGGCATCGGCAGAGGCGGCCTCGAGCCGTTGGTCCACGACGGCTGGGGCGATGCTCGAAGCCGCATCGATGAACGCCGCGTATGCGACAAACCCCGCGGGCGTGTCCTGGCCAATGCGTGTTACGAAGCGCAGCCTCGGCACGTTTGCCAATGCCAGGGCGCGCGGCTCTTCGGCCTCGGCCAATCCCGGCAGCGCCTCGAGCAGCAGCCCGGCGAAATCCACGTACTCCGATGCCAGGCTCGAGGTCACCAACCCGGTGAGGTCGGCATTCTCGACCACATAGGCCAACTCATCAGCCTTGTAGCGGGCATTGATTGGCACCGCCACGCCGCCGGCCAGCAGGATGCCGAACAGCAGTTCGATGAACTCCGGACAGTTCGGCATGAGTATGCCGACATGGTCGCCGGGCTGCACGCCCATGGCGACCAGGCTGCGGGCGCGCTCGCGGGCGCGTTCGGCAAGCTCGGCATAGCTGTGCCGGCTGTCCGGAAAGATCAATGCGTCGCGGTCGGCATGGCGCTGCGCAACGCCGAGCAACAGCTCGCCCAGTGTCATGGCTGTTCGGCCGGACCGCCGATGACGGTCAATGATAGACCGCCTCGTCGTCCTGGCGGTGCACCCCCGGGTCGACGCCGACTTCCTTGTAGACGGCGGACACCGTCTCGTCGATGCAGGCGGCGCAGCAGCCTTCGCGAATCAGGTCTTCGAGCAGGTAGCCGAGCAGGTCGTACAGGGTGTAAGTACCCTCGCCCATCTCATCGAACCGCCACAGCACATCCTTGAGCGTCTGCACGGCAGCCTCGCAACGCGCGTCGTCGCGCAGCCGTTTCTGCTCTTCATTTTCCATGACGGTGACTCTGGCAAAACAACGTGGGGCGCCGATTGTACTCGGGAGTGGCCTCAAGTTCATGAATAACCACTCGTTGATTTATTCCAAGACAAAAGGCCGCTCCGATCGCTTCGCCTGGCAACGGTTCACGCTGCCCCATGCACCGGCATTAGGGGAGACATTTACAAATGAACTCCGTAGTCTTCGCGCTGTCTAAGCCGATCCAACTCGCCGTTAGGCTCCCATGTTTGCGTTACCGCTAGAAACGTTGTTGCTGGTATTCGGCGCACCTGCGGTGTGGATCGCCTACACCATCGGTTTTCTCTGGCTGTCCAGGCACTGGCCCGGAGACCCCGTCGAGCCCGGGGAAGAATGATGGGCTCGACGGTGGTCGTATTTCTGGTGCTGTACTACGCGACCGTGCTGGCAATCGGCTGGTGGGCGATGCGCCGGGGCGGCGCCCGTGACCTGGAAGGCTACCTGTTGGGCGGCAGGCAGGTGGGGCCGATGGTGACCGCGCTGACCATGCAGAGCACCTCCATGAGCGGCTACATGTTTCTCGGTGCCGGGTCCCTGGCCTATACCCAGGGATACTGGGCGCTGTGGTACGCGGCCGGGGATGTGGGCGGGTCGGTGGTCAACCTGTCGGTAATCGGCCGGCGCATGCGCAAGCTGTCCCAGATCACCGGTGCACTGACCGCAATCGAATACCTTGAGCACCGCTACCCGTCGCCCTGGACCCGGCTTGTAGCGGCCGCGCTTGCGGTGTTCCTGCTGGCCGTATACGTGGTCGCCCAGTTCATCGCCGGCGGCAAGGGCATGGCATTGATCACCGGCCTGTCCTATCCCGTGGCGCTGCTCATCGCGCTGGGAATCATCATCGTCTACACCTTTCTCGGCGGTTACCTGGCCGTCGCCTACACCGACTTCTTCCAGAGCCTGGTCATGATCGTCGGCGTGCTGTGGATCATGGGCGCGGCACTGGCCCATTTCGGCGGGTTCACCGCCGCCAATGCGGCGGTGGGCGCCATCGACCCGTCGCTGCTGTCGGTCTGGGGTCGGGACATGGCCTTTGAAGGCCAATGGGGCGTGGTGCTCGGCGCCGTGCTCATCTTCTCCATCGGCTACATGGGCTGGCCGCACGTGGTTACCCGCCACATGGCCATGACGCGCCCGGAGACGACACGGATCGCCGGCGTCTACGCCACGGGCTGGAACTTGCTGTTCGTACCGACGCCTTACCTGGTCGGCGTGCTCGCCATCGCCATCCTGCCGCAACTCGACGACCCGGAACTGGCGATCTTCAGGGTCGCGCAACTGCTGCTTCCGGCGGCGGTAACCGGGCTGCTGATGGCCGCGATCATGGCGGCGATCATGTCCACCGCCGACTCCCTGCTTCTGCAGACGGGTTCGATCGCATCACGCGACCTCTACCAGCGGTTCATCCGGCCCGGGGCTTCCGAACGGGAAATGGTCATCGTGTCCCGGGCCCTGGTGCTGGCCATCGGTGCCGCGGGCTATGTCGTTGCGGTGATGGAACCGCCAACGGTATTCGCCATCGTCATATTCGCCACTTCGGTGCTGGGCAGCGCCTTCGCACCGGCTTACGTCTGTGCGGTCTGGTGGAAACGCGCCAACACCCCCGGCGCCATCGCCTCCATGCTCACCGGCGCCGCAACCTGCATTGCCTGGGAATTGGCCGACCTGTCTACCGTGACCACGCTGCACTCCATGTTTGCGGGAATCTGTTCCTCGACCGCCGCCATCGTCCTGGTCAGCCTGGCCACGGGCCGCATTGCGCCGGTACCGGCTGATGTCGTGGCAGCGGTCGATGCGGCCATCGCCGTCGGTGCCGTGGCGACGGGAAAGGGGAGCAGCGGTGACCTGGCGCTGAGCCCGGAAGCCTCGGAAATCGCAGCCGAACTTGCCGACCGCCGGGAAAGCGGCCGATGACGGGCGACGCCATTGCGGTGATACGAGGCTCTGTCGGTCCAGGCGACTGGCGACAGGCGCCGGCCGGCAAGTCGGGAGACGCCACCATCGTTGCACATCGGCGCATCTACTATCCGTATGACTGGTTTCTGTTCCGATGCCGGGCGCGCACCTGGCTCGGCGCCACCGCGATGCACCTTTCCTGCCTGGTCGATTGCCGCACGCGCGTATCCGCCACGACCGACCCATTCGAGATGCAGCGCCTGCACGCCGATGATGCCCTGGTGATGGAACGCCGCATCGACCCGGGCACCAGCCTGAGCCTGGCCAGGCGTTATGCCGCCTATACGCTCAGGCAGAAGCACAAGGCACTGGTGCTTCCACGCATCGAGGTCGCCGAGCGTCGGCCGATCTACAAGCCTTTCTGGGTTGTCGATTGCCGGATGAGCGACGGCATGCGGCACGAGCTGCTGGTCGACGGCCTCACCGGCGAGTACTGCGGGCTTTCAGCGAAGGCGGCCGTGGTTGCGTGTTGACGCATTGGCATGGAACAGATTTCTGGCTGTCTGGTTTTTTCCGGACACCGAGCCTGTGCGTCGTTCAGTCTAGTGTGCGCATCACGGCGAACCGCTCTCGGTCGGAGATACCCTGGGCGGAGCGGTCGAGTGCCGA
>CAZNFI010000031.1:0-2429 GCA_964572185.1 uncultured Pseudomonadales bacterium
TTCATGCCGCTCTCCTGAATTTCGCGATGCGGCGAGCAGTCAGCAAATGATGGAACATATTAGCAATAATTGTTCTCTAATAGCAAAATAAAAGTACAAATTATATTTGGTTGAACCGTTAATGATGTGATTCGGTATTTGCCAATAAATGTTGTTCTATAATTGACTTTAAATGGAACTTTTTGAAATTTCTGTTCCGGTCGGAAAAACTCTCAGTGGTGTAGGCAAGGGCTTTTTGGTAGCGTGCCGTACCCATGAGCAGCAAGCTTGGTTCGGGCCGCCCACAGGCGCGCACCGAGGATACGCGTCGTGCCATCCTGGATACGGCGATGGCGCTCTACCTCAGCCAGGGCACCGAAAACACCACGGTCAGCGCCATCATCGATCAGGCTGGGCTGGGCCGTACCACCTTCTACCGATACTTCAGGGATGGCGACGACGTATTGAATCAGGCGGTGACCCGGGATTTCGACGGCCTCATGTCCGATTTCGAGACCCAGCGCTATGAGCACGTCGGTCTCGAAGAGCAGATCATTGACGATGTGGTCTGGTTCATCCGCCAGTTGCGCCGCCGCCCGGCGCTGAAACTGCTGTTCGCCAACAACAGCGCCCAGTTGTACGAGCGCATCGATGAGGCGCTCGCCGCCTGTTACAAGGCGGCGCTGGCCTGTTCGCGCCCGACTTTCGAACGCGCCAGGCGGCACGGCCGCCTGCGTGAGGGCATGACCCTCGAGAAATACGTGGAGTGGTGCATGTTCATCGTCATGTCCCTGCAAACGGTGAATTTTCCGTTTGCCAGCAATGAATTCCGCTTGCGCGAGATGTTGAAGGACTTTGTGGTGCCGTCGGTGGTCATGACCGGGACGGAGTCGGAATCCGGGGAGGAAGCGAGGCAGGCTGCCGCCACCCGGGGCCGCGTGGAACCGGCTTCCGGAGGCGATGGCCAGGCCGGATAGCGCGCCCGTCCTACCGGTTGATCGCCACGCACCCGTTGCAGCGTGCAGTGCGGTCGAACGATGGGCAAGCGCCGGTGCCGACCCGACGTTGCCCGGCCTGGGCCCGAGTCAAAGGGCTGCGGCCAGCCTCCAGAGCCTGCCGTCAAGGCGGCGATGGCGCTCTGTCGCCGCCGTCATTCGCTGTCTGCCGGCACCCAGCCCGGGTCGAGTACGCGGAAGAAGCCTTTCAGCATCCGGTAGGTCAGGCCCCAGACGAAGTGACCCCCCTCCAGGCGGTAACCGTTGAATACGGTTGGCGACCCGGTTATGGAAATGGTCTGGGTGTCGTGCCGTTCGTTGCCGATCAGGGGCGCCAGCGGTGCCCAGACGGCCTCGGCCACCTCGTAGTTCAGCGTGAAGTCCGGATCGCCGCTGATCTCGAACACATGGGGCGCAATCACCATGTCCAGGCGCCGGCCCCGGGGCATCGCCCAGTGATGGTCGAGGGCGGCAAGGTAGTCGGCGTCTACCAGGTCCAGGCCCACCTCTTCGAGGGTTTCGCGCATCGCCGCCGCCTTGAGGCCGTGGTCGGTGCTGTCCCGGTGCCCGCCCGGAAACGCCATCTGGCCCGACCAGGGGTCGCCGGGTTTTTCCGCCCGCTTGATAAACAGGATTTCGGTGCCGTTTGCAAATTCGCGCAGCACCACGGCCACCGCCGCCTCGCGGGTCGGGGCGCCGGTGCCGCAAGTCGTGCCTTCGTGTCCGGCGAGCTGCCGCCGGATGCGGGCGAGGTCCATCGGCGTGCATCGATTCAGTGGCGAAGGGCGGACCCTAACACAAGCCGTGGATGCGCAGCTTGGTGTTAATCTGCGCGGCAGCAGACCAGGAGGATCGATCCGTGCCACTCGATGACGAAGCCAATTGCTGTTTTGTATGCGGCCCGGGCAATCCCATCGGGCTCAATGTACGCTTCCGCATTGAAAACGATGTGTGCCTGGCGGAGTTTACGCCGGATGCCCGGCACACCGGTTACCGGGACGTGACGCACGGCGGCATCGTATTCAGCCTGCTCGATGACGTGATGGCCAACTGGTTGTGGCTGAAGGGCATCAAGAGCTTTACGGCCCGGGCCGACATCCGTTACCGGGCGGAACTTCCCGTCGGTACCGCGGTGCGCCTCGAGGGCAGGTGCGTAAAGCGCCGGGGACGCCTGGCGCAGATGCAGGGCAAGGTCATCCAGCAGCACGATGACGCCGTGGTGGCGGAGGCCACCGGCAGCTTCATGATCCGCTCGCCGGACAGTTCCGAACCGGCGGGGCCGCAGCGCCGGTGAGGGTTGGCGCCGGGCGGGGCGCCGGTACAGGCCGCCGAGACGGCGGTTAAGGCCGCCGAAGCGCCGGTAAAGGCCGCCGAGACGGCGGTTAGGGCCGCCGAAGCGCCGGTTAAGGCCGCCGAGACGGCGGTTAAGGCGGGTAGTGGCGGGCCATCCAGTCG
>CAZNFI010000031.1:2529-21907 GCA_964572185.1 uncultured Pseudomonadales bacterium
CGGTTAAGGCCGCCGAGACGGCGGTTAAGGCGGGTAGTGGCGGGCCATCCAGTCGAGCATCAGGCGGCTGGTCTGGTCCGGGCGCTCCTGTTGAATCCAGTGTCCGCACTCCAGTTCCGCGACCTCTACGTTGGGCACGAACTGGGATAGATTCGGGGCTTTCGGCACCAGGTCGTACTTTCCGAAAATGGCCAGCGCGGGTTGCTCCACACGCTGTTCACAGTTGCCCAGAATCGACCAGTTGCGGGTGAAGTTGCGGTACCAGTTGAGGCCGCCGGTGAAGCCCGAACGTTCGAATGACTCCACGAATACCCGCAGTTCCGCCTCGCTCATGATTGGCTGCCCGGCCGGGCTGTCGCTGTGCGCGAGATTGATCAGCGCCATGCCCGCACCCGGTTCCCGCGGCGGCTCCCGCCACTGGCCAGCCCGGTACAGGTTGTTCAGGAAGCGCCCCACGTTCGCATCGAAAGCGGCGTCCGCCACGCCGGGTTGACGGTTGAAATGAACGATGTAGAAGTCGGGGCCGAGGGCTTCCTCCCACAGGCCCACCCATTCCCGGGTGCCGCGGTCGAGGAACGGTACGCTCAGGTTGACGACCGCCGCCGTCCGTTCGGGATGCAGCATGGCCAGGCCCCAGACGACGATGGCTCCCCAGTCGTGGCCGACGAACAGCGCGTCTTCGTAACCGTAGTGGTCGAGCAGTCCGGTCAGGTCACCTGAGAGGTGGGCGATGTCGTAGGCCTGCACCGCCTCGGGCCGGGAAGAGCGGCCGTAGCCGCGCTGGTTGGGCGCTATGACGTGGTAACCGGCATCGGCCAGCACCGGAATCTGGTGGCGCCAGGAAAAGGCCAGTTCCGGCCAGCCGTGGCACAGCACCACGGGGCGTCCTGCGCCGGCGCTGTAGACCTCGAGCTGCACACCATTGGTGTCGATGCGTTGCAGGTCGGGCAGATGACTCATCGGTCGCTCAATCCGGTCGGGGGAACCCAGCGTATCTGCAAAAGCTCCCGGCAACCAGCGACCCGGGACGGTACGATCGGTCGGTGCCGGGCGTTTTCCGGGCAGCGGGTGGCTGGCGGGCGGGTCGTTCTGCGCACGGCCCGGTGGTTCTGGCGGTCGACGGGTTCCTGAGCAGGTTTTGGCCGTGCAGGAAGACATGTCCGGCAAGCCCGCTGGAATCGCGGCGTCTGCCGATGCGTCCTTGCCTGTTGGGCTTGCGGCGTGGCGGTACTCGGGTTGGTATCGGGGCTGCCGCCGCTGCGCAGACGTTTCCGGGTGTCCGCGTCGCGAGCTTGGAACCATGAGGGACGAAACGGAGCACTGCGGGGCCTTGTTTCGATGAGCTTCTGTCTGCGGCGACCGGCGCCTGTCGCGCAACGGCGTTTGATGCAGTTACAGTGGTGTTCCCCAGTTCGACGTACGGCAACGCATGAGCAAGCACAAAAGCCCCAGGCCGGTGGGATTCGATACCCTGACGCTGCACGCGGGGCAGGCGCCAGACCCGGTGACCCGCGCGCGGGCGACTCCGATTTATCAATCGGCCTCGTTCGTGTTTCCCGATTCCGACTTTGCCGCCGGGCTGTTCAACATAGAACGCGCGGGCCACGTTTATTCGCGCCTGTCCAACCCCACCAACGCGGTCCTCGAAGAGCGTATCGCGGCCCTCGAAGGCGCAGTCGGCGCCATTGCGACAGCCAGTGGCCAGGCGGCCATGCACCTGGCCGTGGCCACCATCTGCTCGGCGGGCGACCACATCGTTGCCAGCCGCTCTCTGTATGGCGGCACGCATAACCTGCTGGAATACACGCTGCCCCGCTTCGGCATAGAGACTACTTTCGTCGACCCTCGCAACCTGGACGCATTCGCCGACGCCATGCGCCCCGAAACCAGGCTGCTGTTCGGGGAAATCCTCGGCAACCCGGGCCTGGAGGTGCTGAACGTGCCGGCGCTGGCGGAACTGGCCCACGGCGCGCATGTACCGCTGCTGGTCGATGCCACCTTCGCGACACCCTACCTGTGCCAGCCGGTCGCACTCGGAGCCGACCTGGTGCTGCACTCGGCGACCAAGTTCCTGAGCGGTCATGGGGTGGTGATCGGCGGCCTGCTGGTCGACGGCGGAACCTTCGACTGGGCAAGCGGGGACTTTCCGACCCTCAACGACCCCTATTCGGGTTTCCACGATCTCGTCTTCGGCGAGGAATTCGGGCCCCAGGCATTCATCACCAGGGCGCGCAAGGAAGGCATTCGGGATTTCGGTGCCTGCATGGCGCCGATGACCGCCTTCCAGGTTCTGCAGGGGCTGGAAACCCTGCCGCTGCGCATGTCGCGCCATGTCGCCAATACCGAGCGGGTGGTGGAGTTCCTGGCCGGGCATCCGCTGGTGGAGTCGGTCAGCCATCCGAGCCTGCCGGACCACCCGGACCACGAACTGGCAAGGTCGCTGCTGCCGCGAGGCGCCGGCGCGGTGTTCGGTTTTTCCGTGCAGGGCGGCCGTCCTGCCGGGCGGGCGCTGATCGAGGCGCTGACCCTGTTTTCCCACCTGGCGAACGTGGGTGATGCAAAATCGCTGGTCATTCATCCGGCCAGCACCACCCACCACCGCATGGATGCCGAAGCGCTGGCTGCGGCCGGCATCGGCGAAGGGTTGATCCGCCTCTCCATCGGCCTCGAAGACCCGGACGACCTGATCGGCGACCTGAAACGCGGTCTGCGCCAGGTTGAAAAGGTCGTCTGCACATGAGGTTCGAGGTCGACGGCCGCGCGGCGTTCGCCTCGACCGGCACAGGCACGCACCGGCCGGGCAGCGACGCGGTGGTGTTCGTTCACGGTGCCGGCATGGACCATAGCGTGTGGGTCATGCCGGCCCGGCATTTCGCCCGCAGGGGGCTGAACGTGCTGGCCCCTGACCTGCCCGGCCACGGGCGCAGCGACGGGCCGGCGATCGACAGCATTGCCGGGCTGGCCGACTGGGTGGCGCGAGCGATGACCGCGGCGGGCATTGCGACCGCGGCGATTGCGGGGCACAGCATGGGCGCCCTGGTTGCCTATGCGCTGGCCCAGCGTCACCCTGGACGCTGCCGGAGCCTGTGCCTGCTCGGCGTATCCGCACCGATGCCGGTCACCGATGCACTGTTGAACGCGGCTGCGGACAACGACCATGCCGCCATCGACATGGCCAACACCTGGAGTCACAGCCCGGGCGCGCGCCTGGGCGCCAACCAGAACCCGGGTCTGTGGATGATGGGCACCGGACAACGCCTGTTGGAAACCGCCGGGCCCGGGGTGTTTCACGCCGATCTGGCCGCCTGCAATGCCTTCGATGCCGACCGGTTGCCGGCGCCGGCCGGCTGTCCGTCGCTGGTGGTGCTTGGCGAGTCAGACCAGATGACACCGGCGCCGGCCGGCCTGCGCGTGCTGCAACGACTGGGCGATGCACGCAAGGTCACCCTGGCGGGTTGCGGCCACTCGATGCTCTCGGAACAGCCGAACGCGGTACTCGACGCGCTGATATCCATCATTCCCTGACCGGCCCACCGCAGCCCGCCAAAAACACATCGCAGAATTTTTGTTCCCTGAAATCGGTAAGCGTGCCCAGGTGTTTCCGTTTCAACTCATCCCTGGGGGATTGCGAAAGGCGGCATGCAAGGCGGCGATGTGCGCCGGCGTGGTGCCGCAACAGCCGCCGATCAGTAGAGCGCCGCGATCCACCCAGCCGCGGGCATGTGCCGCCAACCGCTCCGGCGTCGCCTGCGGATCGAACGACCAGTTCGGGGCGGCGTATTCGCCGACTTCCGGGTACACGCCCATTGGGCCCTGCCAGCGCTGGCGCACCATGTCGATGGCCGGGTCGATAGCGTCCAGCTCGGTGTGCATGATGTTCACCACATCGGGACCCATGCCGATCAGGCCATCGAGCGGGGTTGCGAAGTCGATGTCGTCCAGGTCGTAGCCAACCAGCCCCCCGCCGCCGGGCCGATGCCGGCAACTGACGCCCAGCCAGACCGGCAGGCCGGTTGCCAGTGCGGCCTGCATGGCCCAGCCGCCGTGGCGGACATCCTGCATCATTTCCAGGGCAATGAGGTCTACGCCGCTGTCGGCCAGAATCGCCCCCAGTTCCCTGAGGCTCGCCAGTTCCGAATCGTCGAGGGGATAGTTGCGCGCCAGCATGCTCGGCGGCAGGTTGGAGATCGAACCGGCGATGGCGATGTCCCGGCCGGACGCCTCGCGCGCCTCGATGGCGAGCTGCACCGCTTTGCGGTTGATGTTCTCGAACTCGTCGCCGAGCCCGGCGGCCTCGAGCAGATAGCGGGTGGTTCCGAACGTATTGGTGGTGATGACATCCGCACCGGCGGCGATGTAGGCTTCATGCACCTCGCGCACCACCTGTGGATGCGTATGTACCGCCAGCCCGGACCAGGCCGCCTGGTCCATCGGTACGCCCCGCCGCTGCAACTCCGACCCGGTTCCTCCGTCGAGCAGCACGATCTGTTCGTGTTCGACCCTGTGCCGCCAGTCCATGCAACGCCTCCAGCGATAGCCTTCATGGGGGCGCAAGAGGTTATCACCCATGTCGGCCGTCGCGCAGTTGTGCCGTTTCCGGGCGGGTTCCGCGCAGTGTTTTCCGGGCCGGCGTGCAGCGAAGCTGGCGGAGCCTTGCCCGCGGCGGTGGCGTAGCGAACCCGTGGGGCTTGATTTTTCCTGCCGAGTCCCTATGTTTCGCCAACTGCGCTGGCCAGATCTGTTCATGAGCAGGTCTGGCTCGTCGGGGGCGGCGTCACCGCGCCCGTTACAAGTCGGAAACGGACATCTGGAGTGGCCATGATCGAAGCCCATCAGTTGACGCGCCGCTATGGCGATTTCACCGCAGTAGACGACGTCTCGTTCCGCATCGAGCCGGGCGAGGTGGTCGGCCTGCTCGGCCACAACGGCGCCGGCAAGACCACCATAATGAGTTCCGGCGTGGTATGGATTGACGGCGTGGCACTGGAGAGCGCCCCGCAGTCCGTGCAGCGGCAGCTCGGTTACCTGCCGGAGAACGTGCCGCTGTATCCCGAGCTGCCGGTGGTCGACTACCTGGCCTATGTCGCGCAACTGCGGCGGCTGGCCGACTCCAAAGCGGCGGTTGCGCGCGCCGTGCAGGCCACCGACCTGGCGGACAAGGCGCTCGATCCCATCAACACACTGTCGCGGGGCTACAAGCAGCGGGTCGGCGTTGCCCAGGCGATTCTGCACGCACCGCTGTTCCTGATCCTGGACGAACCGACCAACGGGCTCGACCCGGGCCAGACGCAACACATGCGCGAGCTGGTACGCAGCCTGGCCGCTACGGCAACGGTGATCCTGTCCACGCACATCATGCAGGAAGTCAGCGCCGTCTGTGACCGCGTGCTGATCCTGCGCGATGGCCGGCTGGCGCTCGATGAGCGGCTGGAAAACCTGCAGCGGGCGAGCCGGCTGAACCTGCGCACCGACCCGGGCGCCGACCTTGCCGAACTCGGCGCCGGCTCCGCATTGCCGGTGGGCGACGGCCGTTGGCTGGTGGACGTAGACGGCGATCTGGGCGAAGCCGCCGACCGCATCGCCCGGGAACTGATTGAACGCGATGTCCCCGTCTACGAATTGAGTCCGCAACACCGGGACCTGGAAACGGTGTTCCGGGAAGTCAGCGAAGGAGGCGAGTCGACTCATGCAAACTGATCGATCGGCCGTGATGCGCAGGGTCGCGGCCAAGGAACTGACGCTGTTTTTCTCATCACCCACCGGTTACCTGTTCCTGGCGGCGTTTCTCGGCGTGACGCTGTTCGTGTTCTTCTGGGTAGAGGCCTGGTTTGCCCGTGGTGTGGCCGACGTGCGGCCGATGTTCGAATGGCTGCCGGTGCTGCTCATATTCCTGTCGTCGGCGCTGACCATGCGCATGTGGAGTGAAGAACGGCGCAGCGGCACCATGGAGCTGGTGTTCACCGCGCCGGCGGCGACCTGGGAATTCGTGCTGGGCAAGTTCCTGGCCTGCTGGGCGCTGATCGGCATTGCCCTGGCACTGACCCTGCCGTTGCCCATCAGCGCCGCCTACATCGCCGACCTCGACTGGGGGCCGGTGCTGGCGGGCTATGTGGCGGCACTGCTGCTGGGCGGCGCCTATACCGCAATCGGCCTGTTTGTCAGTGCCCGTACCGACAGCCAGATCGTCAGCCTCATCTTCGCGAGCTTCGCCTGCGGCGCCTTTTACCTGGCCGGCAGCCCGGTGCTCACCGATCTGATGTCCGGGCCGCTCGCCGACTTCTTCCGCAGCATCGGTTCAGGTTCCCGGTTCGAAGCCATTACCCGGGGCGTTCTCGACCTGCGCGACCTGTACTACTACGTTTCGCTGGGTGCGGTGTTCCTGGCGCTCAATGTCTACGGGCTCGAAGTGCAGCGCTGGGCGAAAGACGGCGACCGCGGCCGTCATTCGGCCTGGCTGCTGGGGACGTCCCTGCTGGTCGCCAACCTGCTCGCCGCGAACGTCTGGATGGCATCGCTTACCGGGCTGCGCCTGGACATGACCGAAGGCCGCATCTACTCGATCTCGGACGCTACCCGCGGATACCTCGGCCGCCTGCAGGAACCGCTGCTGATCCGCGGCTATTTCAGCCACCAGACGCACCCGCT
The DNA here is from genome assembly GCA_964572185.1 of uncultured Pseudomonadales bacterium. GTDB lineage: Bacteria > Pseudomonadota > Gammaproteobacteria > Pseudomonadales > Azotimanducaceae > Azophilus. The sequence goes on from CAZNFI010000031.1 coordinate 9,175, forward strand.
GCTGGCGCCGCTGGTGCCGCGCATGCGCGACCTGCTCACCGAATACGAGGTGGCGGGCGCCGGCAGGGTGCGGGTGGAAATCGTCGATCCTGTCGATGACCCGGAAATGGAAGACGAGGCCAACACCAAGTACGGCATCCGATCGGTGCCGTTCCAGGTGGCGGATCGCTACCAGTCGAGCCTGGTCAACTCCTACTTCGATGTGCTGTTGAGTTACGGCGATGAATACGAGGTGCTCGGATTCCGCGACCTGATCGAGGTGAAAGTGCAGGGTGAGGCGGATCTCGAGGTGCAGTTGCGCAATCCGGAGTACGACCTCACACGCGCCATCAAGAAAGTGCTGTTCGGGTTCCAGGGGGGCAGCAGCGTCTTCGCCAACATTCAGGACCCGGTGCGTTTCATCGGCTACCTGTCCAGTGATGACCGGTTGCCCGCCGACCTGGCCGAGTATCGAACCGTGCTGACCGGCGTGCTCGATACCCTGGCCGCCGAAAGCGACGGCAAACTGTCCGTGCAGATGCTCGACCCGCAGGCCGGCGATGGCGCGGTGGCGGAAGAGATTGCAGCCAACTATGGCTTTCAGCCCATGATGGCCAGCCTGTTCGACGTCAATCACTTCTATTTCTACCTGACCCTGACAGACGGAGAGACGGTTGTGCAGATGCCGATTCCCGAGGCGCTCTCCGAGGAAGCCACCAGGCGCGGCATCGAGGAGGGGCTGAAGCGCTTTGCCGCGGGGCTGTTGCGCACCGTGGCGCTGGTCACGCCGCCGCCGCCGGCGCCCTACATGGGCGCCCAGGGCATGGGCGGCAACCAGTTCAGCCAGTTGCGCGGCACCCTGGCCAACGATTTCAACGTCGAGACCGCAGACCTGGACGAGGGCATGGTTGCCGACACCGCCGACCTGCTCATGGTGGTCGATCCAAAAGATCTTGCCGAGAAGCAGTTGTTCGCGATCGATCAGTTCCTGATGAAGGGCGGCACCGTGGTGATCGCCGCCGGCGCCTATGAGGCGAACCTTTCCGGCCAGTCGCTGACCGCCACGCGGCGCACCACCGGGCTCGAGGCGTGGCTCGATCATCACGGCGTCGGCATCGGCGGGTCGCTGGTCATGGACCCGGTCAACGCCGCCTTTCCGGTGCCGGTGACGCGGCGCGTCGGCGGGTTCAGCTTTCAGGAACTGGTGATGCTCGACTACCCCTACTTCCCCGACATCCGCGCTCCGGGGTTGAGCCAGGATTCCCTGATCACCTCGGCGTTGCCCCAGGTGACCATGGCCTGGGCATCGCCGGTGGAGATCGATGCCGAAACCAACGCGGCACGGCAAGTGACCGAACTGCTGCGCACCTCGCCGGAAAGCTGGCTGTCGACCTCCACGGATGTGATGCCCAGGGTCGACGAACTGGGCCTGAGCGCCTTCGAACCGGCAGGCGAGCAGGCGGCGCAACTGGTTGGTGTTGCGGTCAGCGGACGCTTCGACTCCTTCTTCAAGGGCAAGGAGTCGCCGCTGTTGAGCGAGTTGCAAGAAGAGCAGGAATCGCCGCAGGACGAAAACGACACGGAAGATGCCGCGCAATCGGACAACGGCGCCGAGCCCGATGAAGGGGAAGAGGCGGACACCCTCGGCGTGGTCACCTCGGTGATCGAACGCTCGCCCGAGTCGGCACGCCTGTTCGTGTTCGCCTCCAACAGCTTCCTGGCCGACCAGACCCTGCGCATGGTGGGCTCGGCGGACGGTACGCTGTACGACAACACGGTGCAGATGCTGGTAAACGCAGTCGACTGGTCACTGGAGGACCGGACGCTGCTGGGCATTCGCGCACGTGGCAACTTCAACCGCACGCTGCCCTCCCTGGAGACCGCCGAACAAACGAGTCTTGAGTATCTCAATTACGGCCTGGCGCTGCTGGGAATCGGTATCGTGTTTCTCGTTCAACGGCAGCTCAGGCTGCGCCGACGCAATGTTTTCCGGGGCTGGATTGCCGGGGAGGCCGCATGAACACGCGAATTCGACTGCTGGGCGGACTGCTGGCCGCGCAGGCCCTGGTAGTGGCTGCCATGCTGCTGTCGAGCGGCATGCAAAGCGACCAGGCAGCGGCCGGGCTGCTGCCCTTCGAAGCCGCTGCCGTCACCGGGCTGGGCATTGCTGCCGAGGACGGGGAAGTGCTGCTGACACGCGGCGACGATGGCTGGCAACTGGGTGACGGCTTGCCGGCGGACGACGGCAAGGTGGGCGAAGTCCTCGACAAACTCACCGAGGCATCGGCGGCCTGGCCGGTGGCCACCAGTGCGGCGACGGCGGAACGTTTCGAGGTGACCGAAGACAACTATCAGCGGCGCCTGAGCATCGACAGCCAGGATGACGGCTCGGTTACGCTGTACCTGGGTTCATCACCGGGCTACCGGCGCGTACACGCCCGTGTGGAGGGCGACGACGAGGTGTACAGCATCGACTTCTCGAACTACCAGGCGCCTACCGATGCCGGCCAGTGGCTCGACAAGCAACTGCTGCGCCCGCGGGGCGATGTCGAACGGGTGGGCTACCTGAATGCCTGGGCCCTCGAACGCGGCGCGGAGGCGGGCGATTGGCTGGTGGACGGCGAACCGGCCGACCAGGAAGCTGCCGACAGGCTGGTCGGCCGCTTCAAGGACCTGAGCGTGCTCGGCATCGCGGAAGGCGAAGGAGAGCCGCGCGGGTCGTTCGACGTCCACGACGAAACCGGCGAGTATCGGTTGGACGTTTTCTTCAACGAAGAGGAAGACGACTACAGCGTCACCTCATCGAGGTTGACGGGCCGGTTCGAGATTGCCAGCTATATTGCCGAGCAGATGCTGATTGAAGTCGATGACCTGTTGCCCGAGGCGGAGGCTGCGGAGACCGCGGCGGATGCTGCCTCGGAAGATGCGGCGGCAACAGGCGCGGGCACGGAAGACGACTCCGGGGACGCGGGCCCGGCAGCGCCGGGGCGCTGAGCCGGCACAGGCTGCATGGTGCGGCCGGCCGGGGCGGCCAATGCCCGGGACGCGCTTCGGCGTGTTTGCCGCGCGCCGGCGTTCGGGGCGAGCAGCTGGAGCGATCGACCCATCGGGGCCGGCACCCGCAAAGGCATGCCATTGAACAATGCCGACCCGCGACAGTGCGGAGTCTCGGGCCGGTTTGGTAAGCTGCGCGCCGCCTGACGCGTACTGGAGCGGGCGACGCAGAGGGCCGCTACCGACTATGCAAGTTTCGTTCTCCTCATATCTGAGCGACCTGGAATCGAGGCTCCCCGAGCCGGGGGCTGCCGCCTTTTTCGACCTGGACCGAACCCTGATTGCCGGATACTCCGTAAAGGCGCTCGGTTGGGAAGGTTTCAAGCGTGCCACCGTGCCGCGCTGGCGCATCGCCCTGCAACTGCGCGTCTTTTTCGACTACGGCCTGGGGCTTGCCCACTACCTCGACCTGATGCGGGTGACGCTCAGTGACCTGGCCGGCGTGCCCGAACCCGAGTTCCTGAAGCTCGGTGAATGGGCGTTTCAAAACGGCCTCGCCGGCCGAGTCTTCGACGAGGGCCGGCACCTGATCGCCGCACACGGTGAACTCGGGCACACGGTGGTTCTGCTTACCTCGGCGACCCGCGCCCAGGCGCTTCCGTTCGCGCGCGAACTGGGAATCGGGCACCTGTGCTGCACCGAGCTGGAAACCGTAGACGGTCGTATCTCCGGCGCCTTCGAGCCCTGCTATGGAGTCAGCAAGCGGGAAGCCGCTCGCGACTTCTGTGCGTCACGCAAGCTCGCCCTGCCGGATTCCTGGTTCTATACCGACGGCATCGAAGACCTGCCGTTGCTCGAATCGGTGGGTCGTCCGGTTGTCGTGAACCCCAAATCGAAACTCGCCCGGGTGGCGCAGGAACGCGCCTGGCCGCGCCTGGACTTCGGGCTCGACCCCCAACAGGTGCAACCGTCGGGCCGCTGGAGAAAGCAACTCGCCAATCTGCTGGATGCCGGTCGGCGCGCCTGGGTGGACGGTTCGCGCAAGGGAAAGGCGGCACTGGCGAAACGACGGGCGAAATGGAAGCCTTGAGCGGTGCTCCTAGCCGTCCCAATAGACAGGCGCGGCGAACAGCACCGCCACGGCCACCACGGCACCGATCACCAGGATGACGAGAAACGTGTTCCTGGTGTCGTCGTCTTCCGATTGCGAGCGCTTTTTCTTGGTGACGACGTAGATGACGCCCAGAAAGATCAGGGCGGGAATCAGGAACTGTACGAGGTAACGCATGGCGTGCGAATGAGGGGTAATGCCAGGCGGAGCATACCGGGTATCGCGGCGCGGGTGAACCGCGCATTGGCGCTGTGCGGTACCGGGCCCGGGCCGGTCAGGCGGCCCAGTCGATTCTGCCCTGGTGCGGCCGCTGCTTGAGCACCGGCATGACCTGCTCGGCGAACAGGCGCATGTTGCGTTCGGCTTCCGCGGGTGGCATGCCGGCGTAGCTGAAGACACCGATGAACGCTTCCGCCCCGAGCCGTTCGCGGTTGCGGGCGATGGTCTCCGCACAACGCACCGGGTCGCCCCAGACCTGAAGGTTGAGAAAGAAGTCGATGGCGCTGTCAACGCCCTGGCGTTGCAGGTTCTCGGCAAACTTGCCGTAGTACTCGTACCCTTTCTGCCCCTTGAGGTGATCTTCGTGGAAGCGGTAGTGATCGAGCACCGTCTGCCAGTAGCCGCCGATGTAGCGTTCGGCCTGTTTGCGTGCCCGGCCGTCGTCGGGGTCGCACATCACCCATCCGGCCAGCACCGGCGCGGGTGGGTCCTCGGCGTTGATTTCACGGTACAGCTTCCGGTATTCGTCAATCTCCGCCTCCACCTTGTCCATCGGCTTCTGCGGAATGACCAGCAGCCCCAGCCCCAGGCGCGCCATGATCGGCACGGATTCGGGGGAGACGGCGGCCGCATAGGTGCGGCCCTTGAAAGACAGAAACGGTTGGGGCCGGATGTCTGCCCGGGGCTGGTTGACGTAGGTGCCCTGGTACTCGCAATAGCCGCGCTCCAGGCCCTCCAGCACGCATTCGGCGCACTCCACGAAACGCGGCCTCGACTCATCCATGTCCAGGCGAAACCCGTCGAACTCGACGCGGCCGGCGCCTCGCCCAAGGCCGAGAATCAGCCGCCCGCCGGAGATGTTGTCGAGCATCGCCACCTGTTCGGCGACGCGCAGCGGGTCGTGCCAGGGCAATACCACGACCATCGACCCGAGTTTGGCCCGTTCCGTGCGGCCGGCCATGTAGGTCAGAAACTGCAGCGGATCGGGACACATGGTGTAGTCGGTGAAATGGTGTTCCACGGTCCAGATCGACTCGAACCCCAACGGTTCGGCCAGGTCGGCAAGTCGTAGATCGTTCCGGTAGATTTCGAGATCGGATACCTTCCGGCCGGTGTTCTGGAAAATGACGCTGGCGCCGACGTGCATGCTGTCCCCTGTTGAAACCAAGCGAGGCGGAAGAATAGGGGCAAGCTCGCGCGGTTGGCAAGCACTGCCGCCGGGCGCATCATAGGTGCGTTTTCGCAATTTGCGGTGTGCGGACCCGGTGCGCGCTATTAGACCTTTCCTGGCATGGTGGTTGTTCTGGTTGTCCTCCGTCGCCTGCGCCGACCAGCAACCGCTGGACGTCGAGGACCTGCTGAGCGCCGAACCGCAGGCCGAGGATTACGTCGAAGACCTGCGTTGCCTGCCGTCGCGCAGGATACGGTCGGTGACCGCCCTGGACGACCGTCACATCGTGTTTCGCATCAGTCGCGACGAGCGCTACCTGGTGCAGTTGCAACGGCGTTGCCCGGGTATTCGCAGCAATGACACGATCGCCTACGAGTCGTCCAATGGCATGTCGGTCTGCCGCCACGACAGTATCCGCGGTACGTTCGGATACGGTCCGGGCAGCCGGCAACTGGGTCCCCGCTGCCGGATCACCGGCTTTCAGAAGGTCACCCTGGAACAGGTCGAATTGCTGCGCGAGGCCATCAGGCAGGCCAGAAAGCGTTGAATCGGTGACGCCGCATCGCCGATGCGGTGCGCGCAATTCGGCGGCATCGACGAATCGACTCGCGGCGGCGGCGGCCGCTGCCGCGCCAGAGCCCCTGTTTCCCGCGGGGTTGGCCTGAATCCGGTGAGTTGGCGCTTGAATGATTGCACCAGTCGGGGCAGCGCTTTATCGTATTGCGACAGCATCACCCGATAGCGCTTCCGATCTGAACTTGACGAAAGCTGAAAAACACGGGGATGCGTTGCTGTCGTGAACCCTGTTTGCGGCAAGGTGGGTGATTCACAAGGTTCCGGTGCAGTGCCAAAGGGTTCGGTTTCCAGCCAGAAACCAGGTCAGACACGTCTGGGCGGCTACAGCACGCGGGAAGTGGCTGACCTCATTGGCTTCAAGCCATCCCGGGTGCGCCACTTCGTGCGGCGCGAACTGCTCGATCCCCAGCGTGACTCCAGCGGCGACTACCGCTTCCGCTTTCAGGACATCGTGCTGTTGCGCACCGCCAGGGGCCTGATCGAAAACGGCGTAAGCACCCGCAGGGTCTACCAGGCGCTGACCAAGTTGAAGGAGGAACTGAAGTCGGTGTCGTCGCTGGCCAGTGTGCGCATTACCGCCGATGGCCCCACGGTAGTGGTCAACAATGAGCGGCAGCTCTGGGAAGTGGAGTCGGGTCAGGGCCGTTTCGACTTTGCCGTTCGGGAACTGGCGGACAATGTCGCGAACCTGGCGCATGACCATGTCGCCGCCGCCATCGAAACCGACGAGTTGTCGAGCGATGAGTGGTACAACCTGGGCCTCGACCTGGAGGAGGTGGACATCCACAAGGCGCCGGACTGCTATCGCAGGGCGCTGGAACTGGACCCGGAACATGCGGATGCCCATGTCAACCTGGGCCGCCTGTATCAGCTTGACGGCGACTTCAAGCGCGCCAAGCGGCACTACGGGCGAGCCATGGCGGCAGTGGCCGAACATCAGCTCGCCCATTACAACCTGGGCACGATATTCGACGAACTCGACGAACTCGAACAGGCCGCCGAGCACTATGGCCAGGCGCCGGACGTGCCCGATGCACACTTCAACCTGGCGCGCATATTCCGCCTGAACGGAGACCAGGTCTCATCGCTCAGGCACATGCGACGCTATTGGCGGCTCAGCGGAATGGGCGATCAACCGGCGGACGATCGCTGAACGCCACGATCAGTCGGGCACCTGCAGAACCGGAATCAGGCTGGCGGAGCGCTGGCGCCGTTTGCCCCAGCGTATCAACAGGGTAAAGCCGGTAGCGGCGAAACCGATCGCAAAGGTCAGCCAGACGGCCGCGGCAGCGGGATCGTCGACCAGGTTGCCGGCCTGGTAGACCAACACGGCGACGCTGTAAGCCATGACCACCGACCAGGCGGTGGAGAACACCGCCCAGAAGGAACCGATTTCCTTGTAGATGACGCCGATGGTTGCGACGCAAGGCATGTACAGCAGGATGAACAGCAGATAGCTGAACGCACCCAGTTCGCCGTCGAACAGCGTGCGCATGGCGGCGATGGTGTCCAGTTGCACGTGCTGGTCGGCGGCGGTTGCCTGTGCATCGCCCAATGTGTCGAGACTCAGCCCAAGCGGGTCGGCAATGGCACTGCCGAGTTCGGCCAGGTTGTCCGGTACGCTCGCCGCCGCGGTGCCGAGCATGGTGAGCAGGTCGGCCTGTTGCGGCTCCTGTTGTGGTGCGTACAGGGCATCCAGGGTTCCCACCACCACTTCCTTCGCGAATATGCCGGTGAAGATGCCGACCGTGGCGGGCCAGTTGTCCTGATCGATGCCCATGGGGTGAAAGAGCGGGGTGATGGTGCGCCCGATTGCCGAGAGCACTGACTTGTCGCTGTTCTCGTTGCCGATGCTGCCGTCGGTGCCGAAGGAGTTGACGGTGTTCAGCACGATCACCACCAGCACGATGGCTTTGCCGGCGCGCACTACGAAACCCTTGAGACGTTGCCAGGTCTGCAGCATCAGCCCCCTGACCGTGGGCAGGTGATAGGCCGGCAACTCGAGCACGAAGGTGCCCGCCGGGGCCGCAATCAGGTGTTTGCGGACAACCGTGGCGGAGGCGATAGCGACTGCGATTCCGATGAGATAGAGGCCGAACACGATGTTCTGGCCGCCGCTGGGGAAGAATGCGGCGGCGAACAGGGCGTAGACCGTCAACCGGGCTCCGCACGACATGTACGGCGCCATGATCGTGGTCAGTATGCGGTCGGGCTGGTTGTCCAGGGTGCGGGTCGCCATGACCGCCGGAACATTGCAGCCGAACCCCACGATCAGCGGTACGAATGACTTGCCGGGCAGGCCGAGCGAGCGCAGCAACCGGTCGACAATGAAGGCCACACGGCCCATGTACCCGGTGTCTTCCAGAAACGACAGGGCCAGGAACAGGCAGCCGATGACCGGTATGAACGTTCCCACCAGCTGCACGCCGCCCCCGACCCCATCGGCAAGGAATACAACCGCCCACTTCGGCAATCCGAGCGCCATCAGCATTTGTCGGGGGGCCTCCACGAACAGGGCGGCCCCGGCGATGTCGAAAAAGTCGATGAATGCCGAGCCCACGTTGATGGCGAAAAGGAACATCAGGTACATGACCGCGAGGAAGATCGGGAACGCCAGATACCGGTTGAGCACCACCCGATCGATCCGCTCGGTGAGGGTTCGCCGGATGCGGGTTCGGGAGGTGCAATCCGCCAGCAGGCGGTCGAGATGGGCGTATCGGGCTTCGGCGTCCTTGAACGGAGCCTGGTCGGAGGTGGCAGGCTCGGAATTGCTGCGGCTCAGGATCGCGTCCTTGAGCGCGTCGACCCCATCGCCATGGGTTGCGACCAGCGGCACGACCGGGCAACCGAGCCGCCCGGAGAGCGCAAAGGTGTCGATGTGGTAGCCGTGCCGGTCAGCGACATCCATCATGTTGAGCGCGACGATCACGGGCAGGCCGCGTTCGCGCAGCTCCAGGGTCAGGTAGAGCCCGCGCGCCAGGCTGGAAGCATCGACAACGTTCACCAACACGTCGGCACCGCCCTCGGCGACGTATTGCCGGGCAATCTGCTCATCGATCGCCTCTGCCGCGGATTCCAGCCCGTAGGTGCCCGGCAGATCCTCGATTTCCAGCACCTCGCCGCCATGCCGGTACTGGCCGGTCTTGCGCTCCACGGTCACCCCCGGCCAGTTGCCGACCCGCTGCCGGGTGCCGGTCAGGGCGTTGAACAGCGTCGACTTGCCGGAATTGGGGTTGCCGATCAGGGCGATTGTGGTCACAGCTTCTCCAGCAACAGGCAGTTTGCCTCGGCGGGCCTGAGCGTGAGCGAGAATCCGCGGAAGCCGATTTCTATGGGGTCGCCCAGCGGCGCGCGGCGCTTGACTTCGAAGCAGGTGCCGGGAATCAGCCCGAGCCGCATCAGGCTCTGACCGTAGGCCGAGGCTTCCGTGTAACCGGCAACCCGTGCCGAGTCACCCGGTTCGAGGTCGCACAGGGTGATGTCCATGACCGTTCCAGCTGCGGCGGGCGACCATTTAAATGGAAGCAATTCTCATTTTCAACAAAATGTCGGCAAAGCCGGCGTCACCCGGAAGTGGGGCGTTGCGGCGTGTGCGGTCGCGGGAACGTGAGAGGCTGCCAATATGGGCAGGAACCGCGGCTACTTCTTCTTGCGAACGTACAGCACCAACTGGTGGTCCACCAGTTCAAAGCCCTGCTGCTCGGCGATCTCACGCTGCAGGTTTTCGATGTCTTCGTTAACGAACTCCATGACCTGGCCGGAGTCGATGTCGACCATGTGGTCGTGGTGGTCGCCGGCGGCCAGTTCATAGACGCTGTGGCCATCGTCGAAGTTGTGCCGTTCGACGATGCCGGCCGCCTCGAACTGGGTCAGCACCCGGTATACGGTGGCCAGCCCGACGGACTCGTCCTGTGCGATGAGGCGCTTGTAGACATCCTCGGCGCTCATGTGGTGCGGTTCGATGTCGGTGAGTACCTCAAGCACCTTGAGGCGCGGCAGCGTCACCTTTAACCCGGCCCGTTTCAGATCGGCTCCGCTCAAGGCGATGCTCCTGTACGAATCTGGATTGCCAAGGTAGCCGAAGGCGCGAGCGCCGTCCACAGCCAAGCGCCACGGGCTGTGTGCGAGATCTGCGGATTCGGCTCGATACGGGTGCCACGGCTTCGCGTCCGGCGTTTGTCCGTGCATCGAACCCATGCAACCTTGCGATTGGCGGCGGTTCGATTTCCGGCGAAGAACCCTTACAGCGGGCTGCGGCTCGCCGCGTCTATGCGAACCGTCAGAATGTCGGTGTCGTGGTATTGCTGGTGGTGCACCGAGGACGCCAGGTGACGCAAAAGCCGCAGTGAAATCTCGTGTTCCACCTGTTCGCTGAGGGTCGCCTCGCCAAGCAGCGCAATCTTGTCCTCGATGTTCTCATCACCGCCGGCGACAACGAATTCGAGCACGGCGCCGCCGTCCTCGCGATGGGCGGTAAGGCGCAGGCGCCGCGGCTCGCTTTCGGGGTCGTCTTGCGACTGCCGGAGCATGGTCAGCAAGGCTTCTTCGCCGGCTGCATCGAGGCGTTCGGCAACTTCGGCATCGAAGCCCTTGCGGGCGGCGAAACCGGTGATGAATTCGCGAATGCCCGGCAGCGCCGCCAGTTCGAAGCGGGCCTGTGTGCGCTGCCGGCGTGGTGCTGCCAACTCCAGGAACAGCGACATGACGATGGCGGTCAGCCCACCGGCGGTCATGCCGTTCTCGAGCAGGCCGCCGGCGAACGTCGAGGCGTATTCCGGAAAGATCAGGCCATTCTGAAAACCGACGCCCATCCAGAACGACACACCCGCGACCAGGCCGGTGCGGTAGTCGATGCCGGCCTGCACGACCATCTTCATGCCGACCGAAAACAGCATGGCCAGCAGCACGGCGAGAAAAGCTGCGGCCACGGCGTCCGGTATGGCGAGGATCACGGCAAGCGCCTTGGGAAGAAACGCCACCGACACGAATATGAGGCCGATGGCCACGCCCACGGCGCGGGCGGCGACGCCGGTCAGTTCGGTAACGGCGATGCTGCTCGAATAGGTGGTGTTGGGCACCGTGCCGGCAAGACCCGACAGCAGGTTGCCCATGCCGTCGGCGGCCACCGCGCCCTGCACGGCGCGAAAGTCGACGGCGCGTGGGCGTCGCCAGGACACGCCCTGAATGGCGGTGGCATCGCCGATCGTCTCCATGGCGCCCACCAGGGTGACGAACACGAAGGCCGGCAGCAGTTTCCAGAACACTGGCGACAGTTCCAGGTCGAAACCGGGCCACGCCATCTCGGGAATGCCGATCCAGTCGGCATCGACCACCCGGGCAGCGTCGTACATGCCGAAGTAACCGGCGATTGCCGAACCGGCCACAACACCGATGACCGGCGCCCACAGGCGCGGTGCCCCGGTCGCCTTCAGGGCAATGCCGAGAATGGTGGCCAGGGTGACCGCCGCAACCAGCAGGGGCGCATGATCCGGCACCCCTTCGTGCCGGGATTCCAGCATGTTGAAGACGATTGGCATGACGGTGACGGCGATCAGCATGATGACGGTGCCCACCACGGTCGGCGTCAGGATACGCCGGAACACCGACAGCCGCGTGGACAGCGCGAACTGGAACAGCGAAGAGATCACCACCAGCGTTGCGAGCATGGCGGGGCCGCCCTCGGCCAGTGCGGTGACGCTGACTGCGATGAAGGCGCCGGAGGTTCCCATCAGCAGCACGTAGCCGGCGCCGACACGCCCGACGCGCAGCGCCTGCAGCACGGTGCTTGCACCGCTCACCGCCACCGCCGCGCAAACGGCCCAGGATAGAAAGGCATCGCCGGCGCCGGCAGCGCGCACGATGATCGCCGGTGTCAGTACAATGCCGCCGAGCGCCAGTATCGCCAGTTGCAGGCCGAGCCCGACCGTGAGCGGTAGCGGTGGGGTTTCATCGGCCTCATAACGGACGCTGGAGCGGCGGCTGGATTGTTCGGTGGCCATCGGGGTTCCTTGTTTTTCTGGTGCTCGGGGCGTGCCGCTCCCGTGACCGGCTGTTATACCACGGGCACGGCGCTCCGCTACAGTCAGGCCGTTTGCGCCGCTGCTGGCGGTGGTGGCGTGCGCCGGCAATGCGGATTTGTCATTGTGGCGTCGGCGTCACACAATCGGCAATATCCGGAACCTGATGGGAGCAGTCATGCGAAAGGTCCACAACATCCTCAAGCAGAAAGGCGGGGGCATCTACAGCATAGACCCGGTCGATACCGTTTTTGATGCGATCGCCATGATGGCCGACAAGGAGATCGGCGCCTTGCTGGTGATGCAGGGAGGCCATCCGGTGGGCATCATTTCCGAGCGGGACTACACGCGCAAAGTGATACTCAAGGACAAGTCCTCCAAGCAGACGCGGGTGTCGGAGATCATGACTTCGCAGGTCGTCTCTGCCACTTCGCAGCACCGCATCGATGAGTGCGTTGCCCTGATGAAGCAGCATCACATACGCCACCTGCCGGTAATCGACGAGGGCGTGGTCACCGGCATGTTGAGCCTGAGGGATCTGTTCTCCGCCATCATCGACGAACAGGCGAGCACCATCGAGAACCTCGAGCATTATGTGCGTGGCGAGGTGCCCTAGTGTCCTGTGTCACAAATACGCTGCCTTTCAGAGCGCGCAAAACCGCCGAG
>CAZNFI010000032.1:0-21651 GCA_964572185.1 uncultured Pseudomonadales bacterium
CGCCCGGTGCGCGGCCGGCGAATGCTCAAACAGTTCGTCAAGGTGCCGTGGACCATCTATCGCGACGACCCGGCCTGGGTTGCGCCGCTGATCCTGGAGCGGATGCAGGCGTTTTCGCCCGGGCAACCGGTGTTTCAGCACCTCGACTGGCAGGCATGGATTGCCTATCAAGACGGCAAGCCGGTGGGCCGCATCAGCGCCCAGGTGGACGCGCTGCACCTGGAACGCCACCAGGATGGCCGCGGCTTCTTCGGTCTCATCGAAGCGGCCGACGACCCCGCCCTATTCGAGCGTCTTGCCGGCACCGCCGAAGCCTGGCTGAAAGAGCGGGGCATGCGCGGCGTTGTCGGGCCCCTGAACCTGAACATCAACCAGGAACTGGGCCTGCTCTGCGAAGGCTACGAGACGCCGCCATCCTTCATGATGGGGCACGCCCGCCCGTACTACCACGAGCACCTGGCAACGCTGGGCTACAGTCCCTGCCAGGAACTGCTCACCTACCGGATGCCCGGGGGCTACCAGGAACCCCCGGCAATCCGGCGCCTGCGCCGCCGCCTGAGCGGGCGGCTGGTGCTGCGCCACCTGAACCGCGCCGACAAGGCCGCGGAACTGGAAACGATCCGCGCGCTATTCAACGATGGCTGGTCCGACAACTGGGGATTCGTACCCTTCACCCGGGACGAATTCCAGGCCATCGGCAACATGTTGCTGATGGTGGTTCCCAACGACTTGATCGGCATCGCCGAAGTGGATGGGGCGCCCGCCGGGTTCATCGTGGTGCTGCCCAATATCAACGAGGCGATCCGCGACCTGAACGGCCGGCTGTTGCCGTTCGGCTGGGCAAAGCTGCTGTGGCGCCTGAAGGTAAGGTTTCCCGCCACGGTACGGGTGCCGCTCATGGGCGTGCGCAAGGACCTGCACGACACCGCCTTCGGCCCGGGCATTGCCATAACGCTGATTCACTTTCTGCGCGCACCAACCCTGCGGCGCGGTGTAAGCACTGGAGAGTTGGGCTGGATTCTGGCCGGAAACGCCGGAATGCGCAGCATTCTCGAGCGCCTCGGCGGCACCGTGACCAAGCGCTACCGCCTCTACGAGAAAGAGCTGGCCGGCCGATGAAGGCCGTGGTGCTTGCCGGCGAACGCCCGGGCGGCAACGCCATCGCCAGGGAAACCGGCGCGCCGGCCGCGGTACTGGTGTCGGTTGCCGGTAAGCCGAGCATTGGCCGGGTGATCGACACACTGCGCAGGGCAAACGGAATCGACGGCGGCGTCATCGCCGGCCCCGACGCCGGGGTGGCGGAAGCCTCGCCTGCAATCGGCGCCATTCTCGAGGCCGGCGACTACCACTGGGTCGAGCCCGCAGCCGGCCCCGCGGAAAGCGCCCTGCAGGGCATCGACCACCTGGATGCCTTCCCCATGCTCCTGACCACCGGCGATCATGCCCTGCTCGCGCCGGCTACCGTGGAACGGTTCGTCGCGGACGCAAACCGCAAGGACGCCGATGCCGTGGTTGGGCTTGCGCCCTACGACGCGGTGCTGCGACGGTTTCCCGGCACCCGCCGCACCCGGCTCCGCTTTCGCCGCGGCAGCTACTGCGGCACCAACCTTTTCCTGTTGAAGACGCCAGCGGCTCGAGCGGCAGTGAGTTTCTGGCGCGAGGCGCAACGCCACCGCAAGCGTCCCTGGCGTATCGCCAGCCTGCTCGGCGTGCTCACCCTGGCTCGTTATGTGACCGGCAGCCTCGACCTTGCCGGCGCCCTGGCCGCGCTTTCCCGAGCTGCCGGGTGCCGCCTGTCCTGGGTAGAGGTGACCGACGAACAGGCGGCGGTGGACGTCGATTCCAGTGCGGACCTGGCCATCGCCGAGCAGCTTCTCACCGGGCACAGCCGCGGATGCTGACCGGTCCGCCAAAGCCGCGCCCCGGCGTGCAGTTCGGCAAACTGGTGCTGCGTACCGTCGACCGCTTCCTGGCGCGACACTCGGCGGTGCCGACCACGCCATTCCTGCCCGCCGACGATTTTCCCCAGGTAAAGTCGCTGGAGGCCAACTGGCAGGCCATACGCGACGACCTCGATAGCGTGATGCGCCGGCCCGGGGACATTCCGACATTTCACGAAATGTCACCGGACCAGGCCCGCATCTCATTCGGGGACAACTGGAAAACCTACGTTTTCTACGTGTTCGGCGAACGCATCGAGGAGAACTGCCGCGCCTGCCCGAGCACCGCCGCGATACTGGACGGCCTGCCCAACCTGCAGAATGCCTGGTTTTCCATTCTGGCGCCCGGCTACCACATTCCGCCGCACCGGGGCCCGACCAAGGCAGTGGTGCGCTGTCACCTGGGCCTGCGCATTCCCGCCGAGGCCGAGGCATGCCGGATCCGGGTCGGCGACCAGACCCGGCACTGGCGGGCCGGCCGCTGCCTGTGTTTCGACGACACTTTCGAACACGAGGTGCACAATGCGACCGAAGAGGCGCGGGTAGTCCTGTTTCTCGACCTCGACCGGCCCTTGACCGGGTTCGCCGGCCCCTGCCGAGATGCGCTGTTGCGGCTGTTGCGCGCCAGTGCCTATGTGCGGCGACCCCTGGCCAACTTGAAACGCTGGAACGAACGGGTGCGGCGACGTGCTGACTGATTTTGCCCAAGTCGACCGCGATGCCACGCTGACCGCCGACATCTGCATCGTCGGCGCCGGAGCGGCCGGCATCACCCTGGCGCGCGGGCTGTCAGGTCGCGGCCTGCGTATCTGCCTGGTCGAAAGCGGCGGATTCGACCACGACCCGGTCACCCAGTCGCTGGGCGTCGGCGACAACCTCGGCATGCCCTACTACGAACTGCCGGACAGCCGCCTGCGTTTTTTCGGCGGCACCACCAACATCTGGGGCGGGCGCTGCGCCCCGCTCGACGACATCGACTTTGCCCGCCGCGACTGGGTGGCGCACAGCGGCTGGCCAATCGCCAGGCAAGACCTCGCCGCGGGTTACCGCGCCGCGCACCGGGACCTGGAACTGGGGCCGTTCGACTACGGCGACGCCACTTGGCGCGCCCGGGGCATTGCCTTGCCGCCCTTCGATCCCGACTGTTTCAGAACCGCGTTCTGGCGTTTCGATGAACGCAAGGAGCGCTTCAACGCCGAGCGCGCCCGGGACGTTCTGGACAGCGCCGACATTCGCGTGCTGATCCACGCCAATGCCGTGCACCTGCAGGCCACGGAGACCGCGAGACGCCTGAAACACCTGGTGGTCGCCGGCCTCGACGGCCGCCGGGCGCTGGTTCGGGCATCGGTGTTCGTGCTGGCCTGTGGCGGCATCGAGAACGCCCGGCTGCTGCTGGTGTCGCGCGATGTCGAAGCGCAGGGCATCGGCAACCGCCACGACCAGGTGGGGCGCTTCTTCACGGAGCACGCCCACGGCCGCCTGGGCCACCTGCGCTCGGCAGGCGCCTACGGCCTGTGGAACAGTTTTCGCACACGCTTTCCGAGCCGCGCCGCCGCGCCGGACAGCGAGGGTACGGCGGCGGTGCCCATGGCGGCAGTGCTGGTTCCCTCGCCAGCCCTGCAGCAACGCCTGGGCATCCTGAATACGGCCCTGACCTTCAAGTGGCAACGCGACCCCCAGCGGGGTGTGCACGTTGCCCGGCGCCTGTACCAGGGCCTGAAGCACCAGTTGCACCCCAGCCGCGAAAACCGTCGCCTGTGGCATGTCTACAGAAGCCTGCGCAACGTTTACCAGCGGCGCCTTGCCGCCACCGTAACACGCGGCCTTGCACAACTGCCCGGCCAGCGATTGAGCGTCATGATCCGTGCCGAACAGGCGCCGAATCCCGACAGCCGGGTGACCCTCTCGGACCGCAACGACGCGCTGGGCTATCCCAAGGCAAACCTGAACTGGCAATTCCGTGCCCAGGACAAGCACACGCTGCGCCGCCTCGGCGAGACGCTCGGCGCGGAACTGGCGCGACTCGGGACCGGCGATTTCCAACCGGAGCCCTGGCTGGACGACGGTTCCCTGGCCTGGCCGGTCGATTCCACGGTCGGCAACCACCCCATCGCCGGCTATCACCACATGGGCACCACGCGCATGAGCGACGACCCCAGGCACGGCGTGGTGGACCGCAATTGCGCGGTACACGGCTATTCCGGGCTGTATGTCGCCGGCAGCTCCGTATTCCCCACCGGCGGCTGGGCCAACCCCACGTTGACCATCCTGGCACTCGTGCACCGATTGAAGGACCACCTCGTTTCGCGTAAGGTCGCGGCCCGCTCCGTCTCCTAACTGCGAAGACCCGTTCATGAAGGTGATTCTGCTGAGTGCCGGCCAGGGCAAGCGGCTGCTGCCGCTTACCGAAGACCAGCCGAAATGCGCGCTGCTGCTCGGAGACCGCTCCGCCCTGGAATGGCAACTCGAGGCGCTCGCCGCCGCGGGCGCCAGCGAAGTGGTGGTTGCCACCGGCTTTCGCGCCGAGGTGGTCAGGAGCATCGTGCACCGCTTCGAGAAGCTGCCGGTGCGCATCGCCCACAACCCCTTCTATGCACACTGCGACAACCTGGGCACCTGCTGGATCGTGCGCCACGAGATGACCGACCCGTTCGTGCTGATCAATGGCGACACCATGTTCGAACCAGAGGTGTTCCGCCGCCTGATCACCAGTTCAGGCTCCCACGACATCACCCTGGTGACCAACGAAAAAGCGGAGTACGACGACGACGACATGAAGGTGATCATCGACAACGGCGCGCTGCAGCGGGTGGACAAGAAGCTGCCGATCGGCGAGGTAAGCGGCGAGTCAATCGGCATGATCCGCTTTCGCGGCGCCGGAGTCGGGCTGTTTCGCACGCAACTCGAATCCATGATGTTCGAGGCATCGACATTGAAGCGCTGGTATCTTTCCGCGGTGGACCTGTTGGCTCGCCAGGGGCACGTGGGCACAGTTGGCACCGCCGGTCACGGCTGGTGCGAAATCGACGACCAGAAGGATCTGGACTACGCCAGCGTCACCGTGCCAGGGTGGTGGCAGCGGGACTTGCGCCGCAGCGCCGACGCAGGCTGACACGCATACCCCCGCTCGGAACCGGCTGCCGACGGTTGCTGCGCCTCGCCAAACCCAAAGCGCTTATCGCAGGCGTCGGCCTCGGCACGATCCTGCGCACCGACCCGGTACGGCCCAGCCCTTTCGCGCCATCACTGCTCGCCAGGCAACCTGGTTCTGCCGTTTACGCCGGTGCGCAATCGGTGCAGCCACAGGCATGCGGCCGCACAGGATCAACACACCGGGTCATCGAGGACGTTCGCCAACCGCTCGAGCGCCTGCCAATCGAGTTCGAGCATCATCACCGCGGCCTGAGGGTCCAGATTGGCGACGCTGTGCAGCCAATGCAGGTGCTCGAGCGCCGCCTGACAACGCGACTGCGGCCAGCGGAATCTGTCGATGCGATGCGCGCTCAACGCTGCTTCGGCAAGCCGCACGTTGTCCGGGTCGATGAACCGGTAGACCAGTTCCTCCCGCCGTTCACGGTGCGGGGCACCACCAGGGAGCCATGCAGCTTCACCGTATCCAGCGGTCTCGGGGCTCCCTGCGCCTGGCGGATTCACCGCGCACGGCAGCCCAGTGTGCACCGCCCTCGAGAACGCCACAGCGGCACTGGGCTCCGGGTGCGCTTCCTTGGCGGGGGGCAGCGCCGGAAAGGCAGCCGCTCCTGTCAAGTGCCAGCTGGGGTCAAACCAGACACTGTCCGGAGCCGGCACCGGGTCGAACGGCTGCAGCCAGAACGAATTGGCTTCGCCAGACCCGGATGCGCTTGCCGCCACGGTCGCGGCCGGCGGGTCGGTTTCGCCCGTGCAGGCCGCATCGACGGTATAGCGGCCTGTCCCGCTGCGCGGGTACGCTTCGAGATCAGCGTTGCCGGTCTCCAGGCCGGACGGCGCCATAAAGCCCGACGCCGGCACCTGCCCGGCAAGGTCGAATGCCGTCGGCAGCCGGCCCTGAGGGAATCGCGGAGGACTGGAGGGTTGGGTGGATATACGGGGTTCCGGCACCGGGGCACATGATTGACCGGGAAGCGTGCTGGGTGGCTGACCCATGGTCGGCAAGTGCTCACATCGCGGCACGGCGACCGAGCCCGGCACAGTCGGCGCGGCCTGAGGCGAGGCCTGAGGCGAGGCCTGAGGCGAGGCCTGAGGCGAGGCCTGAGGCGCAGGACGATCCACGTCGCCATGCTGTTCGACAATGTCGCGCAACTGCTCCCGTGTCGTAACCCCGATCCTTTCCAGGAACAGGCGAACGCCGACAGTCTGATCCCGGTCGGGGTCTTTCACCACCTCCAGCAGGGCAGAGTACCGCTTTTCCACGCCCGTAAGCGTCGGGTCCACAACCGCCTTGAGGCATTCCTTTGTCCCACCAAATCGAGTGAAGCCCTTATAGATGCGGTCATTGATTGCTGCGATTCGTTCGGAGATCAACAGGGCGACATCAAACTTCCTCAAGTCCCTGAAGCAACACTCAAGTTCGTTCAGCCTGCGGTAATCGGCAAGCCACGCGGACCGATCCTGGCTGCCAATCGACGATGGGGCGGCGCTCGCGGTTACCGGTGACACCTGCACCGGCAGCGTGATCGGAGGCGACTTCAAATCGCGATCCTCGCGCAGTTCATCCAGAAACGCCCGCATGGAGCCCACCGATCTGCCGAGAAAATCACGAATCTGATCGCCTTCCACGGAACGGCCTTCCTCATCGGCCATGTGCAGCAGAGCAAGGGCTCTGCGTTCCGGGACCGACAGCTTTGCATCGGAAAACCGTTCGAGGCGATCGGGCGTCCCGCCATGCTTTTTGAAGCCTCGATATATCTGTTTATTGGTGGCCTTGATTCTGCTGTCGATCTCTTCGGCGATGTCGGCTTTCAAGGGCACCGCCGGGCAAGTGTGGAGCTCACGTAACCGACGGTAGACTGCTGGCCATTCGGCCGCTTGCTGTACGGTCGCAACGGCTGGTGCGAGCGGCGGCATTGCCTCGCTCAGCCGTATGCCCTGCTTCTGCACGCAATCGTTCGCGTACACGTCGAGTTCCCGCAGAGCCTGCCGAATGTCGCTGGCCCGCTGGGTCATGCGAGCGGTATCGGCTTCGTTCGCCATGCGCTGGAGGCCCACATAGGCTGCTTCGGCCCCGGTGTATTTGTGGCCCTCCAGTTTCCGCGCTTCGTCTGTCTCGCCATGGAGCCTGAGACGCTCGAATACTGCCTGTCCGATCAATGAAGTGGTCTTGTCAATGCGACGGTAGTTTGCCGCTTGCGCAGTCAGGAGACTGTGACTTCTCATGTCGCGCAATCTGCGCAGGATTGCAAAACAGTCAAGCCCCTGATCCGGCGGCGCAGGCGCCCTGTCGGCACCGCCGGGCAACCCGGGCTCTAGCGACCCGTGGCAAAAGTCCGGCGAAGCACCGCGAGGGGAGCCAGGGGTGGCCAATGGAGTGCGCCCGCCCGGCAAGGCGCGGTGCCCGATGACCGGCTGGGACAGAGGAGCGGGAACATCGGGCGCATTTGAGCCACGAGGCGCTTTCCAAGCGACGCCGTCAGGCGGGATGCAAGGGCGTTCGAATGCCGGCGGACTTTTGCCACGGCTTGCCAGGCCAAACGGATGCGGTCGCGCGGGGTCAAGCGCCATGGCGGCCGGTCTCCCGACCCTGTCAGCCCGTTCAGGCCAGAGGTACGGCGGACTGCGCACCGCCCTCCCCCGCCCACCCGCCACCTCGACTACGTGGCGGTCATCAAGTTGCGGAAGCTCGGCAACGGCCGGCGACAGGGTGACTGCACCTCGCCGGCGATCGATTCCCTGGTTTTTGTGCGATTCCAGGAATCTGCCGCGACCGTCATCGAGCGCGGCCCGGCGTTCGTGCAGGCCAGCGCTGGCCTGCCCCCTGTGCCCGCCGATCGCGCCGGCCGAATCTGCCCGGATTCGCGCGCAGCTTGGCGGCGGTACAGGGCCGGCATCGGCAACGGAAACGACATCGAAGGGCATGATTGCCCCCAGGCAAACGGGTTACGGGGTCAGACCCTGGTCGCGTGATTTGGTTTCCCGTTCGAATTTCCTGCCGGCAACCGGAGCGTTAGTGTCGGGCGGGGCCAGGGTTGCCGAACGGCAGCGTGAACCCGTCCGTCTTGCCGTGCATTGGGTCGCGCGCCACTTCTCAACTTTCCTCAGGACTCCGGCGCACGATGACCTCAACGCCGTCGGAGCCGCTCGAGCGCAGGCGCTCGTTGTTCAGATCGTAGACGATCGCGGAACTGGACATCGATACGTCTTCCGTTTCGAGTACCGCCTGTTCGTAAAGCTCGATCACCTCCTCGCGGTGCCGGTACACGATGCGCCGGCCCTCTCCCTTAACCGTGGAGCCCTCGCTGTCGAACACTATCGTGGCCGGCTGACCGGTCACCAGGATTCGCTCCGGGTCCTCCACCGGCCCGTGCACTTCAGCGTCCTGCGCGGTCACCCGCCACTCGGCGGAACGCATCTCGAAGCTTCCCTGCAGATACAGAACGTCGCCGTCTTCCCCTTCCCAGGCCCGGTCGGCCCGAATTACTATGGGCGCTTCTTCGTCCGCCAGCGGGGACGCCGGCTGCGCCATCGCAACCGACCCGCCCAGTACCCATGACAACAGCGAACCACGGACCAGCAGACCGATGATCATGCACCGGTACCTGGTTCGCGAAGTGGCGAAACCGCTGCTGGCCGTGGTGCTGCTGCTGGTCGGCATCTTCATGGCTTACAGCCTAACGCGCTTTCTGGCGGACGCAAACGAGGGCGTCCTGAGCGCCTCGGCGGTTGCGGTACTGACCGGGCTGAAGGTGGTCATCGCGCTGGAAGTGCTGATTCCCATCGCCTTGTATATCGGCATGATCGTCACGTTGGGGCGGTTCTACTCCGATCATGAAATCACGGCGCTCAAGGCGGGGGGCTTCGGCGAAGGCCGCATCGTCGCACCGGTCGTGTGGCTGTCGCTGGCAGTGGCGCTGCTGGTGGGCATGCTGTCGCTGCTGGTCAGGCCCTGGGCCTATGAGCGTCTCTATGCATTCCAGGCGGAAGCCAGGGCCACGGCGGATCTGGAAGACATCGTGCCTGGGCAGTTTCACGTATACGGCGACCGGAACCGGATGGTCTTTCTGGAACAGCGCGATGCCGGAACCGGCGAACTGGCCGGGCTTTTCGTGCGTTCCCGAACGGCACAGGGGCTGGAGGTGATCTCCGGCAAGCGCGGGCAGCTGTCGACGTTTGCCAGGCCGGACGCCCATCGGCTCGAACTCGAGGACGCCTTCGTCTACAAGCAGGGCCGGGATGAGCCGGACCTGATCGCCAGATTCGGCTCCTTTTCGATCTGGACGCCGACACTGACACCGGATCCGGTGGGCTACAAGCCCAAGGCCATACCCACCGCGCAACTGGCGGGCTCCGACCTCAACGACGACCGGGCCGAGATGCAGTGGCGCCTGTCCACCGGCGTGTCCACGGTACTGCTGGCGCTGATCGCCGTGCCACTCGGCCGCACGCGCCCGCGCGGTGGGCGTTACGGGCGTGTGCTGCTGGCGGTTGCCGTTTACGCCCTGTACTTCAATTTCATAGGCATCGCGCGTTCCGGCGTCGAACAGGGCACGCTGCAATTCCTGTGGTGGGTGCCCCTGGGCCTCGCTTCCCTGGTGGCGACGGGCCTGCTGGCATCGCGCCGCATCGCCTGATGCCGCTGCTCGACCGCTACCTGTTCATTTCCCTGATCCGGGGCGGCAGCCCGGTGCTGCTCGGGCTGCTCGGCCTGTTCGGCTTCATCGAGTTGGCCGAGCAGCTCGAGGATGTCGGCAAGGGCACCTTCAGCAGCCTCGATGCACTACGCATCGTTGCCTTTTCGCTGCCGCGCATCGGCATCGACGTGTTGCCCGTCACCTGCCTGCTCGGCACGGTACTCGGCCTGGGGTTGCTGGCCAACCAGTCCGAGATCACCGCCATGCGCGCCGGCGGGTTGAGCGTGCGCCGCCTGACCCGGCCGCTGCTGGCGCTGCTGGCCGTCATCATCGGCTCCGTGGCGCTGGTAACGCAGTACATCATCCCCGATTTCGAGCGCCGTGCCGCGTCACTGCGCGCTCATGCCCTGGCCAATACCTCCGTAGGCGACGACGAGAACTGGACCCGAAGCGGTTCCAGCCTGGTTCGCGTGGGGGACGTGCGCTACGGCATGGTGCCGCTGGACATCGAGATTTACGAATTCGATGACGACGGCCGGATCGTGCGTCTCACCCAGGCGGCAAGCGCCGATGTGCTGCGTCCTACCGAGTGGCTGCTGCACGATGTGACCACGACCGGTCTCGACAGCCTGGAAACGCATCAGAGCCGCACAGACCGGCTGCCGTGGCGCAACAACATCAGCGCCGAGCAACTCGCCACCTTTGTCCAGGCCGAGAATGCGCTGGCGCCTACCGATCTGGCCGGATACATCGACTATCTGCATGAGAACGGCCTGGACGCGCACCGTTACGTGCTGATTCTATGGCACCAGTTGAGCCTGCCCATCGGCCTTGCCGCCATGGCACTGCTCGGCGTGCCGTTCGTGACCGGGTCCACGCGAAGCATATCGCTGGGCGCGCGCCTTACACTGGGCGGCGCCATCGGCATCCTGTTCTACCTGTTGGAACGAACCGCCAGCCAGGTGGGCCTGCTTTACCAGTTGTCGCCGGCACTCACCAGCCTGACACCCGACCTGCTGGCGCTGACGGCAGCCCTGGCGGCGTTGCAGCGCAAGCGCTGAACCGCCGCTGCCTCGGCACCGTCAGTGGGTCAAGCGCAGGAACGCGGTTTCGGTGGTGACGAGTCCTGCGGGACGGGTCGACTGCAGGCGCATCTCCACGCGCCAGCCATCACCATCGTCGGCGATATCGAATCGGCGGAAGGAGGCATCGGCCTTGGAGGCGGAATTGGTAGCGAAGACCGGCAATGCCCCAGCCCGATAGAATCGGTTGAAGTGACCGTGGCCATGCAGCGCCATGTGCGCCCGTTTCAGAACCGGCGCCAGGCGATCCATGTCCCTCAGCGACTTGCGCACCGGCACCGCTTCCGCGGTCGGCGGGTGATGCAGCGCAACGATGCGAAAGGCGTCCGGCGCGGCGCCGGCCAGGCGCGCCGCCAGCCGCTCGCACTGGCCACTGCCCAGTTCCCCGGCAGCCTGAAAGACCGGTGTCGGCAGGCCGCTGTTGAGACCGTGCACCTCGATCCCATCGATGTTCAGCCGCGTGGGGAAACCGGCCCAATGGCCTGGTTCCTCCGATACCGGAGGCGCCAGGCGCAGGTAGTCGCCCCAGCAGCTGGCGACCGCCGCCCAGGAGTCTCCGCGATAGACGTCGTGGTTGCCGGGCACCAGGAACACGCGCTCGGGCGGCCCCAGGGAGCGCAGCCATTCGGCGGCCGCCTCGATCTCGGCCGGCAAGCCCAGATGCACGAGGTCGCCCGTTACCACGATCAGGTCGGGGTGCAGTGAATGCAACGCCGCGCACAGGTCATCGAGGATGGATCGCAGATGGCGGTGTCGACGTCGCCAGCGCCAGGATGCATGGCCGAGCCACCGCTTGCCGACGAAATATTTCGTGGGCAGACCTTCGAGGCTGGTCAAGTGAGGATCGGAAATGTGGATCAAGCGCATACGGTGTCACATAATCCCCTTTTTGTTCCGTGACTTGCAATGACGATTGCGCTGATCGTCGGATCCTCGGACGAACGCCTGTGGGGGCTGACCAACCCCGAGCGTATCGCCCGCCAACTGAAATCCATCGGGGGCATTGCCCTGGCCACCGATCCTGCAGCCATTGCCGCCGGGGAGCAGGCTCTGGTGCTGCGCGCCGACTACGCCTACGACCTGCGCACGCTTGCCGGGCTGCTGCAGCACCAGGGCATGCTGATGGATGGAGACACGCCGGCGGCAGCCCACGTGGAGGCGGCATCGGCGCAGACCGCCTGGAACATCATTAATGCTTCCATCGCCGGCACCACAGTCGCCAAGGGCTCCGGCAGCGGCGACGATACTGTCTCGGCGGTGGGTTCGACCGCGCATCCCGGGCAGGGAGCAAAGGCCTACCCGAACACATCGATCGCGACCATAAACGCGCGTGATCTCGATGGCTTCGAGGCCGAACTGCGAAAAACCGAACCGCCCTTGTTGCAGGCCATAGAGCCCGGATCGGCGGGCGCTCTCGAGGACCGCCTGTACGGTATTTCGTACAAGGGCATAACCGACTTCATCACCAAGTGGTGGTGGCCGGTGCCCGCCAAGGCCATGGTGCGTTGGTGCGCCAACCTTGGCATTACCCCCAATGCCGTGACCCTGACCGGCTTCGCGCTGATGCTGGCCACCTGCTGGCTGTTCCATGAGGGCTTGTACTTCTGGGGCCTGTTGCTGGGCTGGTTCATGACCTACCTGGACACCGTTGACGGCAAGCTGGCGCGGGTGACGGTGCAATCGAGCAAGTTCGGTCACTGGCTGGATCACGGCATGGATATCCTGCACCCGCCCTTCTGGTACTGGTTGTGGGGCTTGTCGGTGGTAAATTTCGAACCCCGCCTGGGGGTCGGTTTCGAGACGCTGTTGGCCTGCATGGTCGGCGGCTACGTGGCCGGACGGCTGATTGAGGGCGCCTTCCACGCGCTGGGCAACGTGAGCCTGTTTGCCTGGCGCCCCTTCGACGCCTGGTTCCGCCTGTTCACCGCCCGACGCAACCCTTGCCTGCTGCTGATGACCGGCGCCTGGACACTCGGTGAACCGGGCCTCGGATTCGAACTGGTGGCACTGTGGACACTGGTCTGCAGCATCGTCCTGCTGCTGCGTCTGGCCTTCGCCGGGTATGTGCGGGCGCGCAGCGGCCCTCTCACTTCCTGGCTGGCCGAGGATGCGGCGCAACAGCACAATCCCAGAAGTTTTCGTACGTTTTCTAGCACCCGCCGTGCCTATGGCTGAACGACCGGCAAAACGCGCGATCGAGGCTGTCTCCGCCGAGCCGCGCCTGGCAGCATTGCTGGCCGCCGTCCAGGAACGCTTCGGGGCCTGTGTCGATGCGGTTCTGCTGTACGGTTCGTATCTGCGCGGCAACACCTCAGCCATGCCCGACCTGTATGTCGTGCTTTCCGAGTTTCCGGTCGCGCCCCGGCTGGAGCGTTGGCTCGGCGGCCTGCTGCCCCCCAATGTCTACGTGATGCGCGGCGGCGAGGTGCGCGCCAAGGTCAGCGTATTGCGCACCCGTCAGTTGCTCAATGCCGTGACGCTGGATGTGCACCCCTACTTCTGGGCGCGGTTCGCACAGCCCTGCCGGCTGCTGTACTGCCGAAACGCCGAACTGCAAGCACGCCTGCAGTACATTGCCGCCACGTCGGCACGCCGCTTGCTCGACGCCATGCGGTCGCCACAGGAGCTGAACACGCCGGCCGCCTACTGGAGCGGCCTGCTGCAACGCACCTACGCCGCCGAGCTGCGCTCCGAGCGGCCAATCAAATTCGAAGAAATCTATGAGACGAATGCGGCCTACTACGATGCCCTGTACGAACGCCGCCCGGCCGGTCCGGGGCGCCCGCTCTGCTGGCTGATTCGCCAGTCGATCGGCAAGCTGCTGTCAGCCGCCCGCCTGCTCAAGTCGGTGGCCACCTTCGAGGACCCCGTGGGTTACATGCTGTGGAAGGTGGAACGGCACTCCGGCGTGCGCCTCGAGGCGACCGAGCGCCAGCGGCGCTACCCGTTCCTGTTCGCCTGGCCGCTGGTCTGGCGCCTGTATCGAAGCGGGGCGTTCAAGTGAGATCCGCACCCTCCAGCAACACCCGCCGGCACACGGCGACAATCTCGTCGACCTGTGCGTCGGTGTGCGCCGCGCTCATGCTCATGCGCAGCAGGCTGGTGCCACCCGGCGCCGCGGGCGGCAACATCAGGTTGACGTAGACCCCTTCGCGCAACAGGCCACGCCAGGCGGCCAGCGCCCGGGGGCGGTCGTCCAGGCGAATGGCAAGCACCGGCGAGGGCGCCTCGCCCACCTGCAACCCGAGCTGGGTCAATCCCTCGAACAACCTGGTGGCGTTGTGCCACAGCCGTTGTCTCAGTTCCGGCCTGGCACGTAGCGCGCGCAGCGCGGAACGCGTGCAGGCGACCACCGCCGGAGACGGCGAAGCCGTGAACATGTACGGGCGGCTCGTGTAGGGGAACAGCGTCAGCTGTTCGTGCCGGCTGGTACAGAAGCCTCCGGTGGTACCGAGGCTCTTGCTGAATGTGCCCATGATGAAGTCGACCTGGTCGAGAACGCCGGCCTCCTCGGCGAGGCCGCGCCCGTGTTCGCCGAGAACACCCAGTGAGTGGGCCTCGTCGACGTACAGGCAAGCGCCGTGCCGGGCCTTGACCTCGACGATCTCGACAATGGGTGCCCGGTCGCCGAGTACGCCGTAGAGCCCCTCGATGACCACGAGGGTTCTTTGTGCCTGTTCGCCCAGCCTACGCAGCCGTTTGTCCAGGCTGACCGGATCGTTGTGGCGAAACGTGTAGACCTTGGACGGACACATTCGACAGGCGTCGAACAGGCTCGCATGTGCGTCCGCATCGAGCATCACCGCATCGTCGGGGCCGGCAAGAGCCGCCAGGGCACCCAGGTTGGCCGCGTAGCCGGTGGAGAAAACCATGGCGTTGGGATAGCCGTAAAAGTCGGCCAATTCCCGCTCGAGAGCCAGGTGTCCCGCGTAGGTGCCGTTGGCCATTCTCGAACCGGTGGTGCCGGTTCCGGCCCGGGACAGGGCCTCCCGCCCCGCCTCGACACCCTGTGGGTCAAAGGTCAGCCCGAGGTAATTGTTGGTTCCGGCGAGGATCGTCGAGCGGCCCTCAATGACGCCCCGGGTGGGCGACTCCAGGCTGTCGATCACCACCCGGGTGGGGTCGATATCGCCGAGCCCGCGGCGCAACTCGGCGATTTCCCGAAACTTGTCCAGCAATTTCATTGCAGAGCCCGGACCACCGCCAGGGCCAATTGGCCGATGGTGCGCACGTCGGCCAGCGCTTCCTGCTCC
This sequence comes from uncultured Pseudomonadales bacterium, assembly GCA_964572185.1. GTDB lineage: Bacteria > Pseudomonadota > Gammaproteobacteria > Pseudomonadales > Azotimanducaceae > Azophilus. Next base: position 15,060 of record CAZNFI010000032.1, read on the forward strand.
AGCGCGATGTCGTAATGGTCTTCCACCTCCATGATGAACTCCATCACCTGCGCCGAAGCCAGCGCCAGTTCGTCGAGCAGGTCGGTCTCCGGCCTGACCGGGCCGGCAAGCGTCACGGTCTGCGCAAGTATTGCGCACAATGTCTGCTCAATCGCGTTCATGTCATCTGCCGCCAAACGTATGCTCCAATCCACGTTCGAGGTCGAACCGGGGCCGCCAACCGGTGAGCACACCGAACGATCCGTCGTCACCCTGCCAAGACCCCTGAGTCAACTCCCGCACCTTGCCGGGCGTCAGCATGGGTACATAGCCCAAAACACCGGACAGCGCCAGGTTGAGCCTTGCAACTGCATTCAGCAGGCCGGCCGGCAGGACGACAGTCCGGTTACGCGGTGCTCCGACCGCCCGGACGATGGCCGGCCAATCGTAGCCGGACGGCATGCCGTCGTCGATATGAAACAGCCCATGCCGGCACCGGGCCGGCTCGCGCAGCCACGTAACGATGGCATCGGCAAGGTCGTCCACATGCAGAAACGCCAGGCGCTGCCCGGGATTGCCGGGGACCAGGGTAAGGCCCCGCCGCATCCAGTCGAGCAGTGGCCGCATTTCCCGTTCGCCGGGCCCGTACACCGCGGGCGGGCGCAAGATCGTGCAGTCGAGATGCGGCCAGGCGGCGAGCGCCTGCTCCCCCGCGTACTTGCTGGCTGCGTAATCGGACAGCTCCGGCCGGCTTGCGGCAAGGCTCGAGATCAACAACAACGGCGGGCGCGGCGACTGGCGATCGATGGCTGTACACAGGTTGGCCACGGCATCGATGTTGGCCGCGCGAAAGTCCTCGATGCTGCGGCCGCGGACAGCGCCGGCCAGATGCACCACCGCATCGACGCCGGCAAGCGCCTCGGTGAGGCCATCGGGGTCGTCGAGCGGTGCCAGTCGCTGCCGGATAGCCGCATCCAGGCTGTGCGGCGAGCGCACGATCGCGCGCACCCCGGCATGCAGCCCCAATAACTTTCCGGCCAGGCGCGCACCAATGAATCCGGTGAGACCGGTAACCGCGAATGTTCCCTGGAGGCGGTTCTTCACCTCCTTTTGAATCAGGCCCCCGTTTGCTGTTTCGGAAGGGGCCAGCCATCTGCGCCCCAACCCGTCCGCTCCAGAAAGCCGGCGCGCGCCGTGGTTCTGGAGAGTTTGCCCGACGAGGTGCGGGGCAGTGTTCTCGGCGGGACAATGTCTACATGGCAGGGAACTCCGAAGTGCTGGCGCACCAGGGAGCGGATGTCCCGGGACAGCTCGGGGCGATCGTGCTTGCTTTCCACCACCACGACCACCAGCGGGCCGCCACCGGGCTGGGTGACCTCGAAAGCCGTGGTCGTACCGGTGCGCACGCCCGGGCAGCTTTCGGCCAACTGCTCCAGATCCTGGGGCCAGATATTGCGGCCATTGATGATGATGACATCCTTGCTGCGTGCGGTGACCACTACGTTGCGGCCGCGGCGATAGCCGATATCGCCGGTTTCCAGCCAACCGTGTTCGTCGAGAACCTCGGCGGTGGCTTCCGGATCGTTGAAATAACCGCGCATGACGCTCGGGCCGCGTACCATGATGCGCCCGCACTGGCGCTCGGCGACTTCCCGGCCCAACGCATCGCAGATGCGGAACTCGTAGCTCGGCAGCACTGTCCCGCAATCGACCAGCTTCAGAGCCTCCGCATCATTGGCGCAAGGCCTGGCTTCACCGGAAGCGATGACGCGCTCCTTGTCCACCTTGTCGATGTGAACGCCCTGGCCGAGGGGCGCGAAGCTCACGGCCAGCCCGCACTCGGCCATGCCGTAACAGGCGACAAACGCCTTGGGGTCGAAGCCTGACGGCTCCAGCAACTGGCTGAAACGCTCGAGCAGCCTGGGATCGATGCGTTCCGCCCCGACACCGGCCAGGCGCCAGTGGGAAAGGTCGTATCTCTCCTGGTCGGCGACGCGCAGCCGGGTTGCGCACAGACCGTAGCCCGAGGGCGGACAGGATGAAACGGTGCAACGGTTGTCGGAGATCAGCTTCAGCCACAGACGTGGCCGCATGGCGAAGGTACGCGGGCTGAGATAATCCACCGACAGGGCGCGTATCAGCGGAACCAGCACAAAGCCGACCAGGCCCATGTCGTGGTAGAACGGCAGCCAGGAGACCAGCCGGTCGTCCTTGCGGAACCTGGCGCCGATATCGGCAATCTCGCGCAGGTTGCTCAACACCGCCCGTTGCGACATCTCGACGCCCCGGGGAAAGCGCGTGCTGCCCGAGGTGTACTGCAGGTAAGCGGATTCGTCGCCGGCGAGCGGCCGCGGCAACCGGCCGGCTTCCGGCAGGGCATCGAAATCCGCGGGGCTGCCGGCCATGGCCAGGGACAGGGGCTGCACCGCGCGGTTCAGCAGGTCGAGATAGCCATCCGGAGCCACCGCCACGCGGGCGCCGCAACTGTCCATCATCCGCCGGATCTGGTCGACGTAGGCATCGCCACCGCCCATCTGGATGGCGGCCGGCAAAGGTACGGGAATGAAGCCGGCATACTGCGCGGCAAAGAAGAATCGGTGAAAGAACGGCGCGGTGTCGGCAATGATCGCCACGCGCGAATAGCGCGGCAGGCCGAGACCGCTCAGGCGTCGTGCAAGTCGGAGGGCATCGGCACGCAACTCGTTGTACGACAGCACGGCCTCAAGCCGGCCGGAACCGTCATAGAAGTTGTATCCGCCACGACCGCCTGCCGCGTAATCTAACGCGTCAGCCAGCCCCTCGAATTTCGCGTTGTGTAGTGGTAACCCACTCTCCGTCGGGGTCGCAACCATAACTGCCAACGTTCGTTTGTATTTTTAAAATGAACAAATCGGCGGAATGACCTTGTCTACATTCCAACCATCCTGTGCCTAGAGTGCCAATTCTAGATCACCGTTCCGCCATATTCGACCCATTATAGAGCGCCATCGCGGAACCGAGCCCACTTCGCAAAGATGTGAATCGTAACTTATAAGGCGTCAGGAACCAAGCGGTTAATCGCCATTCGGAGCTGGCCGCCACGAGGCGCCAGGCCCGAACTCGGGTCACGGGCGAAGCCATTGACGGCGCCATTTCGACCGGGCCCAGGCAGGCTACCGGCGGTTGCCCCTCACCCTTGCGTTATACTTGCGTATTGACCGACCACACCTTCAATCACACAGACATGCCGCCATCCGCCTTGAATTCGCTGCCGCGGACTGCGTTCGCAGGCGCTGAACCACGGCATCGCGCCAATTGAACCGCGTTGCCTTTGCAGCAGCGGCCGCGTTCGCCATGCTCCTGACGCCGGCTGCGCAGGCATCAGCAGCCGCTCCCGTCATGCAGGCTGGTGCCATCGATGCCCCCCCCGTCATCGATGGGCACGTCCTCAACGACCCCGCCTGGAGCAGCGTACCGCCGGCCAGCGGATTCATACAGACCAGGCCGGACGAAGGGCAGCCCGCCACCCAGCGCACCGAGGTGTTCGTCGCATTCACCGACGACACGCTGTACATCGGCGCCGTCTGCTACGACGACCAACCGTCCGCGATCATCGTCGCCGACAGCCGGCGTGACAGCAATCTGACCGACACCGACAGTTTCCAGGTCATTCTCGACACCTTTCGCGACCGCCAGAACGGCTTCGTGTTCGGCACCAACCCGGCAGGCATCCAGTACGACGCCCAGGTGACCAAGGAAGCGACCGGAGCCCGCCGTGGGCGCCTTACCGGCTTGAACCTGAACTGGGACACCACCTGGTCGGTCGCCAGCGCCATCACCCCGCGCGGCTGGAGCACGGAAATCGCCATTCCATTCAAGTCGCTGCGCTACGCCGGTGGCGCCGAGCAGTCCTGGGGCATCAACTTCCAGCGCAACATCCGCCGCAACAACGAGGAAACGTTCTGGGCGCCGCTGTCCCGCCAGTACAACCTCTACCGGGTCTCCATGGCGGGTACCCTGCAAGGCGTCAGCCTCCCGGCACAACGGAACCTCAAGGTAATCCCCTATGGGCTCGGCAAGGGCACCAGGGGCGGTCGCATCGACGGCACCGACGGCGAGGGGGAATTCGGCGTGGACATCAAGTACTCGGTCACGCCCAGCCTGACGCTGGATGCCACCTACAATACCGACTTCGCCCAGGTGGAAGCCGACAACGTGCAGGCGAACCTGGACCGGTTCAGCCTGTTTTTCGAGGAGAAGCGCCCCTTCTTCCTGGAGAACGCCGGCCAGTTCACCGTGGGCAATCCCCAGGAGGTGGAACTGTTCTTCAGCCGCCGCATCGGCATCGCCGAAAACGGCACCTCCATACCCATTGAAGGAGGCCTGCGGCTTTCCGGCAAGGTCGGGGCGCGAACGAACGTCGGCTTGCTGCACATGCGCTCCAAGGCCGTCCCGGGAGCCGCGCCCCGCAACGACTACTCCGTCGCCCGCGTCAACTACGAACTGCCCAACCGCTCCGGTGTGGGTGTACTGGCGGTCAACCGGCAGGGCGACGGCAGCCATTTCGTGGCGAAGGGCGACGATCACAACCGCACCTACGCCATCGACGGCCGCTGGGGCATCGGCGAGCACATCAACCTCAGCGGGTGGCTGGCGAAGACCGATTCCCCGGATTTGACCGGCGACGATCACGCCTTCAAGGTGGAGGCGAACCGCTCCACGGAGCGGTGGTCGCACAGCGTCACTTTCACGGAGGTAGCCACCAACTTCAATCCCGAAGTCGGCTTTCTGGCGCGCAACTCCTACCGTCGGGCCGGCGCCTACTTCCTGCGCCGCATCCGCCCGAGCAATCTGATGGGCCTGCACGAAATCCGGCCGCACATCGGCTATTTCGGCTATTGGGGCTACGAGGACGGCTACCACGAGTCCAACTGGGTGCATGTCGACACACACTGGGAATGGAACTCGGGCCTGGAAATCCACACCGGCGTCAACTTCACCCACGAAGGCGTCCGCGAACCGTTCGAGATCGTCAGCGGCAAGCCCATTCCCGCCGGCGACTACGATCATGCCGAAGCCCAGCTGGTCTTCCAGACCGACGAGGCGGCACCCTTGAGCTTCCAGGTGAGGTCGCTGCTCGGGGGACGCTTCGGGGGCACCCGGATCAACGCGGAACCCGTGCTGCGTTACCGTATCGGCGAAAAGTTCACCTCGGAGCTGTCCTGGAACTACAACCGCTTCAAGCTGCCGGACACGCGCTTCCAGGTCAACGTGGGCCGGCTCCGGGCCACCTATTCGTTCACGCCGAGCATCTCGCTGCAGGCGCTGGTGCAATACGACGACCGCAACGACGCCCTGGGGGCGAACCTGCGCTTCGCCTGGCTGCAATCGGCGAACACGGGTTTCTTCCTGGTCTACAACGAATTCGACGAGCGCGGCCTCGGCAAGCCGCGCCGCGAACTGGTACTGAAGTACAGCCGCATCCTCGACCTGCTCTAACCGCACCCGATGACGAACAGGCGCGGTCAGCCGGCCGGAGCCTGGCGCTGGCTAACGTCGCGGCGGGCAACTCGCGTCGCCCTGCATGTGAGAAAGAACCGGTGGCGTCCGGCGGCGAGGTGAGGAATACTTGCCGGCTTTGGCACACTTTCAGACTGAGGCAGACCAGAGAGGCGCACATGAAATCACGACGTACCTTCCTGCGGGACTCCACCGGCATTGCCGCGATCCCGCTGCTCAACCTGTTGGGAACGAACAGGGCCTGGGCCGCGGGCGAGGTGAAGATAACGGAAGACGACCCATTGGCGGTGGCTTTCGGCTACAAGCACGACGCCGCCGATGTCGATACCGAAAAGTTCCCGAAACGGGCCGCACCCGCCAACAACATGTTTCCCGCCGGCGAAGACCAGTTCTGCGACAACTGCGGCCAATACGCGGAAACCGAGGCAGGCTGGGGAACCTGCGTGATACTCCCCGGCAAACTGGTCGCCGCCAAGGGTTGGTGCAACGTCTGGGTGCCGATACCCGGTTGAATTTCCCCGGCTGGCCGGAGCATCAAACGATCGCCACCGCCGCGGAGCATTCCTGAAACAGCGGATTGCGTTTGCGGATTGTGCCGCGGCCGCTACGCCGTGATGCCAACGTTGCCGACAAGGCGACGGAAATCACGCCATGCCGGCGGTCATTCCCTGCTAGCGGCCGAGGCCCCCCGGGGCCGCCCCTCGGCGGAGAGGCGCTTGCGGCCGATCAGAAGATGAACGTGAAGAACTCCATGCGGGTCAGCCAGGTGTAGTCCGCTTCCCCGGCCATCAGGCCCACCAGCACGATGATTACCAGCGGCGGCACCAGGATGGCGTAGATCAGGGCCATGCGCTCCCACATCATGTGCATGAACACCGCCACGATCAGCCCCGCCTTCAGCATCATGAAGATGATGATCAGGCTCCAGCGCAGGTAGCCCTGGAACGCCATGTAGTCGACCATGTACGAGGCCGCGCTCAGTACGAACAGCAGCCCCCAGACCCAGAAATAGATGGCGATCGGATGTTGTTGACCTTCGTCAGACATGGTGAATTTCCTATTGCTACCGTGCGCTTACCAGAGATAGAAGAACGCGAAGATGAACACCCAGACC
>CAZNFI010000033.1:0-21524 GCA_964572185.1 uncultured Pseudomonadales bacterium
GACGCCGGGCGAACTGGCGCGTCTGCGTCCCCTGTCGCCGTCCATGGGCATCATGCTGGAATCCACTTCCGAGCGGCTGTGCGGGAAGGGCATGCCGCATCACGGCTCGCCCGACAAGGTACCGGCCGTGCGCCTGCAGACGCTGGTCGATGCCGGCAAGGCTCGCATCCCCTTCACCACCGGCATCCTCATCGGCATCGGCGAGACCCGGCGCGAACGCATCGAGTCGCTGCTGGCGATCCGCGCCATCCATGCCGAGTACGGGCATGTCCAGGAAGTCATCGTGCAGAATTTCCGGGCCAAGCCGGAAACGAAGATGGCCCAGGCCCCGGAACCGGACCTCGACGAACTGCTGTGGACCCTCGCCGTCGCCCGGCTGATCTTCGGCCCGGAAATGAGCATTCAGGCACCGCCCAACCTGAGCCCGGGGGTACTGCCGCAGATCGTCGATGCCGGCATCAACGACTGGGGCGGGGTATCGCCGCTTACCCCTGATTTCGTGAACCCTGAAGCACCCTGGCCACACCTCGACGAGCTCGCCCGGGAGACCGCCAGCGCCGGCAAGCACTTGCACGAGCGGCTTACCGTCTACCCTGCCTACGCCCGGGCGCTGGACATCTGGGTAGCGCCGGAACTGCACACGAAGGTTTTGAACCTGATCGATGCGGAGGGCTTTCCCCGTACCGACGACTGGTCCCCTGGCGAACAGGCCGACCCGCCGGAGCGGGACCTGAACGCCATACACGCAGCGCCATCCGCCGTGTCGGCCGACCTGCAGGCGATTCTCGACCGGGCCGTCGACGGCGATGACCTGTCGGAGGCGCAAGTCGTGCGCCTGTTCCAGGCCCGGGGCGATGACTTCGCCGCTGTCACCCAGGCCGCCAACGCACTGCGTGAGTCGGTCAACGGCGACACCGTCAGCTTTGTCGTCAACCGCAATATCAACTACACCAACATCTGCTACTTCAAGTGCCAGTTCTGCGCCTTTTCCAAGGGCAAGCTGTCGGAGAACCTGCGCGGCCGGCCCTACGACCTCTCCCATGAGGAGATTCAGCGGCGCACCCGGGAAGCCTGGTCCCGTGGCGGCACGGAAGTGTGCATGCAGGGCGGCATTCACCCTGAATACACCGGCGACACCTATATTGAAATCGTGCGGGCGGTAAAGGCCGCCGTGCCCGATATGCACGTGCACGCCTTCTCGCCCCTCGAAGTGTGGCAGGGTGCGGAAACACTCGGCCTCGATCTCGAGACTTACCTCGCACGGCTGCAGCAAGCGGGTCTCGGCACGCTGCCCGGTACCGCCGCGGAGATACTCGATGACGAGATCCGGCAGGTGATCTGCGCCGACAAGATCAACACGGGCCAGTGGCTTTCGGTCATGGAGGCGGCACACAACGTAGGCTTCAAGACCACCTCCACCATCATGTACGGCCACCTGGAGCGGCCGGAAAACTGGGCGCGGCACCTGCTGCGCATCCGTGACCTGCAAAAGCGCACCGGCGGCTTCACCGAGTTCGTGCCGCTGCCCTTCGTGCACATGGAGGCGCCGATGTACCTCAAGGGCCGGGCGCGCAAGGGGCCGACCTTCCGCGAAGCGATCCTGATGCACTCCGTGGCCCGGCTGGCCCTGCACCCGCACATCCTCAACATCCAGGCAAGCTGGGTGAAGATGGGCCATGCGGGCCTCACCGCCTGTCTCAATGCCGGCTGCAACGACCTGGGCGGTACGCTGATGAACGAGAGCATCAGCCGCGCCGCCGGCACCAGCCACGGGCAGGAAACCTCGCCACAGCGCATGGCCGCCATGATCGAAGCCGCCGGCCGCCAACCGCGCCAGCGCACCACCACCTACGCCGATGCCAACCCCGAGCGCATCGCCACGGGGCTGGCTGCCGGAGAGCTGACAGACATCGTCAATACACCGGCGCGCAAGTACGAGCGCAAGCGCACCCGGCCCCTGGTGCGCCCGGGTCTGCTGGAGTCCGTGGACATTAGCTGAGTCCGCCACTGCCCCTCGCGGTCGATCGCGTTGCCTTTGCAAACGTCAATGTTATCGATATCATGCGCCCGTCAAGATGACTTGAGATCGAGGCTTCCGATCGGCATCGGCAGCCGGCTGTATTTCGCGGCACGGGGCCGACCGCCGGCATCCGCCATCGATGAGCCTTCACAGAGGACCTGATGCCCGGTATCGATCTGCTGATTCTGCTCATCTTCGTGGTGTGTTCGGTAACCGCCGGCCTGCGGGCGCGCAGGCGAGCCTCGAAGGGGCTTGAGGAGTACTACCTCGCCGGGCGCGACCTCAAGGGCTGGAAAGCCGGGGTCAGCATGGCGGCATCCCAGTTCGCCACCGATTCACCGCTGCTGTTCTGTGGACTGATCGCCACCGCCGGCATATTCGCGCTCTGGCGCGTGTGGATCTACGCTCTCGCCATCCTGCTGATTGGCTTCCTGTTCGCGGCTTTCTGGCGGCGCGCCCGCGTGCTGACCGATGCCGAATTCGTGGAGATCCGCTACAGCGGCAACTGGCGCCTGCCGTTGCGCTTGATCAAGGCCCTGTACTTCGGGGTGGTAATCAACTCGTTCGCGCTCGGCTTCGTGCTGCTGGCCGCCTTGCAGATCTCGGAATTCTTCCTGCCCTGGCACACCTGGTTGCCGGATGCCGTTTATCAGTCGGTGCTCGACGCAACCGATTGGGCAGGGCTCGCGCTTGCGACCGGCGCGGGTGAGCATGCACCGCATCTGGCAACCGCCAACAACGTCATCAGCATCGGCCTGATGCTGGCGTTCGTGGGGCTGTATTCGACAACCGGCGGCCTGCGCGGTGTCGTGTCCAGCGACATTCTGCAATTCGGCTTCGCCATGGGCGGCAGCATCGTCTTCGCCGTCATTCTGGTCGGGGCCGGCGGCGGTCTGTCGGGCTTGACGGAACGCGTCCTGGCGCTGTACGGCGACAGCCACGCCCGGGCAATGCTGTCGTTCACGCCAACGCCAGAAGGGGCGCTGCTGCCCTTTCTCACCATTGTCGGACTGCAATGGCTGTTTCACATGAACAGCGACGGCACCGGTTACCTGGCACAGCGCTTCATGGCCTGTTCCGCAGACCGGCAAGCACGCATCGCCGCAGTGGTTTTTTCCTGGGCGCAGATCCTGGCGCGCAGCATCGTCTGGCTGATCATCGGCGTCGCCCTGCTGGTGCTCTATCCCTTTACAGCGGCCGACGCCCTGGACCCCGCCTTTGCCGCATCCAGGGAAAGGACCTTTCTCAGCGGCATCGATGACTTCCTGCCGGCAGGCGCGCGCGGGCTGATGGTCACGGCCCTGCTTGCCGCCTTCGCTTCCACGCTCGATACGCACCTCAACTGGGGCTCGAGCTACATCACCAACGATGTCTACCGGCGCTTCGTCTGCCGGTTCTGGCTCGAGCGCGACGCTTCGAACAGGGAACTGGTGCTGGTGGCGCGCATCGCCTCGGTCGCAGTGCTGCTGTTGGGTTGCCTGGTAGCGGCCAACCTGACCTCCATTCAACAGGGATGGAAGATATCTTTGCTGTTCGGAGCCGGCATCGGTGGCGTGCTGATGCTGCGCTGGATCTGGGAGCGCATCAACATCCAGGCGGAGTTCGCGGCCATGGCTATTGCGCTGGTCGCCGGCCCAATCCTGCTGCGGGCGTTTCCTGGTGACGATAGGGACTGGATACGGCTGGCAACCATGGTTCTCGTCTCCACGGCCGGCGTGCTCATCGTCACCTTGACGACGCCGCGAACCGAACAACGGCTATTGCTGGAGTTTTACCGGACGGTGCGCCCACTCGGTTTCTGGAATCGGACAGCCAGGCTGGCCGGCGACAGTCCGGCTGCGCTGCAGGCCGGTTTCCGGCGGGTGCTGTTCGCGACCCTCGCGTGCGGTGCTTCGCTGCTGTTCATGCTGGCGGGAATTGCCGGACTGCTGCTGAAGCTGCCCGGCGACACGGTTCTCACGCCGCTGCTGCTGGTACTCGCCGCGGTGCTGCTGACACCGCTGTGGTGGCGGCAGTTGTGGGCAAGAGAGCCGGCCGCATGAACACGCACGGGACCGGCAGCGGGCATTGCGACCGCAGCGCCCCGTCGCTCAGTGGGCAACCCCCCTGGTGGCAGGGTGCGGTCGTCTATCAGATCTATCCACGCAGCTTCTACGATGCCAGCAACGACGGCACCGGCGACCTGGCCGGCATCATCGCGCGACTGGACTATGTCCGGCGCCTGGGCGTGGATGCTTTCTGGCTCTCACCGATTTTCCGCTCGCCCATGGCCGACTTCGGCTATGACATTTCCGATTACCGGGACATCGACCCGGTGTTCGGAACCATGGCCGACTTCGAGGCGCTGGTCGCCGCCGCTCACGCACTCGGACTGAAAGTCATTATCGACCAGGTCTACTCCCATACCTCCCACGAGCACCCCTGGTTCCAGGAAAGCCGCCGCAACCGTCACAACACCCGTGCGGACTGGTATGTCTGGGCGAACCCCAGGCCGGACGGAACCCCGCCGAACAACTGGCTGTCACTGTTCGGCGGGCCCGCCTGGACCTGGGATGCGGCACGGCGGCAGTACTACCTGCACAATTTTCTGAGCGAGCAGCCCGACCTCAATTTCCACAACGCCGGGGTCAGAAGCGCCATTCTCGACATCGCCCGTTTCTGGCTCGACAAGAGCGTGGACGGACTGCGGCTCGACGTAGCAAACTTCTATTACTGCGATGCCGCTCTGCGCGACAACCCCCCGTCGGGCGACACGGAGGCAACGCGTCCCTATCAGTATCAGCGCCACCTCTACGACCGGTCGCTGCCCGAAAACCTGAAGTTCGCGGAACAACTGCGCCAACTGACCGACAGCTACCCGAAGCGGATGATGGTGGCCGAAATCGGCAGCCAGTCTTACGTGGCGCGAAGCATGGAGTACACGCAAGGGCCCAAACGTATTCACACAGCCTACAATTTTCAACTGCTCGAAACCGGCCCGCTGTCCGCTTCCCTCATTCGCGACACGCTGGAGTCCTGGACCAGCGATGCGGCCTGGCCGAGCTGGTCGTTTTCCAATCACGATGTCGAGCGGGTCGCCACCCGCTGGGGCGGCGACTCCGCATCGGTGGAGTTCCCCAGAATGCTCGTCTGCCTGCTGATGTGCCTGCGCGGCACCATCTTCCTGTATCAGGGGGAGGAACTCGGCCTGCCCCAGGCCCGTGTAGCCCGCGCGGACTTGCGCGACCCCGAGGGAATCCGTTTCTGGCCACACAACCTGGGGCGCGACGGCGCTCGCACACCGTTCCCGTGGCGCCACGATGCCCCCCATGCGGGCTTCTCCAACGTGCCGCCCTGGTTGCCGAGCGACCCGGCGCATGCCGCACTGGCGGTGGACACGCAGCAACACGACTCCGGCTCGGTGCTGAACGCGGTGCGGCGGGCCATTGCTGCGCGCCGGTCGAGCGCGGCACTGAGACTCGGCGGCATCCGCTTCGAAGACGCGCCAGAGCCCGTTCTGCGGTTTCGCCGCACCCACGGCCGCGAAGTCGTGCACTGCGTGTTCAACCTGGGGGCCGAACCGACCCGGACGACCATCGCCGACAGCCCGGGAGAACGGCTGCTGGGCAATGCGCAGGACGCGCGCCTGGTCGGACGGGAACTGTCACTTCCAGGATTCGGATTTGCCGTCTGGCGTCAGGCCGACCTACTCATGAGTGAAGGTCGCGAGGTCGGCAAGAGTAGTGAAAGCGCACAGTGAGCGGAGCAAGAGCGCACTTAACCCGCATATTGCACCAAGCCGCTTATCGAGTTAACGAATGTCATCTGATTTTGCTCAATTGCCTTGCTGATTCTGGTGTTTGCTCGCGTTACAAACTGCGCTGGCCGCGCCCTCGCTTGTCTTTTGCCTTTTTGCGCGCACAGGCTCCCTCCACCATAGACTTGGCTATGCTTCCGGTCGCGAGCACGCGCAAAAGGGCGAAATCCGGCGCGATGATCACGGCCCTTGGTGCAATATGCGGGTTGAGGCGTGCTTGACAGCACATCGAGTACGCAGCGGGAGCACGGCCAGTGATTTCGCCGCTATTGACGACCGCAGTCGCTTATTCATGAACAGGTGCGGCTGGTCAACGCGCCCACCGGCGCCAGGCGTGGTCAGGTGCGCGCCATCCCGCAGGACAACCGTACGACGATAGACGTCGGCAACTTCAACGAGCGTACCGGTTTGCCGTCGACCAGGTCGATGATGCTCCGCGCAAGCGCCTCGCCGGCCCCGGCGCTGTCCTGGGAAATGGTTGTCAGCGGCGGTGAAAAACCGGCCGCCATGGGAATGTCATCGTATCCGACCACCGACACATCCCGCGGCACCGAAAGACCAGCGCGCTCCAGGGCCCGGATCGCTCCCATCGCGACCATGTCGTTGCGCGCGAAAAGGCCATCAAAACCCGGCCGGTCCCGTTCAAGAAACTCGCCCAGGGCCTCAAAGCCGCCTACATGGCTGATCGAAGCCGGCAACTGGCGCAGGGATTCGACACCCCGCTCGAGGGCCACCCGCTCGAAGCCACGCCAACGTTGCGCCTCTTCCGGCTGGTCGATGTCTCCCAAAAACAGCAGATGCCGCCGGCCCACGTCGCATAGCCGCGCTGCCGCCAAGCCACCGCCACGCAGATTGTCGCTGCCCACAGTGGGGAAGGCCCGCTGCGCCTGATCCGCGCCCCAGAGTACGGCCGGCAGCTGCGCCTTGCGGATGCCTTTCAGCATCTCGCCGCCCTGGTCCTTGCCGAGCACGATAACGCCATCCACCGGCTTCGATGCGATCGCCGCCCCCCAGTCGTTCGAGGCACCGGTTTCCGCGCACAGCAGCAGGTCGAAGCCACGGCCGGTCAGTGCCTCGGCGATGCTGGACAAAAGGGCGACCGGGAACGGTTCCGACAACGGATGATGCGCGTCGGTGTCGAACGCCAGCGCAATGGTGTGCGCCCGCCGCAGGCGCAGGTTACGCGCGGTCTTGTTGAATCGATAGCCATGTTCGCGGGCGACCTTGCGCACCTGTTCCTTGGTCTCGTCGCGAACCAGCGGGCTATCGCTCAATGCGCGGGATACGGTGATCTTGGATACATTGGCGATCCGTGCAATGTCGGCCATGGTCCGCACGGGCGCAGATCCGCCTTCAGCAATGCTCGGCTTCGCCTCGTTTGACATACCCGTTTTCAGCCACTCGCCCACGGCAAGGACACCGAGAGCCGCGACAGCTTATTGCAATCGAATCCATGCCGTCCAGTTGCGGCCGCCACTACCCCGGGGCAGGACGGGAGATGCTGGTGACATCGGTACCAACGAGCATCGCCACAGCCGCGGACATCAATCGGAAAACCCGATCGGAAAACTGTTGATATCGATATCATTTTGGGTATCATGACCTTGGCGTCCTCCAAAGCCGGATGTCGGGGCAGTGCAGCAGGAGTAGTCAATGAGTATTCGTCCCGGGAAGTCTTCAAGGATCAGATCCGTATTGCCGGCGATCATGTATTCGATGGTGTATCTGCAATCGCCCGCCGCGGCCGAGGAGGACGCCACCGATTTCGCGTCGGCCGCCCTTGCCGATGAGGTGGCCGTTCTCGAGGAAGTGACCGTGACGGCACGCCGCGTGGTGGAGAACCGGCAGTCGGTGCCGATCTCCATTACCGCTGCCACCGAAGACGACATGCGCCGTTTCGACATTCGCAGCGTCACCGACCTGCAGCGCATCGTACCGTCACTGACCGCCACCGGCCGTCTCGGCCAGAACGAGGAGTCGCTGACCCTGCGCGGCCAGCGGGCGACCGGCGAGTTCATCGGCGCCGGCGCCGGGCCGGCCGTGGTCAGTTACTTTGCCGAGGTGCCGAGCGCCACTACCGGGCCCGGCCTCTATCTGGACCTGGCCAGCGTGCAGGTGCTCAAGGGGCCTCAGGGTACGCTGTTCGGCCGCAACACGACCGGCGGCGCCGTGCTCTACGAACCCAGGCGCCCCGACAACAAATTCGACGGATACGCACAGGCCACGCTGGGGGAGCTCAACCGGTTCGACATCGAGGGGGTGGTCAACTTTCCCGTGGTCGACGACGTACTCATGGTCCGCATCGCCGCCCAGCGACAGCGGCGCGACGGGCTCGCCGTCGACGTCAACACCGGCATGGAGTTCAACGACCGCAACAACTGGACAGCGCGGCTCGGCGTGCAGTTCAATCCGCACGCGCGGGTCAGCAACTACACCGTGTTCCAGACCGTCAATTTCAATGAAAACGGCCCGGCCACCGTCCTCTACGCAGTCAACCCCGAGGCATCGCTCTACCCCTTGCTTGGCCCGCTCCACAACGAACAGCAGCAGCGTGGCATTCGCCGGGTGGCATTCAACGTAGGGGGCCCGGAAACCCGCGACACCGACCTGCTCTTGAACCGCACGGAGATCGATTTCGACGGTAATCTCAAGGTCACGAACATCGTTTCCTATACCCGCGAAAAAGCCAATCGCACTGCCGACCTCGATGGAACCGTCCTGCCCATCGCCGATTCGCTCGGCGTGACCGGGTACGGCAGCGGTTCCAACCCCAATCACTCCATCCTGACCGAGGAACTGCAGATCAGCGGCGGGGCCTTCGATGGCCACCTGGACTGGCGCATCGGCGGCTACCTGGAACGGCTGCGCACCGAGGGCGCCCAGACTTTTTCACAGCGGCTTTCCCTGTTCGTGACCACACACCAGCTCGACGCTCCGCAGTCCGTGGACTCCGAAGCGCTGTTCGGCCACCTGAACATGGACCTGGGCGCGCTTGCCGATTCCCTGGCTGGCGTGAACCTCACTGCCGGCTACCGCTACACCTGGGATGCGGGTTCGCTCGGCTTCGACCTGCTGGTGTATCCGGGCCAGCTTCTTGAAGTCGACCAGATTCCGCCGCCACAGCCGGGGGACCTCTGCTTCACCGGCGCCCTGTACCCGAACTGCTTCGTGGAAGTGCAGGGCAGCGACAACGGCCAGTCCTGGAACCTGGGCCTGGACCGCCAGATCAGCGACGCCCTGCTGCTGTACGGCAGCTACCGGCGCGGCTACAAGAGCGGCGGCTTCAATCCCGGGGTCGGCGTGTTCTTCGGCCCCGACGTGGCGGAGTTCGCCTTCGGGCCCGAAAAAGTCGATGCCATCGAACTCGGCATCAAGTCCGACTGGTCGTTTCAGGGCATTGCCGGCCGCGCCAACCTGGCGGTCTACCGGAGCTGGTACGACGATGTGCAGGTGCTGAACAACGTCATCATCGGGGTCGCGAATACCACCGCCACCCAGAACGCGGCCAAAGCCACCATCACCGGAATCGAACTCGAAGGCGAAATTCACCTGGCCGGGCATGTCAGCCTGACCTATGGCTACGCCTTTATCGACGCGGACTATGTCGATTATGAAACCCCGGCCGGCGTGGACCTGAGCGACCTGCCGTTCCTGTACACGCCCAGGCACATGCTGAACCTGGGCCTGGCGGTGGACATCGCGCTGCCGCCCGGCCTCGGCATGCTGACACTGTTTGCCGGCCACGTCTGGCAGGACAAGATGTTTGCCGGGTTCACCGCCGCCAGGGCACCGGGAGCGGACATACCGTCCTACGGCTTGAGCAACCTGCGGCTGACCTGGAGCGAGATGTTCAGCACCGGCATCGAACTCGCGCTGTTCGTCAACAACCTGTCCGACAGGAACTACCGCATCGCAAACAATGCCCAGTACGAGACGCTCGGTTACGCGCTCCCTGCGCGCGACATTCTGACGAAGCGGGCGCCCGCACGGGCCAGCCCGCATCGGGGCGCAAGCGGCGACTCGAGCGGAGCTACGATCGGTTCGGCACTGCTCGCCCACCACGAGCCGGGCTCGGTCAGCAATGGCGGGTGCTTCGCCGGCTCTTCGGTCCGCATCTGCCTCAGCCCGAGAGCTTCGCGCCCAACCCCCTGGCCGCCACGGCCACAGGCAGTATCAGCCCCGCGAAGATGGCAAGGCTTACCGCCACCAGCACCGCCGGTGGAACGACCGCCCGACCAGCAGCACCGGCCGCGGTCTCCGGTTTTGGCGAAATCCTTGGCTTAGAGCCGGACTGTCCTGCAAACTACCCGGCGGCTGGCCTGGGTGTCCGATGCCAGAGCGGTGTTGCGGTGGATACGTGGTTCCAACCTGCCTGTCGATGGCACAGGAGCGATGCAGGTCACCGGCCGGAGGCAACAGCGACCGGTTGGGCCCATTCCGATGTCTGCACGGAGAACGCAAGCAATGAATGCCATTGACGAACTCGTCGAAATCGAATCCATCAAGAAGCTGCGCATCGAATACGCCCACTACTACGACGGGCAACAGGTCGAGGCGCTGACCGACCTCTACACCGAGGACGCGGTCTGCGAATTCGGCCCGGCCTACGGCGGCGACTGGGTCGGCAAGGCGCAGATTCGCGCCAACTTCGACAAGTGGTCGTTCCGCGAGGGCGAACCCTACAGCGTGCTGCACGCGGTCACCAATCCGCTGATTCGACTGATCGACGAAAGCACCGCCCACGGACGCTGGTACCTGATGGACCTGCGCACCACCGAAGGGGTGGAGAACCCGCTGATCCTGTTCGGCATCTACGACGATGTCTATCGCAAGGTCGAGGGGCGCTGGCTGATCCATCGCACCCGCATCGACTTCCTGTGGCCGAAGCGTGAATTCCACGGCCCGCATGAGTTCTGACCCGATGTCCCTGACGGCCCACGAGCGCAAGCGTTGACATGTCCTTCGAACGCCTGGAACGAATCAGTTTCTGGTTCGACTCGCTGGACTCCGCTCCGCTTGCCGAACCACCGGGCGCACTGCCCGCGAGCGTCGATGTCGCCATTGTTGGCGGCGGTTTCACCGGCCTGTGGACCGCCTACTATCTGAAGACCCTGCAGCCCGACCTCGATATCGCCGTGCTGGAAGCGGTGACCGTCGGTTTCGGCGCCAGCGGCCGCAACGGCGGCTGGTGCATGGGCACCGCCTCGGGTGTCGACGACCTGCTGGCAAACCCGCGCACGCGTGCCGCGGGCGCGCGCCTGTTGCGCGCCATGATGGCCACGGTGGACGAGGTCGGCCGCGTCTGCCAGGCGGAAAACATCGATTGCCACTTTGCCAAGGGCGGCACCCTCGAGGTGGCCTACGCGCCGTTTGCCGCCTCGCGCCTGCAAGCCGAGGCGCAGCGATATGCCGAACGCGGTTTCGCCGACTACTGCCACTGGTTGACGCCGGAAGAATCCCGGCGCCGAATCCATTGCACGCGCAATCACGGCGCCATCTACACGCCCCATTGCGCGGCCATCCATCCGGCACGGCTGGTCCGGGGCCTGGCCGATGCAGTGCGCCGGCGTGGCGTGCGCGTCTTCGAGTCGACGCCGGTCATCGACATACAGGGCACAACGGTCTCCACAGCAGCGGGAACGCTTCGCGCCGATGCGGTGGTGCGCGCCACCGAGGGCTACACCGACTCCCTGGCCAGCCACAGGCGCCGGCTGCTGCCGCTCTACTCCATGATGATCGCCACCGAGCCGCTGCCGGACAGTGACTGGGAGCAGATCGGGCTGCGGCAGCGGGAAACCTTCGACGACCGCCGCCGCGTCACCATCTACGGCCAGCGCACCGCCGACGGTCGACTGGCGTTCGGCGGGCGCGAGGGCTATCTGTACGGGTCGAGGCGCAAACCGTTCGTCGATACCGGCGAACGCTGCTTCACCGAACTGGAGGCAACGCTGAAGGCACTGTTTCCGGTAATCGAGGATCGGGCCATAACGCACCGCTGGGGCGGCATGATGGGGGTCACGACCGAGTGGCGTCCATACGTTCACTTCGACCGCTCCAGCGGCTTCGGCGCCGCTGGCGGCTATGTCGGCGAAGGCGTCGGCGCCTCGAACCTCGCCGGGCGCATCATGGCGGACCTGATACTGCAACGGCAAACCGACCTGGCTGAATTGCCCTGGGTAGACGAAAAGGCCTACAGATGGCCGCCGGAACCGTTGCGCTGGTTAGGCGCCAGCACCATCGCCTGGCTCGGTGATCGGGCAGACCGCGTGGAACTTGGCCAGGGCAGGCGTTCGAAGCTCTGGGGCGGGCTGTTCGCGGCCGCGACGCGCCACCTGTTTTGAGACCGCCAGCCCCGCCCGCAGCGGGCGGCGACCGGGCCGGGCGAAGAGTTGCCGAGTCAGCGGCCTCGGGCGCATTGCCGACGCTGCCGCAGGCCTGCGCCCCGGCAATCTGCGTTCAACGCAGGGCACTCAAATCGACCAGGCAGTAAATGTGCACGTCCCTCGGTTCGCCGGCATTGTTGCGGCTATGGTCCTCGACAGTCGTGGCAAGAGCGAAGCCCAGCCGCTCGGCAACCGCGCAACTGCTCTTGTTGAGCACGTCTATGCCCAGTTCCACCCGCTTCGCACCAAAACATTCGAATACCAACCGCACCAGCGCGCGGACCGCCTCGGAGGCATAACCCCTGCCCACCCGGGAAGTATCCAACCAATAACCGATTTCGAAACGCCGGTGCTGCCAGTCAATGGGCGTAACCAACCAGGCGCCACCGATCAACTGCGAGTCCCACTTATGGAAAAGCAGCAAATCGTAGCCGCTGAAGGACGCATGTCTCCTTGCCGCTCGCCTGCAATAACTCAGTGCTTCCTGCGAACCAAAGTTGCCCCGCGCCCAGCCCAGCCATCGGTGCAGTTCCGGGTAGGAAGCCTGGACAACCGCAGCGAGCCGCGGTGCATGGGTTGCATCGGGCACGCGCATGATCAGCCGTGCCGTCTGCAGCCGTTTCGGCAGACGCGCCACCCGGCGTTGCTTCAGTCGAGCGGCCATTGCCAACGCGCGGTTGCCCGGTCTCAGCGGACGGCCGGGGCAATGCGGAACTGGCGCAAGGTTTCCTCGACGGTGGGCCGGCCGACGCGGAATCGGTCATCGCTCAGCAGATAGGTGAACACGCAACCCAATCCCAGAATCAGAATGCCGATCAGGAAACAGTAGATCACGGCGCGGTCGGGGTATTGATCCTTGAGCGAACCGACGTACAACGGCCCGAAAATGCCAGCCGCCGCCCAGGCTGTGAGCATGGCGCCGTATATGGTCGACATGCGCTTGCTGCCGAACACATCGAGCACGAACGACGGCACCGTGGCAAAGCCGCCGCCGAAACACAGCAACACATAGCAAACCAGTATGGAAAAAACGATAGGGTCGCGCTCGGTCATCAGGATGCCGAACACCAGCAACTGACTGGCCAGCAGAATGCGAAACACGCGGACGCGGCCGAGTCGATCGGACAGCAGCCCCCAGAACAGGCGGCCGACACCATTGCACAGTGAACTTGCCGCAATCAGCGTCGCCCCGTACTCGGCAAGCTGTTCCGGTTCCAGAGAGGGATCGGCCAGCCCCCAGACGTCCTGCAACAGCGATGACTGAAAGCTGATCACAGCGATTCCGGCCGAAATGTTGAAGAAAAACACCAGCCACATCACCAGGAACTCCGAAGAGCGCAGGCAATCTCGCAGCGGCGCCTCTTCGGCCCTGGCCAGGGCATCGGAGACGCCTCCCGCCACCTTGCCGCCCGGCGCGAATCCCGGCGGCGGGTCGCGCAGCAGCAGGCTCGCGGGCACCAGGATGCAGGCGAAGATCAACCCCAGGGAGACAAACAGCGCCGGCAACTCGCCCCGTGTCTGCAGTACCAGCACCGGCGCCAGCACCTTGCTGAGCAACAGCGCGCCGACACCGAAGCCCATCACGACAATGCCTGTCGCCAGGCCCTTGCGGTCCGGGAACCACTTTGCCACCGTGGCTACCGGCGTCACGTAGCCAAGACCGATTCCGGCACCGCCTATGACGCCGTAACCCAGGTAGAAGAGCATCAATTGATCGAGGTGCAGGGCCAGCCCGGCGATCAGGTAGCCGCCCGAGAACATGAGGCTTCCGGTCAGCGCCAGGCGCCGCGGGCCCAGCCTCGGCAATGCCGCCCCCGCCCAGGCGGCCGACATGCCCAGCGAGAAGATGGTGATGCTGAAGGCCCAGGCGGTTTCGGTGTAGGTCCATCCCAGCTGCCGCACCAGCAATGTCTGGAAATAACTCCACGCATACACCGTGCCCAGGCAGACCTGCAGTGTCGTACACAGCAGCGCAATGACCGAGCGCGGCAGGTGTGAATGACCCGAAGTCACGCTGGCTGTTTCCCGCCGCCGCTCGAACTCAAGCCGGGCGTTCCGTCGGGCCGGTCGGCCCGTTGTCCGCCAGGTGCAGAAACAGGCGCGCCAGTTGCCCCACTTCGTCGTCGCGGCTCAGTACCGGCGCGCCGGCACGCTCGCCTTCCCCGCGAGCGAGCGCAACCGCGAAGGCGAGCAGTTCACCCATGGGCCCGGCGGCCAGATTGACGAACCAGATCGCGGCAAATACACCGACCACGAACACAATGGAAATCAGGTACACCTGCTGACCGATGGCCCGCTGAATCTTCAACGCGATGAGGCTGGTGTCCATGCCCACATGCACGGCCCCGGCCACGCCCGCCAGGATCGGGCTGCCTACCTCGACGAAATCGCCCATGCCGGGCAGGTGGCGCTCGACCGCCGCACCCCCGATCGGGCCGCCGGTGAGAATCTCCTCCGGAATGCCCGGCACGAACGTATGTGCCAGGAATTCACCGGACTCGTCGGTAATGTAGATGTAGCGAATGCCCTGGATCTCGAGGAACTGATCGATCAGCGACTGCAGGGCGGACAGGTCGCGATTGAGCAGGATGTCGACGCTGGCATCGGCAATGGTCTTGGCAATGCCACGGCTGTTGGTCACGTACTCGTCCGAGAGGTGGGTGTCTACCGTGTACACGCAGAGTATCGAGGTCGACAGCCCGATCATGCCAAACAGAGAGAACACCCCGAACAGCGTCTTCCTGAATATCTTTTTCATTTTCATGATGAGTTTTCCGTAAGCTATGTGAGCGGCACTCGTGTCTTGTCAAGCCTGTTTTGTCGCTTCAGCGGTTGCAAGACACTAGGCGAACCGCTCGCGCCAGTCGTCCAGGGCGACAAAGCGCCCCTCGTCGACGACCGTGTAGTAAACGCGTTGCAGCCCCTGCCTGCGGTTCGGCCCGAATGAGACCTGCTCGCCGATGCCGAGATCGAAATCCCTGATGGAGAACACCGCCTGTTCCAGGCCCCGCCGCGAGGGGCTGTCGCCCAGACGCCGCAATACCTCGACCAGCAGTTTCGCATCCAGAAACCCTTCCAGGCTGACGAAACTGTGGGGAAAGGGGACATAGGGTTCCTTGACCAGTTCTGCCGGTGCCTGGGGGTTGTAACGGCTCATCAGGTCACGGTATTCCCGCACGCCAGGTATATTCACGTCCTCATAGCTCGGTACGACCTGGGAATTGACCAGCAGCCGCGTATAGGGTTCCGCATCTTCGTGGGCTTCGAGCAGCAGCTTGAGCAGGTTCTCGCTGCCCACGAACGACAGGTTGGCCATTGGCACCCGTAATCCGATATCCACCGCGTCACGGGCGAAAGCCGCGCAAGCCGCGTAGGATCCGATGCAGATCACGGCATCGGGATTGGCCCGTTTCAGGATGTCCACCTGTGCGCGCATGATGCTGGTGAACTTGGTGCCGCGCGCGTAGGTGGCCTCGCCGGCGATGGTCTCGCCGTGCCGGGCCAGCGCCGCACGCACGCCCGACCAGCCGCTGCGGCCATAGGCATCCGCCTGGTAAAAGACGGCGATGCGCTTTCTGCCCACGGCCACGAAGTTGTCCACCAGGCCAGCCGTTTCCTGGGCGTAGGAAGCGCGCAGGTTGAAGGCAAAGTCACCGTACGGTGGTTCGCGCTGTGGAGCGGCGCCGGTGAAAGGAAAGAACAGGTACGTGTCCCGGTCCTGGAACTTCTTCAACATGGGCAGCACCCGGGTAACGGTGGGAGTGCCCACATAACCGAACAGCAGGAACACCCGGTCTTCGAGCATCAGCGTCATGGTGTTGTTGACCGCCGGGTCCGGCTGATAACCGTCGTCGTAAGTCTGCAGCCGAATGCGGCGGCCGTTGATGCCGCCCTGACGGTTGACGTGCTCGAAACAGGCGCTGGCACCCCGGTGCAATTCGATTCCCAGGCCGCGGGACGGACCGGAGAAGGCGGCCGACATGCCGAGCAGGAACTCGCTGTCGCTCACTCCCGCATCACCCGGCCCGGACCGGGCGACGGCGCTGTCAACTTCCCCGGCCATCGCCTTCAGCCAGGGGGTCGCCAAGCCATAACCGATGAGCCGCCGCCTCGTCAGCATCGCCGCATGGTCCTCATTCGAGACCCGTACTCTAACCGTACTTGTTCAAATACAGGTCGGGCTTGCTCATGTTGGTTCATTCCCCACCCATTATCTCGGAATCCAGCGGGGATTCCAGGCACCGCCCCGCCCGTTCAATAGGGCGCGGTACCCCCGTCGACGCTCAGTGAGGCGCCGGTGATCCCGGCACCCGCCTCGGAAGCCAGCAGCACCGCCGTGGCCGCGACTTCTTCAACGGTGTTGGGCCGCTTGATCGACGATTCCTGGGCAAACAGGTCGACCATCTCTTCGAACGTCAGGCCCATCGCCTTGGCCGTGTCGGGGCCTTGACGGCGAATGATCTCGGTGATGATCAGACCCGGGCAGATGGCATTGACGGTAACCCCGTCAGTGCCCACCTCCCGTGCCAGGGACTTGGTCAGGCCGTTCACGGCATGCTTGGCCGCCGTGTAGGCGGTGAACACCGGCTTGCCGATCTTGCCCTCGACCGAGGAGATGTTGATTATGCGGCCCCAGCGTTGCGCCAGCATCGGCTGCAGCGCGCGTCGCGTCGCCCAGAACGTTGAATAGACATTCCATTTCATCGCCAGGTCGAAGGCAGCGTCCGACAGCTGCACCATCGGCTGCAGGTCGCCCGCGCCCCCGGCATTGTTCACCAGCACATCGATGCCGCCAAAACGCTCGACGGTGGCATCGACAAACCCTTCCACCTCCGCCTGCACCGTCACGTCGCCGGCAACGAAGGCGCACCGGTCACCGGCATCGAGTTCACCGAGCACCCGATCCGCCTTTTCCGCGCTACGCGCCATCAGTGCCACCCGTGCGCCCTCCGCCAGGAAAGCGCGCGCAATGCCGAGCCCGATGCCGGCCGTGCCGCCGGTGATGGCCGCCACCCTGCCTTCTAGCTGCATGTCAGTTACCGAAGTCCCAGGACTCGCCGGCATGGTAGCGTCGCAGCACGTTCTTGGCGATCAGCACCCGGTGCACCTCATCCGGGCCATCGGCAATACGCAAGGTGCGCGCACCCTGATACATGCCGGCCAGCGGCAGGTCGCCGGACACGCCGGCCGCGCCCCACACCTGAATGGCGCGGTCGACCACGCGGTGGAAGGCCTGCGGAACGAATACCTTGATCGCCGAGATGTCGGTGCGGGGATCGGCGCCGCTTTCCATCTTTTCCGCACAGTGGATGGTCATCAGCCGCGCCGCCTGTATGTCGATGTAGCTGTCGGCAATGAATCCCTGCATGAACTGCTTCTCTTCGAGCTTCTCGCCGCCGTGCACCTCCCGGGTCATCATGCGCTCCACCATCAGGTCGAACGCGCGCCACATGGAACCGATGGAGTTCATGCAGTGATACACCCGGCCGGCGCCGAGCCGGTCCTGGGCAGCCCTGTGGCCGGTGCCGGTTCGCCCGAGCTGATTCTCCTTGGGTACGCGCACGTTGTCGTAGACCACTTCGCAGTGGCTGGAACCCCGGCCCCACACCGGCACGCCGCGCACGATATTCAGGCCCGGCGTGTCCCTGGGCACGATGATCTGGGTCATCTTGTCGTTTCGGCCGCCCGGATCATCCGGGTCGGCGGTGCGGCACATGACGATGTAGAAGTCGGCCGCATAGCCATTGGACGTGAACCACTTGTGACCGTTGATGACCCACTGGTCGCCATCGAGTACCGCCCTGGTCGTGAGCGACCGGGGATCGGAGCCGGCGGTGTGCGGTTCGGTCATGGAGAACGCCGACTGCATACGGCCCTCGGTCAACGGCCGCAACCACTGCTCATGTTGATCCGGGCTGCCGTACTTGAGCAGAATTTTCTGGTTGCCGGAGTTGGGCGCCACCACGCCGAACAGGGACGCCGCGCCCGGGCTGTAGGCGAGCACCTCGTTCATGTACGCATGCTGCAGGAACCCGAGGCCCATGCCGCCGAATTCCGGGGGCAGGTGCGGCGCCCACAGTTTGGCCCGCTTGACCCGG
The DNA here is from genome assembly GCA_964572185.1 of uncultured Pseudomonadales bacterium. Lineage (GTDB taxonomy): Bacteria > Pseudomonadota > Gammaproteobacteria > Pseudomonadales > Azotimanducaceae > Azophilus. The sequence continues at coordinate 18,298 of CAZNFI010000033.1, forward strand.
TCCTGAATTTCGTGGCGTAGCGTGCGCGCCCGCTCGACGGTGTCCGCCGAAGCCTTGCCGTCCGCCGTCGTCCAGCCCCACAGATGGTGTTCCGCCGGCAGGATGCTCTCGTTGACGATCTCCGCCGTCGCCATGCGGATGTCGTTGATCTCGTTGTCCAGCGTCGGAACCGGCTTGACGTTCATGGCCATGGGCTGCCCCCAGAAAAAAGTCGGGTTAATCTAAGGGCTAACGCCGCATAAATCCATCCAGCCCCGGACACCGACTCGCCGTCGCTCAGGATTCAGGACCATCGGAAAACCCGTTCCATGACTGTGGGGAACCCGGCGCGCCGCCCCGCATTGGCCGGACTGTCGCAGGCTTTTCGTCAGCGAACCCGGCTTGCCGACTCGATGACGACGTTTTCCACCGGCACATCGGCCATGCCCTGGCGCCGGTGCGTGTCCCGCAACTCCACCTCGGTCACAGTCTCCATACCGGCCACCACCCTGCCGAACACGGTGTAACCGGGCCTGTCGCCCTGAGCATCGAGGTAGGCGTTGTCCTTGACGTTGATGAAAAACTGGGTGTCCGCGGAATTCGGGTCGGCGGTGCGGGCCATGGCCACCGTGCCCGGGCCGTTGGACAGCCCGTTGAACGACTCGTTGACCACCGTTCGGGGCGGCTGGCGGTAAATGAGCGCCCCATCGTAACCCCCCGCCTGGATCATGAAATCGGCAATGACGCGGTGGAAGATCAGCCCATCGTAGAAGCCGTCCTCCACCAATTGCAGGAAGTTGGCGACCGTTTGCGGCGACTCCACGTGGAAGAGTTCGATGTCGATGGGCCCGGCGCTGGTTTGCAGACGCACTACCGGAGCCGGCTCGTCCGCGCTGGCGGACAGCACGAGCAAGGCGACCAATGCCGCCAGTCGGGTGGGTTTGAACCGGTTCACGGCGCGCATTCTACGTGATTTTCAATGCCCGCCCAGGGGTGCGTCCCGACGGCCGCTTCGGTCAGCCTCGAATGGCTTGCAGGAAGGCCCGCACGGTGGCGTCGAGGCCCCGCTCGAGTGCGGTGGCAATCAGCGCATGGCCGATGGACACCTCGGCAATCCCGTCGATACGCGAGAACAGGGGCAGGTTGCCCAGATCGAGATCGTGGCCGGCATTGACGCCCAGGCCAAGTTCGGTGGCGTGACTCGCAGCTTGCCGGTACACCTCGAACGATGCCTGGCTGCGCGCATCGTCCGGCCCATGGCTTGCGACCGTCTCCGCAAAAGGGCCGGTATAGAGCTCGATTCGATCCGCCCCGGTTGCCGGCACCCGCGCAATCTGCTCCGGGTCCGCATCCATGAACAGACTGACCCGCGCGCCGGCGCCCTGGTATCGCCGAATCCTGGCCATCAGTTCGGCATTGTCGCCGCGCAGATCAAAGCCATGATCCGAGGTGAGCTGGCTGTCGCTGTCCGGGACCAGGGTTGCCTGGTGCGGCCGGCCGAGTTCGATCAGCGCGTCGAACCCGGGATAGCCGTTATTGCGGGGGCCGGCGAACGGATTGCCCTCGATATTGAATTCGATGCCCGGGTACGCCTTGAGCAGTTCGGCGAGTTCAAACACGTCGTCGGGGCGGGCGTGGCGCTGATCCGGCCGCGGATGCACGGTAATGCCCCCGGCGCCGGCCGCCAGCACCGTTCTCGCCGCATCGACAACATTCGGATTGTCGCCTCCGCGGGCATTGCGCAGCAGGGCTACCTTGTTGAGATTGACGCTCAGGCGCATTTCACACTGCGCGCCAGCCGCACCGGTTTAGCCCCGGGGTCATGGCGCCCGGCCCGCCCGCTTTTCGCCATCGAAATTCACGGCAGCCGCTTTCGGCGATTGCACCGCAGCCTCCGCCTGACCATCGAGCAGACCAAGCCGGTGCAGGTAAACCAGGGTCGTGACAATGTACCCGAGGGTCAGCGCAAAGCCGCCGACCAACTTGTAGACCACCCAGAACTCCATGGAGAAATTGTAGGCCACCATCAGGTTGAGCGCCCCAGCAAACGCGAAGCCCGCGGCCCAGCCCAGATTCAGCCGCGTCCACACCGGCTGTGGCAACTCGAGCTTGCCGCCGAGCAGTTTCTGGATGGGATTGCTGCGCATCAGGTGGCCACCCAGCAGCACCGCGGCAAACAGCCAGTTGACGACCGTCGGCTTCCATTGAATGAAGGTCTCATCGCGCAGCAGCAGTGTCAGCCCGCCGAATGCCATGCTGACCCAGAAGGTCAGTTTCAGTTCGCGCCCCACGGATCTGCCCATCAGCTTGTAGACACCGATCTGCAGCGCCACCGACAGCATGAGCGCCGCGGTCGCCCAATAGATGTCCGCAGCGAAAAACACCGCCACGAAAATCAGGATGGGAAGAAAATCCAGCAACTGCTGCATCAGACGCCTCTCACCGGCGAAAGTGGTCAACACTAACAACAAACCGCTATGGAGGCTAACCGGAGAACTGTGCCAAGGATCGGTTACCATTCGCGCCCGAGTGGTGGTTGCCCTACGGGCTGGCAGTCATGAGTCAATACTTCGTCGTGCATCCTTCGCACCCGCAGCAGCGGCTGCTGCGGCGCGCCGCACAGACACTGCAAGCGGGCGGGCTGGTGGTCTATCCGACAGATACGACCTATGCGCTTGGCTGCCCCATCGGCGACAAGGCGGCGCTGGACCGCGTTCGCCAGATCCGCCGTCTCGACAAGCAACACCATTTCACGCTGACTTGCCGCGACCTGTCAGAGATATCGGTGTATGCGCGGGTGGACAACGCCAGTTATCGAGTGTTGCGGCGACTCACCCCAGGGCCATTCACCTTCCTGCTCACAGCCAGCCGCGAGGTACCCCGGCGGCTGGTCAACCCCAAGCGCCGCAGCATCGGCCTGCGCGTGCCCGGCAACCCCATCGCCCGGGAATTGCTAGATGCCCTGGGGCAGCCCATGATGACTACCACGATGCGTCTGCCGGGCGACGAGACCGCCCTCACATCCGCCGAAGACATCCGCGATGCGCTGCAGAAAACCGTCGATCTGATCATAGATGGCGGCCACTGCGGCGTGATCCCCACCACCATCGTCGACCTGACCGGGGAAGAGCCCGAGGTCACCAGACAGGGCCTCGGCATGCTCGAGCCCTCCAGCCGTGTCAGGGTGGGAGTCTGAGTCGCAGTTTCCCGGGACCTCGACAAGTTGCGCAGCAACTTGATTGCCTCGC
>CAZNFI010000034.1:0-7088 GCA_964572185.1 uncultured Pseudomonadales bacterium
GAAGTCGTCGGCGGGGGCGATTCGGATTTGATTCGGGGCGAGCAGATCGAGTTCACCCGCCTGCTCGATGTCAATGAGGCGCTTGCCGAGGAAGGCAAGGAACCGGTGGCGTTTCAGCGGGTGCTGCTTGGTATCACCAAGGCATCCCTGGCCACGGAGTCGTTCATTTCAGCGGCATCCTTCCAGGAGACCACCCGGGTGCTCACCGAAGCCGCGGTCACCGGCAAACAGGACTTCCTGCGCGGGTTGAAAGAGAACGTGGTGGTGGGCCGGCTGATACCCGCGGGTACCGGCTTGACCTATCACAGCGACCGCAAGCGGCGCCGCGAGGAGGAAGCAGCGGAGCGCCTGGCCAAGGAGCAGGGCGCTACCGCCGACGAAATCGAAGCGGCATTGACCGAAGCCTTGAGTTCCAGCGACTGAGGCACGGGCAACACGGCATTGCGGGCGGCCGGCTCGAACTATAGAATCGCGCCCCCCCGTAGGCCCGCATGGTCGGGAAACGGATTGTAACAGTGGCGCTGCAGGCGCTTCGGCCACCCGAAACAGGGGTGTCCGCAACGCAGGCACGCGGCCGCGCGACATGGACATGGAGGCAGAGTGGCAACCATAAGCCAATTGGTCAGAAAGCCCCGCAAACGCAAGGTGCGGAAGAATATTGTGCCGGCCCTGCAGGGCAGTCCGCAGAAACGTGGCGTTTGCACTCGCGTTTACACCACCACGCCGAAAAAGCCGAACTCGGCGCTTAGAAAGGTGTGTCGGGTGCGCCTGACCAATGGTCATGAGGTGACCTCCTACATCGGTGGAGAAGGCCACAATCTGCAGGAACACTCGGTAATCCTGATCCGCGGCGGACGCGTCAAGGACCTGCCGGGCGTTCGATATCACACGGTTCGCGGTACGCTCGACACCTCCGGCGTGTCCGACCGCAAGCAGGGACGTTCCAAGTACGGAGCCAAGCGCCCGCGCTGACCGAGCCGCCCAGTCCGAGTAAGGCCCCGGAATCACCTCGGGGATACCCCTGAAGCAAGGAGTTCAACATGCCCAGACGCAGAATCGTTGCCAAGCGGGAGATTCTCCCGGACCCGAAGTACCATAACCAGACGGTTGCCAAGTTCATCAATCACGTCATGGTCAGCGGCAAGAAATCGGTTGCCGAACGCATTGTCTATGGCGCCTTGTCCCGTATCGAGGAGCGTGACCGAAGCGATCCCGTCGATGTTTTCGAGAAGGCGCTGGAGGCAGTCGCACCCTTCGTCGAGGTCAAGTCGCGGCGTGTCGGCGGCGCCACCTATCAGGTGCCGGTGGAAGTCAGGCCATCCCGACGACAGGCTCTGGCCATGCGCTGGCTGGTTGACTGCGCCCGCTCACGGGGCGAGAAAACCATGGCGCTGCGGCTTGCCGGGGAATTGATGGATGCGGCGGACGGGCGGGGCACTGCCGTGAAAAGGCGGGAAGATACGCACCGCATGGCGGAAGCCAACCGGGCTTTCGCACACTATCGCTTCTAACTCCCGAACCCTACCTTGAATTCAGCGTACCCGGAGAGCGCCGATGGCTCGTGAAACTCCCATTACCCGTTACCGGAACATCGGTATCGTGGCGCATGTCGATGCGGGCAAGACGACCACCACCGAGCGCGTCCTTTTCTACACCGGGCTCTCCTACAAGATCGGTGAAGTGCACGATGGTGCGGCGGTCATGGACTGGATGGAGCAGGAACAGGAGCGCGGCATCACCATCACCTCTGCCGCCACGACCTGCTTCTGGCAGGGCATGAACCAGCAGTACGAGCGGCACCGGGTCAACATTATCGATACCCCGGGTCATGTGGACTTCACCATCGAGGTCGAGCGTAGCCTGCGGGTTCTCGACGGTGCGGTGGTCGTCTTTTGCGCCACTTCGGGTGTCGAGCCCCAATCGGAGACCGTGTGGCGTCAGGCCAACCGCTATGAGGTGCCGCGCATCGTCTTTGTCAACAAGATGGATCGCACCGGCGCTGACTTTCTGCGCGTGGTCGGCCAGATCCAGGATCGTCTGGGTTCCCGCCCGGTACCGGTGCAGCTGGCCATCGGCGCCGAAGAGGCATTCAAGGGCGTTGTCGACCTGATCCGCATGAAAGCCGTGTATTGGAATGATCATGACCAGGGCCTGACCTACGAACTTGCTGATATTCCGGAGGATTTGCGCGCCGAAGCGGAAGAGTGGCGCGAGCGCATGCTGGAAAACGCCGCGGAAGCCAACGAAGAGATAATGGACAGGTACCTGGAAGAGGGTGACCTGAGCGAAGATGACGTTCGTGCCGGGTTGCGCCAGCGAACGCTCGCCAATGAGATCGTGCCGGCATTGTGCGGCACCGCATTCAAGAACAAGGGCGTGCAGGCCATGCTGGACGCGGTGATCGACTTCCTCCCCAACCCGATGGAAGTGAAGGCCATCGACGGCGTGCTTGAAGACGGTGAAACCCGCGCAACCCGCCCTGCCGACGACCAGGCACCGTTTGCCGCACTGGCGTTCAAGATCGCCACCGACCCATTCGTCGGAACGCTGACGTTCTTCCGCGTCTACTCCGGCGTCCTCAATTCGGGCGACCAGGTTTACAACCCGATCAAGAGCAAGCGAGAGCGGGTTGGCCGCATGGTGCAGATGCACTCCAATCACCGCAACGAGGTCAAGGAAGTGCGGGCTGGCGACATCGCCGCTGCGATCGGCCTCAAGGACGTGACCACCGGTGACACGCTCTGTGCCCAGGGTGAGCGGATCACACTGGAGCGCATGGAGTTTCCGGAGCCTGTGATTTCGGTCGCGGTCGAACCCAAGTCGGTGCCCGATCAGGAAAAGATGTCCATCGCCCTGTCCAAGCTGGCCCAGGAGGACCCGTCGTTTCGCGTGGCAACCGATGAAGAGTCTGGCCAGACCATCATTTCAGGCATGGGCGAACTGCATCTCGACATCATTGTTGACCGAATGAAGCGGGAATTCAGGGTCGAGGCCAACATCGGGAAACCTCAGGTGGCCTACCGCGAGACCATACGCGAGGCCGTCGAGGCGGAAGGCCGATTTGTGCGCCAGAGCGGCGGGCGCGGCCAGTACGGGCATGTCTGGCTGAAGGTCGAGCCGCACCGGAATGGAGAGGAGATTTACGAGTTTGTCGATGAAATTGTTGGTGGGGTCGTGCCGAAGGAGTACATCCCGGCGGTCAGCAAGGGAGTTCAACAGCAGATGCAGAACGGCGTACTGGCGGGCTATCCGCTGATTGACCTGCGCGCCACCCTGTACGACGGTTCATTTCACGAGGTCGACTCATCGGAAATGGCTTTCCGCATAGCCGGGTCGATGGCTTTGCGCGAAGCGGCGCTCAAGGCAAATCCGGTGCTGCTCGAACCCGTCATGGAGGTAGAAGTGGTCACTCCGGAAGATTACATGGGGGATGTGGTGGGCGATCTGAGCCGCCGACGGGGCATTATAGGCGGCATGGACGAAAATCCTGCCGGCAAGATCATTCGAGCCGACGTGCCCCTGGCCGAAATGTTCGGCTATTCGACCGACCTGCGCTCGGCGACCCAGGGTCGTGCCACCTATACCATGGAGTTCTCGAAGTACTCCGAGGTGCCGGAGCGCATCGCCGAGGGCATCATCAACCGCTGACGGGTCGATGCTTGCGCACGGTGGGACAGCGGTGCACGGGTGCAGGCACAACTCATCCGTGCGGCTGAACGCCGCTTGAGGAATCCGGCCTGAGCGGCGCCCGGGCCCCGGCCTGACAAAGCCGTTCAGTCAGGGCTGTGCGCCGCAAGTTGCCAGGCCGTGATGCAATGCCGTTCGCGGCCCCTAGTGTCCTGAAATGGGCTATTGCGGCGCCTGTTGGGCCTCTGTATAGTTCGCCCTCCCGTTTTTCGGGGGTTCTTTAACAGGAGGGCGTCCAATCCGGCGACAGGGTCGGTTTGGGCGATTTTTTTAGAGGTTTCGGAGTCTGTTTTGGTACAGAGCCAGCGCATCCGCATTCGGCTGAAGGCATTCGATCACAAGTTGATTGATGTCTCCACCCAGGAAATCGTCGACACGGCGAAAAGGACCGGCGCTCAGGTCAAGGGGCCGATTCCCCTGCCGACGCGCAAGGAACGGTTCACGGTATTGATCTCGCCGCACGTCAACAAGGATGCTCGCGACCAATACGAGATTCGAACTCACAAACGTCTCCTGGACATTCTGGAACCCACCGAGAAGACCGTAGACGCGCTCATGAAGCTCGATCTTGCGGCGGGTGTGGAAGTACAGATCAGCTTGAACTGAAACCTGCTGGCCGCAAGGCCAGCGTTGTGTGCACGGGCGTTTGCCCGGTGCCGACAAGGCCCCGATTGGGGGCTGCTGAATTTGCTTGTGGCCGTTTGTCCATGCGTTGAGGCGGGCAGACGGCTTTGGCTATGCGCGGATCAAATCCGGGCGGATTGCGCCTTTCAGGGTGCACCTGCGCGGGATTGACCACCGCAAACCGTTAGGAAGCGAGCCATGGCTATCGGTCTGGTAGGCAGAAAGAGCGGCATGACGCGGGTATTCACCGAGGCGGGCGCCTCCGTGCCGGTGACCGTGATCGAGGCGGAGCCGAACCGGGTGGTGCAGGTCAAGACGCCGGAAACCGATGGTTATGCTGCGATTCAGGTCACCACGGGCAGCCGCAAGCGCATGCAGAAGCCCCTGGCAGGCCATTTCGCCAAGGCGGGCGCCGGTGCCGGCCGTGGCCTGTGGGAGTTTCGAATCGACTCGACCGGGGAAGGAACCGGCGATGCAATGAGCCCTGGCGCCGAGATCGGCGTTGAACAATTCGAGGTCGGCCAGAAGGTGGATGTGCGCGGCATCTCGAAGGGCAAGGGCTACGCCGGCACCATCAAGCGCTGGAACTTCCGCGGTCAGGACAATTCTCATGGCAATTCCCTCTCGCACCGGGCGCCGGGCTCCATAGGCCAGTGTCAGACGCCGGGTCGCGTGTTCAAGGGCAAGAAGATGGCGGGTCAAATGGGCAATGCCCGGGTGACGACCCAGAATCTGGAGGTGGTTCGCGTGGACCCCGAGCGTAACCTGCTGCTCATCAAGGGCGCGGTGCCTGGCCCGGCCGGTGGCGATGTCCAGGTGTTGCCGGCGGTCAAGCGGGGTGGCCGGCGATGAATCTGAACCTGCGGGCCGGCGGCACGGTGGAAGTGTCCGAAGCCGCCTTCGGCCGCGAATTCAACGAACCCCTGGTTCATCAGGTTGTCACGGCCTACCTGGCCGGAGCCCGTCAGGGTACGCGGGCGCAGAAGTCGCGCTCCGACCGCCGTGGCGGCGGCCGCAAACCCTGGCGCCAGAAGGGAACGGGCCGTGCGCGGGCGGGCACCATCCGCAGTCCGATATGGCGTGGCGGCGGCGTAACCTTTGCCGCCAGGCCACAGAATCACTCCCAGAAGGTGAACCGCAAGATGTATCGCGGCGCCATGCGGTGCATTCTGTCGGAACTGATCCGCCAGCACCGCCTGATTGCCCTCGATACCTTCCGCGTAGACTCCCCCAAGACCAAGTCCCTTCTCAAGCAGCTCAAAGATCTCGAACTAAGCAACGTACTCATCGTTACCGACGAGGTCGACGAGAACCTGTACCTGGCCGCACGCAACCTGAAGGGCGTGGAGGTGCTCGAGGTGGCAGGCGTCGACCCGGTAAGCCTGATTGGCCATGACAAGGTGCTGATTACGGTGTCCGCCCTGAAGAACCTGGAACAGGTGCTCGCATGAACGCCGAACGCATCTTCACCGTGCTGCTCGAACCGCACATATCGGAAAAGGTCTCCATTCTGGGCGATGCGAGCAATCAGTACGCCTTCAAGGTGGCCAAGGATGCCACCAAGGCCGAGATCAGGACGGCTGTGGAGAAGATTTTCGGGGTGAATGTCGAGGGTGTGACCACCCTCAACGTTCGCGGCAAGGTAAAACGTTCCTGGCGGGGCAACTCCCGCAAGAAAAGCTGGAAGAAGGCTTATGTGCGCATCGCCGCCGATCAGGAACTCGATTACATGGTGACCGACTGATGGCGGTTCTGAAGGCCAAACCCACCTCACCCGGACGGCGCTTTGTCGTCAAGGTGGTCAACCCTGACCTGCACAAGGGCAAGCCGCACAAGGGCCTGCTGTCCAGCAGGAGCAACTCCGGCGGCCGCAACAACGCCGGCCGCATCACCACACGGCACCGCGGCGGCGGGCACAAGCGCCACTATCGCATCGTCGACTTCAAGCGCAACAAGGACGGTGTGCCGGCGGTGATCGAACGTCTTGAATACGACCCGAACCGAACCGCCAATCTGGCGCTGCTGAAATATGCCGACGGCGAGCGCCGCTACATAATCGCCCCGAAAGGCGTGAGGGCGGGCGATCCGATACAGAGCGGCAGCAGCGCCCCCATCCGGCCCGGCAATGCCATGGCGTTGCGCAACGTGCCCGTGGGCAGCGTGGTGCATTGCGTGGAGCTGAAACCGGGCAAGGGCGCCCAGATCGCCCGTAGCGCCGGCTCCTCGGCGCAGCTGGTCGCCCGTGAAGGCGTCCATGCAACGCTCAGGCTGCGCTCCGGTGAAATGCGGCGCGTACGCTCCGACTGTCGGGCAACCCTGGGTGAAGTGGGCAACAGCGAACACAATCTGCGCTCGCTGGGCAAGGCTGGCGCCAAGCGGTGGCGCGGCATCCGACCTACCGTACGCGGTGTGGCCATGAATCCGGTGGACCATCCCCACGGTGGCGGTGAAGGCAAGAGCTCTGGCGGACGCCACCCGGTAACGCCCTGGGGCGTACCGACCAAGGGACACAAGACCCGGTCCAACAAGCGCACTGACAAGCTGATCGTGCGGCGCCGGGGCAGGAGGTAAGCCATGTCGAGATCGTTGCGCAAGGGGCCATTCGTCGACCTGCACCTGGTCAGGAAGGTGGAGAACGCGATTCGCAAGAACGAGAAGCGGCCGATCAGGACCTGGTCGCGGCGCTCGATGATACTGCCTGACATGGTGGGGCTGACCATCGCTGTTCATAACGGACGGCAGCATGTGCCGATTTACATCAACGAAGAGATGGTCGG
>CAZNFI010000034.1:7098-21324 GCA_964572185.1 uncultured Pseudomonadales bacterium
CAAGCTCGGCGAGTTTGCGCCCACGCGTACCTACCGTGGCCACGCGGCGGACCGCAAGGCGCGGCGCTAGAGGAACGGCCATGCAAGTCACGGCAACAGCCAAACGGCTCCGGGTTTCGCCGCGCAAGGCGCGGCTGGTGGTTGACCTGGTGCGCGGATTGCCGGTCGGCGCGGCACTGGATGTACTGGCATTCAGCACCCAGAAAAGCGCCGGCCTGATTCGCAAGGTTCTGGAATCGGCTATCGCCAATGCGGAAAGCAACGAGAACGCGGATATCGACGAACTGAAGGTCGCCGAAATCTATGTCAACAAGGGAATCACGATGAAGCGCATAAGACCGCGCGCCAAGGGACGGGCCGACCGAATATTCAAGCGAAGCTGTCACGTTACCGTGACGGTCACCGACGAGTAGGGCGCATGGGTCAGAAAGTACATCCGACAGGAATGCGTCTGGGCATCGTCAAGGATCACTCATCGATCTGGTATGCCGACCGCAAGACCTATTCCCAGTATCTCCTGAATGACCTGGAAGTGCGCGAGTACCTGCAAGAGCGTCTGGCCCAGGCTTCGGTGAGCCGTATCGATATCGAACGCCCGGCGCAAAGCGCGCGCATCACCATCCACACCGCGCGGCCCGGAATCGTCATCGGCAAGAAAGGCGAGGACGTGGAGCGATTGCGCAAGCACCTTTCGGAAGTGCTGATGGGTGTGCCGGTACACGTCAACATCGAAGAGATTCGCAAGCCCGAACTCGATGCCTATCTGGTTGCCCAGAACGTGGCCCAGCAGCTCGAGCGCCGGGTGCAGTTCCGCCGCGCCATGCGCCGGGTGATACAGAACGCCATGCGCCTGGGCGCCAAGGGCGTCAAGGTGCGGGTTGCCGGCCGCCTGGGCGGTGCCGAGATCGCCCGTTCCGAGGTCTATCACGAAGGCCGTGTGCCGTTGCACACGCTGCGGGCGGACATCGACTACGCCACCTTCGAGGCCAAGACCACCTATGGGGTGCTTGGCATAAAGGTATGGATATTCAAGGGTGAAGTATTCGGCCCCGGAGAGGAAGGAGCGGCCTGACCGGAGTTCCGGGGGCGGTGAAGGCAAGAGGTTCACAGCGTGCTACAACCATCGAGAACCAAGTACAGAAAGCAGCAGAAAGGCCGCAATCGCGGCCTGGCGCACCGCGGCAGCCGGGTGAGCTTCGGGGAGTTCGGCCTGAAGGCCATGGGCCGCGGCCGCCTGACTTCGCGGCAGATCGAGGCCGGGCGCCGCGCCATGACCCGCCACGTGCGCCGTGGCGGCAAGGTGTGGATTCGCGTGTTCCCCGACAAGCCCATCACCAAGAAACCGCTGGAAGTGCGCCAGGGCAAGGGCAAGGGCGCTGTCGAGTACTGGGTAGCGCAGATTCAGCCTGGCAGGGTCATCTTCGAGATATCGGGGGTTTCGGAAGACGTTGCGCGGCGGGCCTTCGATCTGGCTGGCGCAAAACTGCCGTTTGCGACCGCCTTTGCGAAAAGAACGGCAATCTGATGAAGGCGGCGGAATTGCGGGCCCTCGGGTCAGACGAGTTGCGCGATGAGCTGTTGCGGTTGCGCAAGGAGCATTTCAACCTGCGCATGCAGCGGGCGAGCGGGCAGCTGGGCCAGACCCACCTGCTTGAGGAAGCCCGTCGCGACATCGCCAGGGTCAAGACAGTGATGCGGGAGCAGGCGAATGTCTGAGCAGAACCCCTCCACGGTACGTCGCAGTCTGGTCGGCGTGGTGACCAGCGACCGGATGAACAAGAGCATCACGGTGCTGATCGAGCGTACCGTGCAGCATCCGGTGTACGGCAAGATCATTCGCCGCTCCACCCGATTGCACGCACATGACGAGCGCAATGAGGCCAGCACCGGGGATTCGGTGACCATCGAGGAATGCCGGCCGATCTCGAAAACCAAGTCGTGGCGCCTCAGAAGCGTCGACAAGCGCGCCACCATGGCATAGGGGACGGGGCCGGAATGATTCAAGCGGAAAGCATGCTCGACATTGCCGACAACAGCGGCGCTCGCCGGGTGCAGTGCATCAAGGTGCTGGGCGGTTCGCGCCGGCGCTATGCCGGAATCGGCGATATCGTCAAGGTCACCATCAAGGAAGCCATTCCGCGTGGCCGGGTGCGCAAGGGCCAGATCATGAATGCGGTGGTGGTGCGTACCAAGAAAGGCGTGCGGCGTCCGGACGGGTCGCGGATCCGTTTCGATGAGAACGCCGCGGTGCTGCTCAATCCGCAGAATCAGCCGGTAGGAACCCGCATCTTCGGGCCGGTAACGCGGGAACTGCGAACGGAGAATTTCATGCGCATTGTTTCGCTGGCGCCTGAGGTTCTGTAGGGGGCTTGAGCGATGCTCAAAATCAGGAAAGAGGACGAGGTGATCGTGATCGCCGGCCGTGACAAGGGTCGTCGCGGCGAGGTGCTCGAAGTACTCGGTGATGGGCGGCTGCTGGTGTCGGGCATCAATCTGCTGAAGAAGCACCAGCGGGCCAATCCGCAAATGGGTCAGCAGGGCGGCATCGTCGAGCGCGAGGGGCCGATTCAGGCATCCAACGTGGCGATCTGGAACGATGCCGAGGAGCGGGCCGACCGGGTCGGCTTTCGAACCGAGGACGGCGCCAAGATCCGGTTTTTCAAATCCACCGGCCTGCCGCTGGATGAGTGAGGCGACCTGCACGTGACCGATCTGTATCAACGCTACGTAAAAGAGATCCGGCCTGCCGTGATGGAGGAGCTGGGCATGGAAAACGTCATGGAGGCGCCGGTGTTGCAGAAGGTCACGCTCAACATGGGCGTTGGCGATGCCGTTTCCGACCGCAAGATCATGGACAGTGCGGTCGCCGATCTGACGTTGATCTCGGGACAGAAACCGGTGGTGACCAAGGCGCGCAAATCGGAAGCCGCGTTCAAGATTCGCGATGGGTTTCCGGTGGGGTGCAAGGTCACGCTCAGGCGTTCGCGCATGTACGACTTCATCGAGCGCCTGGTCGGCATTACCATCCCGCGGATACGCGATTTCCGCGGCTTGAATCCCCGTTCCTTCGATGGCCGGGGCAACTTTTCCATGGGGATTTCAGAGCAGATCGTGTTTGCCGAGATCGATTACGACAAGATCGATGTCATACGCGGGCTGGACATCACCGTGACCACCAGTGCCCGGTCGGACGACCACGCCCTGGCACTGCTTCGGGCATTTGGCTTTCCATTTCGAAACTGAAGAGGCGCAAACGAACATGGCAAAACTTTCCGTGATGGAGCGGGAGAAAAAGCGGGCCGCTGTGGTTGCCAAGTACGCTGCCCGCCGCGCCGAACTCAAGGCCATTGTCGGCGACCGGGGTGCCTCGGATGATGAACGGTGGGAGGCCCAGTTGCGGTTGCAGAAACTGCCGCGCGATTCCTCGCCGGTGCGTCTGCAACGGCGCTGCGGCGTAACCGGGCGGCCGCGCGCCGTCTATCGCAAGTTCGGGCTGGGGCGCAACAAGCTGCGCGACGCGGCGATGCGCGGCGATGTGCCCGGCCTGGTCAAGGCAAGTTGGTAGGAGTACGCGCGTGAGCATGCAGGATCCAATCGCCGATTTTCTGACCCGCATCCGCAACGCACAGACGGCGGGCCACCGGGATGTGCGCATGCCGCACTCCACGGCCAAGGCCGCCATCTGTCAGGTGCTGCAACAGGAAGGGTACATTGAGGGCTATTCCGGCACCGAGGGCGACAAACCGGAACTGCTGGTTCAGCTCAAATACCACGGGGGAACGCCGGTGATCGAGGAGTTGCACCGGGTCAGCCGGCCGGGCCTGCGCGTGTACAAGACCCATGCGCAATTGCCCAGGGTGCGCGGCGGGCTTGGCGTCGCCATCGTCAGTACCAGCCAGGGCGTCATGGCGGACGCCGCCGCCCGCGATTTGGGAATAGGCGGCGAAGTGCTGTGTACGGTGTTCTAGACGGGGTCGGATGAATGTCTCGAATTGCCAACAACCCGGTTGAACTGCCGTCTGGCGTGGCGGTGAAGCTGGAAGGGTCCAGGCTGACCGTCAGCGGGGACAAGGGTGCCCTGCAGTTCGACGTGCATCCGGCCGTCGAAGTGCGGGAGGCGGACGGGCGACTGGAGTTCGCGGCCCGCAAGGATGAGAAGAGCGCCCGCGCCCTGGCCGGCACCACCCGGTCGGTGGTAGGCAACATGGTGACCGGAGTGAGTGCCGGTTTTCAGCGACGACTGCTGCTGCAGGGTGTCGGATACCGGGCTCAGGCGCAGGGCAACAGGCTGAACCTGCAGCTCGGATTTTCGCATCCGGTGGAATACCGGTTGCCCAACGGCGTCGAAGTGGCGACACCGAGCCAGACCGAGATTGTCGTGTCCGGAGCGGACAAGCAGGCGGTCGGTCAGGCGGCCGCGGATATCCGCGCTTTTCGACCGCCGGAGCCGTACAAGGGCAAAGGCGTGCGCTATGCGGATGAGCGTGTGCGGCGCAAGGAAGCGAAGAAGAAATAGGTGAAGAAGCAGACACCGAAAACCGAGTCGAAAGCGCTGCCTGGCGAACGGATGCCGGCAGACGAAGAACAGATGGCGATAAAGCGGCTGATGACGGAATGAACAGGAAGAAGGCAGCAAGATTGAGACGTGCCCGGCGCTCGCGCATGAAAATGCGGGAGTTGGGGATGGAGCGCCTGACGGTCAGTCGTACGCCGCGGCATATCTATGCCCAGGTCATCTCGCCGGATGGTGCAACCGTGCTGGCTCAGGCATCGACGCTCGACCAGAGCCTGCGCTCCGGCGCGACCGGCAACGCGGCTGCGGCTGCCAAGGTGGGTAATCTGATCGCCGAGCGCGCCAGAACCGCGGGCATTTCGCGGGTCGCCTTCGACCGGTCCGGTTTCAAGTACCACGGGCGCATCAAGGCGTTGGCGGAAGCGGCCCGGCAAGGGGGACTGGAGTTCTAGCATGGCATACGCGGACGAAATCAGAGAAGAAGGGCTGGTTGAGAAGCTGGTGCAGGTGAACCGGGTCGCCAAGGTTGTGAAGGGCGGCCGTATATTCGGATTCACGGCGCTGTCGGTGGTCGGTGACGGAAACGGCCGGGTCGGATTCGGCCGCGGCAAGGCGCGGGAAGTGCCGGTCGCCATCCAGAAAGCCATGGAGGCCGCCAGGCGCAACATGGTCGATGTGGAGTTGAACGGCACCACGATCTGGTACGCGCTGAGCAAACGGCACGGTGCCTCGAAGGTATTCATGCAACCCGCTTCCGAAGGTACCGGCATCATCGCTGGCGGCACCATGCGCGCGGTACTGGAGGCGGCGGGGGTGCAGAACGTTCTGGCCAAGTGTTACGGGTCGACCAACCCGGTCAACGTCGTGCGCGCCACCTTTGCGGCGCTGACCAACATGCGCTCGCCGGCGGCAGTCGCGCGCAAACGCGGCAAGTCGGTGGCGGAGATCGGGTTTTGAAAAAGATCAAGGTACAACTGGTCAAGAGCACTGCGGGCCGCCTCAAGAAGCACCAGGCGTGTGTGGCGGGGCTGGGATTGCGGCGCATCGGGCACACCGTTGAAGTGGAAGACACGCCTTCGGTGCGGGGCATGATCGACCGGGTGAGTTACATGGTCAAGGTGGTAGCGGAGTAACGGCGATGCGATTGAACGATCTGCGTGGCGCCAGCGGTGCCCGGCGTGTCAAGCGGCGTGTGGGCCGCGGCCCGGGTTCGGGCTGGGGCAAGACCGCTTCCCGGGGCCAGAAGGGCCAGAAAGCCCGCTCCGGCGGCGGTGTGCCGCCCTGGTTCGAAGGCGGCCAACTGCCTTTGCACATGCGCATACCGAAGTTTGGATTTCGCTCCCGGGTCGGCGCCGTCACTGCCGAGGTGCGGCTTGGCGAACTGGCTGCGGTGGAGGGCGACGTGATTGACCTGGATGCGCTGAAAACCGCCAATCTGGTACGTCGCGACGCCAAGCGTGCGCGCATCATGCTGTCCGGCAACATAGACCGGGCGGTGACCGTCAGGGGCATACACCTGACCAGGGGCGCCCGGGCAGCGATCGAAGCCGCGGGCGGTTCGATAGAACCCTGAAGCGACGACTAGAGCAATTCGATAATGGCGATCGGCGGTCAGGCACAACCACAACTCGGCGGCGTACAGGCGGGGCTCTCGGAGCTGCGCAACCGCCTGTTGTTCGTGTTTTTCGCGTTGCTGGTCTACCGCATCGGCACTCACATACCGCTGCCGGGCATCAACCCCGACCGTCTGCGCGCCCTGTTCGAACAGAATCAGGGCGGCATTCTCGACCTGTTCAACATGTTCTCCGGCGGTGCGCTCGAGCGCATGAGCATCCTGGCGCTCGGCGTGGTGCCTTACATCACCTCCAGCATCATCATGAACCTGATGAGCATGATGTACCCGAGCCTGCAGCAGTTGCGCAAGGAGGGCGAATCCGGGCGCCGCAAGATCACCCAGTACACCCGTTACGGCACCTTGCTGATTTCCCTGGTGCAGGGCATGTCGCTGTCGGTGACCCTGGCCAACCAGGGGCTGGCGTTCTCGACCGGGTTCACGTTCTTTTTCGTCGCCACCCTGACCCTGGTGACCGGCGCCCTGTTCATGATGTGGCTGGGCGAGCAGATCACCGAGCGTGGTGTCGGCAATGGCATATCGCTGATCATCTTTTCCGGAATCGTCTCCGGCTTTCCGAGTGCCATCGGCCAGTCGTTCGAGGCGGCGCGCCAGGGTGACATCAACATCATCGCGCTCCTGGCCATCGCCATGCTGGCCGTGCTTGTCGTCGGCTTCGTCGTTTTTATCGAACGGGGGCAGCGACGTATCACCGTGAACTACGCCAAGCGTCAGCAGGGCAGGCGCGTGTTTCAGGGTCAGGCCAGCCACCTGCCGCTCAAGATCAACATGGCGGGCGTCATTCCCGCCATATTCGCCTCCAGCCTGTTGCTGGCGCCGGCTTCGATGGCGCAGTGGTTCGGGCAAGGCCCGGGGCTCGGCTGGCTGCAGCAGGTGGCGCTGATTCTGTCGCCCGGCCAGCCGCTCTACATCATGATGTTTGCGGGCGGCATCATATTCTTCAGCTTTTTCTATACGGCGATCCAGTTCGATCCCAAGGACATGGCGGACAACCTCAAGCGGCAGGGCGCCTATGTGCCCGGCATTCGGCCTGGGCAGCAGACCGCCCGCTACATCGACGACGTGGTTACCCGATTGACGGTGTTCGGGTCGCTGTACGTGACGCTGGTGTGCCTGTTGCCGGAATTCATGGTGGTGGCATTCAACATCACCTTCCAGCTTGGCGGTACCGCCTTGTTGATCGTGGTTGTGGTGGCCATGGATTTCATGTCACAGGTGCAGGCGCACCTGATGTCCAGCCAGTACGCCAAGCTGATGGAAAAATCGAATCTCAAGGGTTACGGGCGGCGCCGCTAGGCCGCCGGCAAGGAGGCAGGTTCATGAAAGTTCGTGCATCGGTGAAGAAGATTTGCCGCAACTGCAAGATCGTTCGGCGCAAGGGCGTGGTCAGGGTGATCTGCAGCGCGGAACCTCGCCACAAGCAACGGCAGGGCTGAAAGGAGAGATATTGCCATGGCGCGTATTGCCGGAGTCAATGTTCCCGACCACAAACATGCGGGCGTTTCGCTGACCAGTATTTTCGGTGTCGGTCGAACCACCGCGCTGAAGGTCTGCGAGGCGGCGGGAGTCAATCCCGCGGCGCGAATCAATGCGCTTTCAGAGGCCGACCTCGATGCCCTGCGCGCCGAGGTCAGCAAGCTGACCATCGAAGGCGACCTGCGCCGCGAGGTCAACATGAACGTCAAGCGATTGATGGACCTCGGCTGTTATCGCGGCATGCGGCACCGGCGCGGGCTGCCGGTGAACGGCCAGCGCACGCGTACCAACGCGCGCACGCGCAAGGGGCCGCGCCGGCCCATTCGCAAGTAACGGAGACCAGACGCCGTGGCGGAAAGAAAAAAGGTGAAGCGGATCGTGACGGATGGCGTCGCGCACATTCACGCTTCATTCAACAACACCATCATCACCATTTCCGACCGGCAGGGTAATGCCCTGTGCTGGGCGACATCGGGCGGCTCCGGCTTCCGCGGGTCGCGCAAGAGCACGCCGTTCGCGGCGCAGGTGGCGGCGGAACGGGCCGGTAACGCAGCGCTCGAGTTTGGCATGAAAAGCGTCAACGTGTTCGTCAGGGGTCCTGGTCCCGGCCGCGAATCCGCGGTCCGGGCACTCAACGCGGCAGGGCTCAAGATCAACAGCATTTCCGACGTTACGCCCATACCGCACAACGGCTGTCGGCCGCCCAAGCGCCGGCGGGTATAGGCGCAGCCGGTAGAGAGGAAAGAACATGGCTCGATATCTGGGACCGAAGCTGAAACTTTCGCGCCGTGAAGGGACCGACCTGTTCCTGAAGAGCGGCGTGCGGCCGATCGACAGCAAGTGCAAAGTCGAGCACCCGCCAGGCCAGCATGGGCAGCGCCGGGGCCGGGCATCCGACTACGCCGTTCAGTTGCGGGAGAAACAGAAGGTGCGCCGCCTGTACAGCGTGCTGGAGAAACAGTTTCGCAACTACTACCAACAGGCCGACCGGCAGAAGGGCGCCACCGGCGAAAATCTGCTGCGGCTGCTGGAGTCCCGACTCGACAACGTGGTGTACCGCATGGGCTTCGGCTCAACGCGGGCGGAAGCCCGACAGCTCGTTTCGCACAAGGCGATCGCGGTCAACGGCAAGAGCGTCAACATCGCCTCCTATCAGGTGCGGCCCCATGACGTAGTCTCGGTTGTGGAGCGGGCCAAGGGGCAGCTCAGGGTACAGCAGGCGCTGCAGTTGGCGGTGAGTCGCGCGCCGGTCGACTGGGTGGAGGTGGACACCGAGAAGAAGGAAGGTGAATTCCGACGCTTTCCGGACCGCAACGAGCTGCCCCAGGAAATAAACGAGAATCTGATTGTGGAACTCTATTCCAAGTAGAGTTCATCGGCGTGCCCGGCCGGTCGACGACGGGCACGCTTCCCGAAAGGAGAAAAGAGCACATGGTGAAGTCAGCGACGGAGTTTCTCACTCCCCGACACATCGACATTCAGGAATTCAGCCCGACACGGGCCAAGGTAACGCTGGAGCCGCTCGAGCGCGGTTTCGGCCACACGCTGGGCAATACGCTGCGGCGCATATTGCTGTCATCGATGCCGGGATGTGCGATTACGGAAGTGCGGATTGATGGCGTACTGCACGAGTACAGCACCCTGGAAGGCGTGCAGGAAGACGTGATCGACATTCTGCTGAACCTCAAGGGCATCGCCGTGGTGCTGCACAACCTGGACGAAACGGTCATCAAGCTGTCCAGGGAAGGTGGCGGCCAGGTCACTGCCGGTGACTTCCAGTTGAACCAGGACGTGGAGATCGCCAATCCGGATCATCCGATCTGCACATTGAATGACAATGGCGCCATTCATCTGGAAGCGCGCATCTCCCGCGGTTGCGGATATGTGCCGGTAGACAGCATTGTCGAAGACGAGGAAGAGGAAACGCGGCCGATCGGCGTTTTGAGGCTCGATGCCACCTATAGCCCGATGCGACGGGTTGCCTACAGCGTCGAGAGCGCGCGGGTCGAACAGCGGACCGACCTCGACAAGCTCATCCTCGACCTCGAAACCAATGGCACCATCGACCCGGAAGAGTGCATTCGCCGGGCGGCGACCATACTGCAGCAGCAGTTGGCGGTATTCGTGGACCTTGAAAGCCAGGGCGACCCGGTTGCCGAGGAGCGCCGCGATGAGATCGACCCGGTGCTCATCCGCCCCGTGGACGACCTGGAATTGACGGTGCGTTCGGCCAACTGCCTGAAGGCCGAGAACATCTACTGCATCGGCGACCTCATTCAGCGCACCGAGGTGGAGCTGCTGAAGACGCCGAACCTGGGCAAGAAATCGCTCACCGAGATCAAGGACGTGCTCGCTTCCCGCGGGCTGTCGCTGGGCATGCGCCTGGACAACTGGCCGCCGGTGAACCTGCGCGGCGACGAGAAAGTAGCCTGAGGACCGAGCCATGCGCCATCGCAAGAGCGGACGCCACCTCAACCGGACGAGCGCGCATCGCCGGGCCATGTTCCGCAACATGACCGCGTCGCTGATCGAGCACGAGGCCATCCGCACTACCGTGGTCAAGGCCAAGGAATTGCGCCGGGTCGCGGAACCGCTCATTACCCTGGCCAAGCAGGACTCGCCCGCCAACCGCCGGCTGGCGTTCAATCGCATCCGCAACAAGGCGGCGGTCGGCAAGTTGTTCTCCGAGTTGGGCCCCCGTTACCAGGACCGGCCGGGCGGATACCTGCGTATTCTGAAGTGTGGCTATCGCTCTGGCGATGCGGCGCCGATGGCGTTTGTGGAGTTGGTCGACCGGGTGATTCCCGAGTCTGATTTCCAGGAAGAACTCGACTTCGAAGAGGACCAGCCGACCCGGGCCGCCGGTGGGCAGCAATAGCCGATTGGCTCCGCGAGGGGTTGGCCCGGGCGAATTGCAGGCCGCCAGGCGCCGGCCGTAGCTTCAGGCGACGCGTCGCCGTTTGCCGTCGAGCACTGTCTTCAGAAACCGGCCGGTGTGAGAGTTCCTGCTCCGGGACAACGTCTCGGGCGTTCCCACGGCAACCACCTGACCGCCGCCGGATCCCCCTTCCGGCCCCAGGTCGATAATCCAGTCGGCGGTCTTGATGACATCCAGGTTGTGTTCGATGACCACCACT
Organism: uncultured Pseudomonadales bacterium; assembly: GCA_964572185.1. Lineage (GTDB taxonomy): Bacteria > Pseudomonadota > Gammaproteobacteria > Pseudomonadales > Azotimanducaceae > Azophilus. The sequence continues at coordinate 17,858 of CAZNFI010000034.1, forward strand.
GTATTGCCGTGGTCGCGCAACCGGTGCAGCACTTCGAGCAGTTGCGCGATGTCCTGAAAGTGCAACCCGGTGGTCGGTTCATCGAGTATGTACAGCGTTCTGCCTGTGTCCCGCTTCGAGAGTTCCCGCGACAGCTTGACCCGTTGCGCCTCTCCTCCGGAAAGGGTGGTCGCGCTCTGGCCGAGCTTGATGTACGAAAGGCCGACATCGACCAGCGTTTGCAGCTTGCGTGACAGCACCGGCACGGCATCGAAGAACTCCCGGGCCTCTTCCACGGTCATGTCCAGCACCTGGTGGATGTTGCGGTTCTTGTAGCGAACGTCCAGGGTCTCCCGGTTGTAGCGCTTACCCTTGCAGACATCGCAGGGAACGTAGATGTCAGGCAGAAAATGCATTTCCACCTTGAGTACGCCATCGCCCTGGCAGGCCTCGCATCGTCCGCCCTTGACGTTGAAGCTGAAGCGGCCTGGCTTGTAGCCGCGCGCCCGGGCTTCGCGGGTCTGTGCGAACAACTCCCGGATCGGCGTGAACAGGCCGGTGTAGGTGGCCGGATTGGAGCGGGGCGTGCGGCCGATGGGGCTCTGGTCGATGTCGACCACCTTGTCGAGATGCTGCAGACCGTCGATGTGCTGATGCGGCCCGGGCGTAAGCGAGGTGGCCTTGTTCAGTGCCCGGGCCGCTACCGGGTACAGCGTCTGGTTGATCAGCGTCGACTTGCCGGAGCCGGAGACACCGGTGATGCAGGTGAGCAGGCCGCAGGGGATCTCCACCGTGACCGCCTGCAGGTTGTTGCCGGTGGCGCCCACCAGGCGCAATGTGGCGCTCTTGTCGAGGGTCGTGCGGCTGCCGGGCACCGGAATCGACCGGCGCCCGGAAAGGTACTGTCCGGTAATGGAGGCCGGTTCGTCCAGAATGCGCTCGAGGCTGCCGCTGGCGACGATCCTGCCGCCATGTACGCCGGCGCCGGGGCCGATGTCGATGATGTGATCGGCACTGCGAATGGCCTCTTCGTCATGCTCGACCACCAGCACCGTGTTGCCCAGGTTCCTCAGGTGCGCAAGGGTATTGAGCAGCCGCGCGTTGTCGCGCTGGTGCAGGCCGATCGAGGGTTCGTCGAGTATGTACATGACACCGACCAGGCCGGCGCCTATCTGGCTGGCCAGGCGAATGCGCTGCGCTTCGCCGCCGGAAAGGGTTTCGGCGCTACGGTCCAGGGTGAGGTAATTCAGCCCCACGTCCACCAGGAATTGCAGCCGGGCGCGAATCTCCTTGAGGATTTTCTCGGCGATGGCGCCGCGTCTTCCGGTCAGGCTGGTCTTGCCGATGAACACGTTGCGCGACTGTTCGCACAGCCGGGTGCCATCGCACTCCGGGCAGGCGCGAACCCGCAGAAACTTCTGCAGGTTTTCGCGCACCATGGATGAGTCGGTTTCGTGATAGCGGCGTTCCATGTTTGGAATAACGCCTTCGAAGCGGTGCCGGCGGGTTATGACATCGCCGCGGTCGTTGACGTAGCTGAAATCGATGCGTTCCCGGCCGCTGCCGTGCAGGATCGCCTCGCGCTGCTTGCGGCTCAGTGTGTCGAACTGCGCGTCCACATCGAAGCCGTAGTGCTTTGCCAGCGACTTGAGCATGTGGAAGTAGTAGACGTTTCGGCGGTCCCAGCCGCGTATGGCGCCATCCGCCAGCGTCATCCCGGTGTCGCGCACCACCAGTTTGGGGTCGAAGAACTGTTTCACCCCCAGCCCGTCGCACTCGCTACAGGCGCCCGCGGGATTGTTGAAAGAAAACATGCGGGGCTCAAGTTCACTGATGCTGTATCCGCACAGTGGGCAGGCGAAGCGCGCGGAAAAGAGCAGTTCCTCGCCCAGGCCATCGTCCATGTCGGCCACTCGCGCGATGCCGTCCGACAGTTGCAGGGCGGTCTCGAACGACTCGGCCAGGCGCTGCTGCGTGTTTTCGCGCACGCGCAAGCGATCGATCACGGCTTCGATGGTATGCTTCCTGTTCTTGTCCAGTTCGGGAGGGTGGTCCAGGTCGACCACCAGCCCGTCGATGCGGGCGCGAATGAAGCCACTCGCCATCAGTTCCTTGAATACGTGCAGGTGCTCGCCCTTGCGGTCAACGATCACCGGGGCCAGGATCATGATGCGCTTGTCGTTCGGCAGCTCCAGTACCTGGTCAACCATCTGGCTGACCGTTTGCGCATCGAGGGGTTCGCCATGGTGCGGGCAACGCGGCTCGCCGACCCGCGCGTACAACAGCCGCAGGTAGTCGTAAATCTCGGTAATGGTGCCGACCGTCGAGCGAGGATTGTGTGACGTGGACTTCTGCTCTATGGAGATCGCCGGAGACAGGCCTTCGATGTGGTCGACATCGGGCTTTTCCATCATTGACAGGAATTGCCGGGCATAAGCCGACAGCGATTCGACATAGCGGCGCTGGCCCTCGGCGTACAGCGTATCGAATGCCAGCGACGACTTGCCGGACCCGGACAGTCCGGTGATGACAATCAGTTGGTCGCGGGGAATCTCGAGGTCTATGTTGTCGAGATTGTGCGTCCGCGCGCCGCGGATGGATATGGTGTCCAAAGCCGGGTGTTCCGAAAATGCGGGGCTGAACAGGAAAAAATAAACGGTCCGGGAAGCGGGGGCAACCCGCCGCCCGTTTGCGGGGCCCCGCAATTTTCACGCGGTGCTGATTTGGAGAGGTGAGCCGCACTGCGGCACACGCTTGCCGGGTTGCGGAGTGAAATGATTGCCTTCAGGCACGCAGCCGTTCGATCAGCTTGGATAGTTGGCCAAGTCGCTGATCGGGGTCGTTCAGCTCCAGCAGTCGCTGCTTGACTTCCGGTTGCATGGGCAGCAGTTCAGCCAGCCGCCGGCTCACCGCGCGGGCGTCGTCGAAGTCGATCTGCAGATCAAGCTTTTCGACCATCGGGTGCTTCACGAGCTGCTGCAGGATGTCGAGCAGCGGCTGATGCTCTGCAGGCGGATTCCCCGGAGGCTCCTCGGCCAGGTGTTCGATGCTCCCCATCAGCAGGTGGTTGCGCAGTTCCCAGGTTTTCAGAATCCGGAATTTGCGTCCGCCGGCAGCCATGATGCCCAGCATGCCGCCTTCGAGCTGATTGAAGTCGATGACGGTTGCCTCGGTGCCGACATCGAAGATCTGCGGTTGCGGGTCGTCGGCGCTCAACCGGGCATCGCGGCCCTCGCGGATCAGCACAACGCCGAATGGACGATTGTCGCGCATGCTGTCGCCGATCATGTCCAGGTAGCGCGGCTCGAAGACTCTCAGCGGCAAGCGGCCGCCCTCGAAAAGTACGGCGCGCAGCGGGAAAAGGGGAATTTCGCATTCGCTTCCCATGGGCGCACTGTATCACCGATGCCGTAGCGATCCCCTGGCCCGACCTGTTCAGTAGAGTCGACGACTGGCGCGGTGGTGGGCCGGCAATATCCCGATTTATA
>CAZNFI010000035.1:0-4252 GCA_964572185.1 uncultured Pseudomonadales bacterium
CTCCACCGAGTCAATGGCTACGCCGGCCTTGCCCACATCGCCGCGCACCCGGGGATGGTCGGAGTCGTAGCCGCGGTGAGTGGCCAGGTCGAAGGCCACCGACAGGCCCTTCTGCCCGGCGGCCAGGTTGTCCCGGTAGAAGCGGTTCGATTCCTGTGCGGTGGAGAAGCCGGCGTACTGGCGGATGGTCCAGGGCCGGTTGGTGTACATGGTGGCGCGCGGGCCGCGCACGAACGGTGCGAAGCCGGGCAGGGTGTCGAGATGCTCGAGGCCTTCCAGGTCGTCCAGCGTATAGAGCGGCTTGACGGGGATGCCCTCGGGGCTCTGCCAAGTGAGGTCTGCCAGGGGCTTGCCGCGCAATTCCCGGCTGGCGAGATCGTTCCAGTCGGACTTGGATGAGTTGGTCATAAGGGCTGGCGAATACGGTAAAACGGCCAAGTATATCAACCGGCGCGCGCGAAGCCGGGCCACTGGCTGCATTGACCCGGCGGTGATAGCCTCTCGCCCCTGTGTCTGACGAAAAACCGCCGGGGCCGACTCATGCCACTCGATGCCGACATTCAAGCCGTCCTGAACCTGTTCGAGTCCCTGGAGGTCCCGGATTTCAGCACCCTGACCGTCGAGCAGGCCAGGGATTTCCAGATCGCCCCGCCCCCGGAGACGCCGACTCCGGTCGGTGATGTCGTCGACCGCACCATTCCCGGGTCGGAGGCCGACATCCCGGTGCGCATCTACCGTGCCGGCGACGGCCAGACCGGTGTGGTGCTGTACTTCCACGGCGGCGGCTGGGTGATTGGAGGGCTGGAAAGCCACGACGAGACCAGCCGCCACCTCTGTTCCGGCTCCGGGCACACCGTCGTTTCGGTCGACTACCGGCTGGCGCCGGAAACCCCCTATCCCGGTGCCGTCATCGACTGCTTCGATGCCACCGCCTGGGTGGCCGAAAACGCTGCGGAACTGGACGTCGACGCATCGCGCCTGGCCGTGGCCGGCGACAGCGCCGGCGGCAACCTCGCGGCGGCGGTCGCGCAGATGGCCAGGGACAAGCGGGGTCCGCAGATCGCCTTCCAGCTGTTGATCTATCCGGTGACCGATGCGAACTTCGATACCCCGTCCTACCGGGAGAATGCCGAGGGCTACTTCCTGACGCGAAAGTCCATGCAGTGGTTCTGGAATCACTATGCTCCCGAGACCGCGCGCCGCAGTGAGCCGTACGCGGCGCCATTGCTGGGCGACCTGAGCGGCCTGCCGCCGGCCCTGGTGCAGACCGCCGAGTACGATCCGCTGCGCGATGAGGGCGAAGCCTATGCGGCGGCGCTGGAGACGGCGGGAAGCGCGGTGCGGGTCACCCGCTACGATGGCCTGATTCACGGTTACTTCGGCATGCAGGGTGCGGTGGCGGCCGCGCGCCGGGCCATGGGCGAGGCCTGCGCAGCGCTTCGCAGGCACCTCGGCTGAGCAAGAGGCCATGCCGGAGTTCAGTTTCGAATCCATCTTCACCCCGGAGATCGTCGCCGATCCGTACCCGCTGTACCGGCAGCTCCGCGAAACCAGCCCGGCCCTGCCGCTGGCGGAACATAATCTGCTGGTGCTTTCCAGCTATGCGCTGGCGCAGCAGGCGTTGCGCCACAAGCAACTCGGCCATGCCGACGACCCGCGGCTGACCGAGCAGGAACTGGCGCAACGGCGCGCCAACCCCGCTACCGCCGCGCTCGGCCACATGATGCTGTTCAAGAATCCCCCGGATCACACCCGCCTGCGCGGCCTGGTGGTGAAGGCGTTCGATGCGCGCCGGGTCGAGGCCATGCGACAACGGATCGTCGATATCGCCGAACGACTGCTGGACGGGTTCGTAGAACAGCGGCGCGGCGACCTGGTCAGCCTGTTTCTGCATCCGCTGCCGGTCATCGTCATCTGCGACATGCTGGGCATTCCGGACCAGGACCGAGCCCAGTTCGTCTCCGGCAACCGGGTCCGGGGCCGACTGATCGACCCGACGCCGCTGACCCCGGAAGAACTGCAGGAGGCCAACCGGGGCATGCTGGAAAGCCGCGCCTATTTCGAGCGACTGTGCGATGCACGGCGCGCCGACCCGCGGGACGACCTCATCACGGCGCTGGTGGAGAGCGAGACGGAACACGGCAAGCTCAGCAAGAATGAACTGACGGCCAACATTCAGCTGCTGTTTGCGGCCGGTCATGAAACCACCGTCAACCTCATGGGCAACGCGTTGCTGGCGCTGTACCGCAATCCCGAACAGCTCGAATGCCTGAGAGGCGACCCCAGCCTGCTGCCCGGGGCCGTGGAGGAGTTCCTGCGCTACGACAGCTCCGTGCAGTTGACCGGGCGCGCCGCCCTGGAAGACACGGAACTGGCGGGCATGCCGGTCAGCAAGGGCACCCAGATCATCACCATTCTCGCCGCCGCCAACCGTGACCCGGCGGAATTCGAGCGCCCGGAGGAGTTCGATGTCACCCGCAAGGGCATCCGGCCGCTGTCGTTCGGCGGTGGCATTCACTACTGCCTGGGCGCCCAGCTCGCACGGCTGGAAGCGGCCGAAGCCTTGAAGGTGCTGTTCCGGCGTCTGCCGCGCCTGGCGCTTGACGACATCGACAACCCGACCTGGAAGCGCACCATCACGTTGCGCGGCGTGACGGCGCTGTCCGCTTCCTGGTAAGGCTCCGGAACTTCGGGGTTCCGCCGAGTACCGGGAATGGAAACGGCTGTTACACCATTTTCATGATCCGTTTGCGACCGTGGAGGGATTGAACCGCGCGAATCACCGGTTCGGCAAGGCTGTTTGAGGGGCAGAAATCGCAAGAATTTGCAAATAGTGAAAGAAGTATGGATTCGTCATCACTAACTTCTTGATGTCGCTGGTGATTTCTTTCGCGTCGTTCCAGGAAGCCTGAAACCGCCTATTATTCCCTTCAAATTTTGGGCATTCTAGGAAGCCTCACTAGTCGGCGCTGTATGTTAATACAGTGTATTTCTCTTCGGCAGGGCGAACGCACGCACATGGAGCGCCGGCTAGTTGAGGCCAACCTCTCCGAACTTTGTACCCCTTAATTTCAGTAACTTACGAGAGATTCGGTGCGTTTGTCGGTGCCGGACCGCAGGCCGATGCTTGCGCCACGCGCGCGCTCTCACTCCGCGCACGCAGTGCTTTCAATACGTTTGCCAGCCTCGCTACCATTCATGAACCGGTCGGGCTCAGGAAACGGGCATCGCCGGCAGTCGTTCGCCCCAGGGAAATCCGGCGTCGGCGACGGCGATGAACTCCGGATTCAGGAATTCCCGCTTGTTGTAGACGAGCGGCTGCCCGTCCATGCGCCACACGGCGCCGCCGGCGGCGGCGAGCACCGCGTGCGCGGCGCCGATGTCCCATTCGGAGGTTGGCCCGAGACGGGGATACAGGTCGGCGCCGCCGTCCGCGAGTATGCAGAGCTTGAGGGAACTGCCCATCGCCAGGCGCTCCACCGCCGGGAAGCCTTGCGCCAGGGACTCGAGGTAGCGTTCCAGCCGGTGGTTGCGGTGGCTGCGGCTGGCGACCACCGTAATGGGGCTGTCATGGGCCATGCTGCGGCCGCGAATGGTCCTGACGGTGCCGTCTTCGTGACAGGTTGCGTGCTGCGCGCCGACCCGGCCGACGTAGACCCTGCCCTGCGTGGGCACGCCGACCAGGCCCAGGGTCGGCATCCCGTCTTCGATGAGGGCGATGTTGACGGTGAACTGCCCATTGCGGTTTACGAACTCCCGGGTGCCGTCCAGCGGGTCGACCAGCCAGTAACGCGCCCAGCGTTGACGCTCGGAATAGGGCGGCGGTTCCGACTCCTCGGACAGCAGTGGAATGTCCGGCGTCAGACGGCCGAGCGCATCGGCGATGACTTCGTGTGCCGCCAGGTCGGCCTGGGTGAGCGGCGAGTTGTCGGACTTCTGCGTTACCTCGAATTCCGTCTCGTAGATTGCGAGAATGGCAGCGCCGGCTCGGCGGGTAACATCGACCAATTCGGCGACAAGGGGCTCGTGCAGAGCGAAGGCGTCTGTTGCAGTCATTTGAGCAGGGTGGTGCGGAACGTGAAAGCGCAAGCATATACCAACCCGCCCGATACCGAGACAGGCGCCCTGTTCCAATAGCGTCCCCGGTTCGACGCCCGGGCCCGCGAGGCAGACAGGAAAATGGTGCACTGGCAAGACATCGACACGCTGCTGCTGGACAAAACCGGTACGATCACCATCGGCAACCGCAAGG
>CAZNFI010000035.1:4262-6606 GCA_964572185.1 uncultured Pseudomonadales bacterium
GCACGCTGCTCGACCTGCGCTACGACAACACCCTGTGGAACGTTCTGGTGCCCGACAGGTACTGCGCGGCGCTCGAGCACCCGCCGGCGGGCGCCAGGCAGGCGCTACTCGACCACATGCGGGAAACACGCCACACCATGGCGTACTACTGCCTGGACTACTGGGCTGACTACACGGGGCTGCAGATCATCCCCCTGCACCACGAACTGGCGCACCTCATTCAGTACCGCCCGGGCGCGCGGAAATTCCTCGACTGGCTCGACAACCGCGGTATGCGCAGAATGCTGGTCACCAATGCACATCGCGACAGCCTGTCGGTAAAGGACGCCTACTCGGGGTTGCAGAGAACCATGCACACCACGGTTTCGTCCCATGACTACGGCCATCCCAAGGAATCGGCAGCGTTCTGGGGCTGCCTTGCCGAACATCACCCGTTCGATCCCGGCCGCGCATTGCTGATCGACGACAGCCAGGCCGTTCTCGAGGCGGCTGCCGCTTTTGGAATCGCAAAACTGTTGACGGTGTGCCGTCCGGACTCGGCGCGGCCGGCGCGCGATGACCTGAAATTTCCGGCCTTCGACGATTTTGCGGAGTTGATGCGGTCCCGGTGAAGCGTGTCGAGTCCTACGCCGGGGCGCATTCGACGGACAGTCGGGGCAGAACACCTCAGAGCAGGGCGCAAATCGCATTGACGCCTCGTGCCGGCTCTGAAACCATGTCGCCTGCACCGACAGGACGCTGGCATTCCCGCCGGTCCCTCGCTTGCGGCCGGTTTGGCCACTGTGGGGCTCTGGCATAATATTTCCACCCAGGGGGACCACAGGCATTCATGGCCGCGCAAATCGATCGTTCATCCCGCCCAGCCATTCACACCGAACTTTCCGCCGCACAACTTGCCGAACTGGCAGTGACCCGCGGTGAGGGCCGCTTTGCCAGCAATGGCGCCATCGTCGTCGAGACGGGAAAACGCACCGGCCGGTCCCCCAAGGACCGGTTCATCGTTGACGAACCCTCCACCTCGGAAGCCATCGACTGGGGCGCCATCAACCAGCCGATAGCACCGGCGGTATTCGATGCGCTGTGGGGCCGGGTGCAACTGCACCTCGAGAGCGCCGAGTGTTTCGTATCGCAACTGCATGTCGGCGCCGACCCGGAACATTACCTGCCGGTCGAGGTGACCACCGAATACGCCTGGCATGCGCTGTTCGGCAAGTCACTGTTCATTTCTCCGGAGCACTACAACCCGCACAACAAGAAAGTCTGGCAGGTGGCGAGCGCCCCGGAATTCGTCTGCCTGCCGGATCGCGACGGCACTGCCAGCGAAGCCACGGTGATGATCAACTTTGCCGCCCGCAAGGTGTTGCTGGCAGGCATGCGTTACGCCGGCGAAATGAAGAAATCGATGTTCAGCGTGCTGAATTTCCTGCTGCCCGAGAAGGACGTGCTGCCCATGCACTGTTCGGCTAACGCCGGAACGGGCGGGGATGTGTCACTGTTTTTCGGCCTCTCCGGCACCGGCAAAACCACCCTGTCGGCGGATCCGGGCCGCTTTCTGATCGGCGATGACGAACACGGCTGGGGCAAGGGCACGGTGTTCAACTTCGAGGGAGGCTGTTACGCCAAATGCATCGACCTCAGCCGTGAAAACGAGCCGGTCATCTATGACGCCATCAGCTTCGGCGCCATTGTCGAAAACGTGATCATCGATCCGCACACCCGCCAACCCGACTATTCCGATGCCTCCCTCACCGAAAACACCCGTGCCTGCTATCCCCGGGCCAACATCGAACTCAAGGTTCCGGACAACCGCGCCGGTGAGCCGAACAATGTCATATTCCTTACCTGCGATGTCAGCGGCGTGCTGCCGCCGGTGTCCATCCTGGAAAAGGAGGCGGCCGCCTATCACTTTCTGTCGGGTTATACGGCGGCGGTCGGTTCCACCGTGGTGGGCTCTTCCGAGGCCTACCAGGCGACCTTTTCCACCTGTTTCGGCGCTGCCTTCTTTCCACGCCCCGCCAGCGTCTACGCCAACCTGCTGATCCGCCGGATCGAGGACTTCGAATCCCGCGTCTACCTGGTCAACACGGGCTGGACCGGGGGCGGCTACGGCGTGGGCCAGCGGTTTCGGATACCGGTGACCCGGGCCATCATCGCCGCCATTCAGAACGGCGACCTGGTCGATGTCGCCACCAGCCGCCTGCCCGGGCTCAACCTGGACATTCCCGATGCTGTGCCCGGTGTCGACAGTGCCCTGCTCAACCCGCGCAACACCTGGGCGGACAGCGATGCCTACGACGCAGCCGCCAGAGGGCTGATCAGCAAGTTCATGGATAACTTCCAGAAG
>CAZNFI010000035.1:6616-21299 GCA_964572185.1 uncultured Pseudomonadales bacterium
GACCCGGCGATCGTCGCTGCCGGGCCGGCGATGGACTTCTGAAGGCGTGGCCGCAGGCTGCTCACCCTGAGCGGTTCACCCATGGGTACGGGTCTGCCCGGTCTGACCATTCAAGCCTCGACGCTCGCCGCATTGGGTGGCGGCTGCGCGGAACTCACGGGCATTCGGCGCGGTATCGAAAAGGAAAGCCTGCGCATCGGGTCGGACGGCAGCCTGTCGCAGCGCGGTCACCCGGAATGCCTGGGCTCGACGCTGACGCATCCGCAGATCACCACGGATTTCTCCGAGGCGCAGCTTGAGCTCATCACCGGCGTGCACGATTCGCCCGAGGCCTGCATCGCCGAGTTGCATGACGTACATCGGTTTGTCTACTCCTGCCTGGAGGACGAGTTGCTGTGGGTGGCGTCCATGCCCTGCATGGTTGGCGACGAAGCGCGGATACCGGTGGGCCGCTACGGTTCATCGAACATCGGCATGGCCAAGACCGTGTACCGCCTCGGGCTCGGCAACCGCTACGGCAGGCTGATGCAGACCATCTCGGGGATCCATTACAACTTTTCGCTGCCCGATGCGTTCTGGAAGCGATATGCGGCGTTGCTCGGACGACCGTCCGGCCGCGATTTCATCACCGAGCGCTATTTTGGGCTGATCCGCAATTTTCGCCGTCACAGCTGGCTGCTGACCTGGCTGTTCGGCGCATCGCCCGCCATCTGCCGCTCTTTTGCGCGCAACCTCGAGCACGGCCTCGACGGTTTTGATGAGGGTACGCTGTACCTGCCTTATGCCACATCGTTGCGCATGGGGCGGCTCGGCTACCAGAGCGATGCGCAGAGCGGCCTGCACATCTCCTATAACAGCCTCGATTCCTACGCGCGCACCATGCACCGGGCGCTGACCAGCTCCTATCCGCCCTATGCGGAGATCGGCGTCAAGGTGGACGGCGAGTACCGTCAACTCAACACCGCGCTGCTGCAGATCGAAAACGAATTCTACGGCGCCATCCGGCCCAAGCGGCGCATACGCTCCGGCGAGCGGCCGCTGACGGCGCTGCGTCATCGCGGCGTGGAATACGTGGAAGTCCGCTGTCTGGACATCAACCCGTTTCTGCGCGTCGGTATCGACGAGCAGCAGATTCGTTTCCTCGACACCTTCCTGCTCGCTTGCCTGCTCGCCGACAGTCCCGATGACAGCCCGGAGGAGTCTGCCGCCAACGAGGCGATTCAGCTCGCAGTGGTGGAGCGGGGACGCCAACCGGGCTTGCGCCTGGCCGGAGAACCGAGGGATAGGCGGGCCGCGGCGCTGCTGAACCAGTGCGCGGCGGTGGCGGAGCTGCTCGACCGCGCGCATGGTTCGGCGGCCTACGCCGATGCCCTGGAACAACAGCACGCCCGCGCCCGAAACCCGAGCCTGACGCCATCGGCGCGTATGCTCGATGCCATGGCCAGCCAGAAGGCGCCTTTCTTCCGATTCGCCCTCAATCAGTCCATCGCCCACAAGGGCTACTTCGATGAGCATCCGCCGGCACGGCGCGAACTGGCCAGGCACCAGGCGCTGGCGCGGCGGTCGTTTGCCGACCAGCAAGCCATCGAGGCGGCCGACGAAGTGGATTTCGACACCTTTCTGGAGTCGTATCTGCAACCTCCGCGGTGAATTTTCTGGCCCACTGCCTGATCGCCGCGAGAGTCTGTCCCGGCGACCCGGGAATGCACTCCGGACTGGTGGCGGGTGCCGTGCTGGGCGACCTGGTCAAGGGGACGATTCCGTCCGACTGGCCGGAGCCGCTGCAAGCCGGCATCCGCCTGCACCGCCGCATCGATGCCTACAGCAACGGCCTGGCCGGCGTGCGCGCGAGCTGCAATCGCTTTCCGCCCGAACTGCGCCGCCTTGCGCCGGTATTCGTGGACATCATCGCCGACCACTGCCTGGCCATTGACTGGCGCCAGCGCCACGACGAACCGCTGGAAGAGTTCAGTCAACGCTGTTACGCCACGCTGACACCCCATGCGCACCGCCTCGAAGGTGCTGCCCGGCACTACCTGCGCTGGCTGGTGGAAGAGGATTTGCTGGCCTCCTACAAGGGCGGCGAAGCGATGCAACGGGGCTTGCTCAGCGTAACGAGACGGCTGCGCCGCGAACATCTGAACGAGCCGCTATTGGAATTCGTCAGCGGCGCCCTGCCTGAATTCAAGGTTGACTTTCACGCCTACTTCCCGCACCTGGTCGCGCACGGGCGCGAGTGGGCGGCAACGAACTTGCCGGAACCGGGCGCGGCGCGGTCGCAAAGTTGACGCGATTGCCGCCGCCGTTAACCTTAGCGTCTTTGCCAAAGAGAGTGCCAAATTGAAAGCGGTGTTGTGCAAGGCCTTCGGGCCGCCCGAGTCACTGGTATTGGAAGACATTGCCGACCCGGTACCCGGGCCCGACGATGTACTGGTCGACATCCGGGCTACGGCCCTCAACTTTCCCGATGTGCTGATGATCGCGGGCAAGTATCAGAGCCTGCCGCCCTTTCCGTTTTCACCGGGTGGAGAGGTTGCCGGCACCGTGGCGGCGACCGGCGCCAACGTCTCGGACCTGGCGCCTGGCGACCGGGTATTCGGTGGCGTGGGACACGGCGGATTCGCCGAGCGGGTGGCGATTCCCAGGACCAGGCTGTTCAGGATGCCCCAGGCGATGAGTTTTGCCCAGGCATCGGGCATCAGCACCACTTATGGCACCTCTTTTTACGCGCTCAAGCAGCGCGCCGCCATCCAGCCGGGAGAGAACCTGCTGGTGCTCGGCGCCAGTGGCGGCGTCGGCATCGCCGCCGTGCAACTCGGCAAGGCCATGGGAGCCCGGGTGATCGCGGCGGCGAGCACCGAACAGAAACTGGCCGTGGCGCGCCGTGCGGGCGCCGATGCAACCATCGATTACAGCGACGGCAAGCTCAAGGACAAGGTCAAGGAGCTGACCGAGGGCAAGGGTGCCGATGTCATATACGACCCGGTGCGCGGCGGCCTGTTCGACCAGTGCATGCGCTGCATCAACTGGTACGGCCGGGTGCTGGTCATCGGATTCGCTGCCGGAGACATTCCCAAAGTGCCCATCAACCTGATTCTGCTGAAAAGCTGCCAGGTGGTCGGCGTCTTCTATGGCGCCTGGTCCATGCGTAACCCGGCGCAACAGGTCAGCAATTTCCAGGAGGTTCTCGAGCTCTACGAAGCGGGCAAGATCGACCCCCTGGTCGGGCGCACCTATCCGCTCGACAGGTACGCCGAGGCGCTGCGCGACCTGTCCGAAAGGCGGGCCATCGGCAAGGTGGTGCTGACTGTCGGACCTGGGGAGGCGGCATGACCGGCAGATTCACCGCGGCCGACTACGGCCTGGCTATCGCTGCCCTGTGCGGTGGCCTGGTATTTGCCGCCCTGCTGATCGAGCACACGCTGCCGGACATGGATCCCTGCCCGCTTTGCCTGATGCAGCGGTTGTGGTTCCTGGTGGCAGGGTTGATCGCCTATGCGGGCCTCGCGCACAACCCGCGCTGGGGGATCTGGCCGCTGCTGACCATCGTCGCCGCGCTGGTGGGGGGCGGATTCGCGATCCGGCAAATCTGGTTGCAGAGCCTGCCCCCCGGAGCCGGCGGTGTGGAATGCATGGGGAGCCTGAATTGGGTTTTCGAAATCGGAGACTTTGCCAAGGCGTTCGAGGCCATGCTTTACGGTACCAGGGAGTGCATGGAGGAACCGCCGTTTCTGGGCATTCCCGTTCCCTGGTGGTCGTTGGCGGGGTTCATTGCGGTCATCGCTTCGGCCGTGCTGCAGTGGCGTGCCAGGCTGTAGGCCGGCTCCCGCGGGCAGCCCCGCTGGAAAATCCGGCTCGGGGCCGGCGTTCACCAGCGCTTTTCGAGGATAAGCCTGACAGCTTGCTGCTGGAATGCCCCCACCCGCCGCGTCAGGGCCGCACTCGCTGCAACCGCAATCGCTGGGATCTCTCCGCAACTGGCCTTTAAATCAATAGGTTGACGCGATATGGGACGGTCGTGCGCGTTCGTGCAAACGCCGGCCCCGGTGGTATAGTGGTCGACCGGTTGCGCCCAGGCGGGCAATCAGGGGAAGGACGGCAGCGCCAGTAAGGAAGCGTCGGCGGCAGCAGCGTCGGCGGGGGGTTCCGAGCCGGCAAGCCGTGCGACGAGTTTACGGCGGGGGCCGTTGATTCTCGGAGAAAGGGTGGCACGAATGACTGCAGGCGAGTCGAACGCGACGGTGCCCGCGCGCCGAATACTGGTAGTGAACGGCAAGGGCGGGTGCGGCAAGACCACAGTCGCAACCAACCTGGCGGTAGCTTATGCGGTCGGCGGGCTGCGTGTGACCCTGGTCGACTTCGATGTGCAGGGTTCGAGCGCGCATTGGGCGTCGCAGCGCCCGCCCGGTCTGGCGGACGTTTCCGTACTGCGCGCGTTCGATGGTGGCGGCGAGGCCCGGCCATTGCAGGAAATGGCGCCGCCGAATACCGACCGGCTGATCGTCGACGGGCACACGGCGGGCAACGAGCGCGGGCTGCAGCGATTGATCGACCAGGCGGACGTGATCCTCGTGCCGATTCTGCCTTCCTCCATCGACATTCGTGTCGGTAGCGAATTCATCACCCAGGTGCTCACCCATCGGCGCTTCCGGGCAATGCCCCGCGCACTCGGTGTGCTGGCCAACCGCGTGCAGCCGAATGCCGACACCCATGTCAAGCTCAAGCACTTTCTCGGTTGCCTGGGCCAACCGGTGGTGGCCACCTTCCGCGACAGCCCGGTTTACAGCGATGCCATCGAGGCGGGCCAGGGCGTAGTCGACATGCTCGGCAGCCGCGCGGCGCGCAAGGAAACGCCCGCCTGGCGGGATCTGGCCGCCTGGGTCGATGTGCAACCGCGGGCGGCAAGTACTGCCGCCGGCCATGTCCGTCGCGCGCCGGTAGCCGCCGGCCGCCGTTCCCGGCGCGAAACCGCCCTGTCCGCCTGACAGCGCGGGGAGCACCGATGCCGCGCCAGTTCCCGGCGACCCGTATGCGGCGCGTGCGCGCCCAGGCGTTCTCGCGCCGGCTGGTCAGGGAGTCGACGCTGACGGCAGCCGATCTCATCTATCCCATGTTCGTCATCGAAGGCGACGGTCGCAGCGAGCCGGTCGAATCCATGCCGGGCATCGAGCGGTACACGGTCGACCGGCTGGTCGGTGAGGTGGAGGCGGTGGCGAAGCTGGGCATTCCCGCGATAGCGCTGTTTCCCAATGTCGAGTTCTCGCTGCGCAGTCTCGACGGCGCCGAGGCGTGGAACGAGAACGGGCTCATTCCCCGCGCCGTGCAGGCCGTGAAACAGGCGGTGCCGGACCTGGGCGTCATCACCGATGCGGCACTCGATCCCTACACCACCCACGGCCAGGACGGCATTGTCGATGACGCCGGTTATGTGCAGAACGACATTACCGTGGAAGCCCTGTGCAAACAGGCGGTGGTGTGCGCCGCGGCGGGCAGTGACGTGATCGCGCCCTCCGACATGATGGACGGCCGGGTGCGCGCGATTCGCGACACCCTCGACGGCGCCGGCCACATCAACACGATGATCATGGCCTATTCGGCCAAATACGCTTCTTCCTACTACGGGCCGTTTCGCGATGCGGTAGGGTCCAGCGCCACGCTCGGCACGGGCGACAAGTTCACCTACCAGATGGACCCGGGCAACAGCGACGAGGCCTTGCACGAAATTGCCCTCGACCTCGATGAAGGCGCCGACATGGTCATGGTGAAGCCGGGCATGCCCTATCTGGACATCGTGCGGCGCGTCAAGGCCGAGTTCGGCGTGCCCACGTTCGCCTACCAGGTGAGCGGTGAGTACGCCATGCACATGGCGGCGGTCGGCAATGGCTGGCTGAGCGATGCGGTGATCGCCGAGTCGCTGCTGTGCCTGAAACGGGCCGGGGCGGACGGTATGCTGACCTACTTCGCCAAACGGCTGGCCGGCGCGCTTGCCGGGTCGGTCGGCAGCGGCTGATTGCGGCCGCTCGGGCCGTCATCGGGACGATGACGTTTCGAGTTGTGTTGCGGGACGTTCAGCCCGAATCGAACGTGAAGATTGTGGCGGGTTCTCGCTTGGGGCTTCCGTGGTAAACTTCGCGCCCCCCAATAATCAGCACAATCAGGCGGAGGCAGGCCATGGCGGAATCGGCAGCAAACGAGAATCGGAGCGGCAGCATCGTGCACACCAGCGATGGCGGATTCGAAAGCGACGTGCTCAACTCCGACAAGCCGGTACTGGTTGATTATTGGGCGGAATGGTGCGGGCCCTGCAAGATGATCGCGCCGATACTCGATGAGATCGCCGGCGAATACAGCGGCAGTCTCAAGGTCTGCAAGTTGGACATCGACTCCAACCAGGCCACACCCGCCAAGTATGGAATTCGCGGCATACCGACGCTCATGCTGTTCAAGGACGGCCAGGTCGAAGCGACCAAGGTCGGCGCGCTCAGCAAATCTCAGCTGGCGGCGTTTCTCGACAGCAACATTTGATTCCAGCAGCACCCGGAGCCTCAGGCCCGCTGTTGCATTGCCCCCTCAATTCGGCTGATACCAGATGGGCGAGGTCCAGGCCCGTTCCTGAATGACGGCGTCCTTGCCCGGCATGGGTTGCACGCCGGCACGAATCGCATCCCAGGTGCTCCACCGGCAGGTGGGATTCTCTATCGCCCGTACATAGTAGAAAGCCCGCTGGGAGGGGTCGAACTGGGGGTCGACCCAGTGGGCGGTTATTTCCACATCGCCGTGTTCGATATCCAGTGCACAGCTGCCGATGTCCACCGAGGCGCCGTTGTCGGGACAGCGGTGTGTGTCCGCATCGACCGCAAGGCCGTCGGAGCAGGCGGCATCGAAAACCTGCTCCCGGGCCTCGCCGTTTTCCACCCATCCCTTGATCACCTGCAGACGCTGCAGCCAGGCGCCCCCGGGATCCCTCGATGCCTGGGCGAATATCTCGATGGGACCTTCGTTGCCTGACAGGTCGCCGCCCATGGGCACCGCTTCGCGGTACAGGCGGGTGGCCGCGCCGGGCGCGGCAAGGTCGAGGGCATCGAGTTTCCGGCCGGCCCAGGCGCGTATGCGGATGCGCGGGCCGCTGGTGGCGAAGGTCTCCTTGCGCCGGAAGGCGGCGTAGATGGCATCGCGGCTGTTCTCCTCTGCCCAGACCCCGGCGAGACCGGATGCACTCCAGTCGGCATAGTACGGCGCCGGTTTTTCCTCGGGCGGCAAATCCTGGAATTGCTGCCAGGACATGGCGTCGGGCGGTACCGAGCCGCGGCGTTGTGGGGAGCCGTCCTGAATACCGACCTTGCCGGAGAACACCGCTTCGCCAAGGGTAGGCCCGGAGTTGTGAGTGTCGCTCGAGCCGATGAACCCGAATCGAAAGGGGTTGAATCCCGATTCGTTCTGCATGAGAAGCCCCCGCAACAGGGCATCCCGGGCGTAGGAACCGCGCAATGTGACCGTCTCCGGTGCGTATTGCGCCAGCGGGTAGCCGGCGGGCGTGTCGGCGAATATTTCATGGTTGGCCCACTCGTCGTTTGGCGAAAGCAGCGGGTGGGTGTCCGAGGTCCCTTTTACCTGGGTGATCTCGATGATTGGTTCGTTGCGCGTGCGCAGGTCCGCGTAGGCGGCATCGAACGGTTCGCCTTCGAAGGTGACATCGGCGAACATCATGCCGTTGCTCCAGTTGGCGTTGTGGGGAATGGCCAGCGCTTCGACGCCTTGCCGGCGTTGCTCATCGAGCCATCGCCACAGGTCTTCGGGATTCAGCGAGTCGGTCGCGGCAAAGGGCAGTTCGGGAACTTTCGCACCCTTGAAAATGACGTTGCGGTGCAGGTTGTAAGGCGGGTTGGAGGTGTACTCGTAGGCCACGAAGGTGGTGAAGCGACCGGGATCGTTATGCGCTTCGGCGGCATCGATGATGCGCCGCCAGGCCTGGCGGCGCACGTCCGGGTGACTTGCGCCCGGCATCTCCACACCGTCGCGCAGCGATTCAGCGACCCGGCTGAACGCGTCTCTGGAGGTCTCTGTATCGGTGGCGCTGAGTTCCTGGGCCAGGGGCGTTCTGGAGAGCGGATGATCGGGGTTGCCGAAGGCATCCAGCACGCCGAGGTAGGTGGCGTGATCGGTCACCGCGTAGAAGTCGAGGGCGCCGCCGCGCAGGCGCATGGGATGGCCGAGCGGATGCACGATGGGTTCTCCCTTGGCGTAGCGGTAAGCGTCGTCTGGCGTCGCGCGCACGTTGAAGATGTAGGCATCGAACGAGTAGCGTGTATGTACGTGCAGGTCGCCGAACAGCGCCCGTCGCTCCCCGGCCCCGGCAGTGGCGGCAACGAGCAGCATCGCGCCTGCGGCGGCCGCGACCGGCTGCAGTCCTGTCAGTCTCACCGTATCGTCCCTCCGTGTTACAGCATCCGGCAGTATAGGTAAGGCGTAGCGCTTTCGGATACAGCAGTGGGGGGGCCGTAGCTGCGACGGCCCCGGCAACGTCACGCAGGCGAAAACTCACGCAAGTCAAGAAATGTGCAGCCTACCGAGCAAATCGTTCGCCATGGTGCAGACCGCCATCGGCGAGTTGATGCTGAAAGACATACCCATCCCCGACATCGATGACGATTCCGCCCGGTTGCGCCTTGAGGCCTCCGAGGGACTGCCGGATTTCCTGGGCATCGAGATTGTCGGTGCCGGGCCCGAACACCAGGCGTGCGCGATTGCCGGTGCGCGAAGAATTCCTCACCGGTTTCGGCAACATGCACGGCGGTGTGCTGTCTTCGTTGTGCGACCATATGCTTGGCTGAGTGTGCTACCCCGTCATGCAGATGAGGCAGCGGGCGGCGACTTGCCGTCCGGCGGCCAGGGTTCGACGCCCTCCTCGAGTGGTACGGCCAGGCTTTGCAGCAATTGCGAAAACAGGGTCCAGTTGCCGATGGCAACGACCAGTTCCACGCGCTCGGCCTCGGATTCGAGGTGCGCGCAGCAGGCTTGCCAGGTGTCGGGCTGAATGCTGCCCCGGTGCAAAGTGTCGTCGGTTGCCTGCAGCACCGCCCGTTCCGCATCGCCGAGGTGCTCCGCGGCCTGCCAGTCACGCACGGCGAGCAGGTCTTCGGCGGCGATGTCCATTTCGCGGGCGATGCGCCAGTGCTGGGTCCACTCGTACACCGAGCCGGTTTTCCAGGCGATGCGCATGATCAGCAGCTCCCGCAGGCGCCCGTCGAGCACATTGCCGGTAAACAGAAGGGTATTGACGGTTCTGGCCAGCGCCTTGGCGACCGGCTGGTTGTGCAGCAGCGTCCGGAACACGGACAGGTGGGCAAACTGGGCGTTCAGGTCAAGGGCTTCGGTTCTTCGTACCGCTTCCTCGACGGGCAGCAGGGGGACACGGGATTCTGTCATTGCAGGGTCGATTCCGCGCTGAGTTCGCGACCATTGTACTGGTTTGCCGCGTGGCATTGCGCCGGAGTTGCTCGAGCGGCTCGAGGACGCGTGCCGCGACCCGGCGTCCCGGCACCCTGTTGCGGTGCAAGACAACGCGGGCGACACCCCCATGGCGCCGTGGAGACCGCCCGCTGCCGTTGTCGTTCAAACGATTCCGTAGGCGAGCATGGCGTCGGCAACTTTCAGGAAGCCGCCGATGTTGGCCCCTTTCACATAATTGACGGATCCGTTCTCTGTGCCATGGCGCACACAGGTCTGGTGAATGTCGTGCATGATGGTCTGCAGGCGTGAATCCACTTCGTGTGCGCTCCAGGAAAGGCGCAGGGCATTCTGGCTCTGTTCCAGCCCGGAGACGGCCACCCCGCCGGCATTGGCGGCCTTGGCGGGCCCGAACAGCACGCCGGCATCGAGGAAGGCGCGCATGCCGTCCAGGCCGGTGGGCATGTTGGCGCCCTCGCAGACCGCGCGTACGCCGTTGTCGAGCAGCATCGATGCATCTTCCAGGCTGATCTCGTTCTGGGTTGCGCAGGGCAGGGCGATATCCACCGGCACCGCCCAGGGGCGCTGTCCCTCGTGGTAGCTGATGTGCCCGAACCGGTCTGCCGCCTCCGCGATGCGGCCCCGCCGAACCTCCTTCAGATCGCGCACGAACTCGAGCACGTCGCGATCCATGCCGCCATCGATATGAATGAACCCGGAAGAATCGGACAGGGTCAGCACCCTGGCGCCGAGGGTGATGGATTTCTGGGCAGCGTACAGGGCCACGTTGCCGGAACCGGAAATGGCGACCGACTTGCCCTGCATGCCATCGCCGGCGTGATTGAGCATGTTTTCGCAGAAGTAGACGCAGCCGTAGCCGGTGGCCTCGGTACGCACCAGGCTGCCGCCGAAATTCAGGCCCTTGCCGGTGAGAATGCCGGCGTAGCGGTTGGCGAGCCGCAGGTACTGGCCGAACAGCACGCTGATCTCCCGGGCGCCGACACCGATATCGCCGGCCGGTACATCCGTGTCCTCGCCGATGTGGCGGTGCAGTTCGATCATCAGTGACTGGCAGAAGCGTTCCACCTCGCGGCTGCTCTTGCCCTTGGGATTGAAGTTCGAACCGCCCTTGCCGCCGCCCATGGGCAGGCCCGTCAGGCTGTTCTTGAAGACCTGTTCGAAGCCCAGGAACTTGAGGATGCTGAGGTTCACCGACGGATGGAAGCGCAAGCCCCCCTTGTATGGGCCGATGCTGTTGTTGAACTGCACGCGCCAGGCCCGGTTGATGCGGACGTTGCCCGCGTCGTCCTCCCAGCAGACCCGAAAAATGATCACCCGGTCCGGTTCCGTCATGCGCTCGAGAATGCGGGCATCCCGGTACTTGGGGTATTCGATTACGTAAGGCATGAGGCTCTCGACGACCTCACGCACGGCCTGGTGAAACTCGGGTTCGCCGGGGTTACGACGGACCAGTCCGCCCATGAACCGTTCGATTTCGGCGGCGGGTCCCGTTTCCGTGGCTGTCATCTTCAAACTCCCGTTGCAACGCCGCGCGCGGTCAATGCGAGTGGCGCCAATTGTAGTGCAGCAGGCACGGTTCGCGGCGGCGACCGGTACTTGAGTTTGCGTCAGATTGGCGCACCATTGGGTTTGCCTGCGGGCCGGTAGCGGTTCGCGAAGAGCATCGAGGAGGCCCGAACAGATGGCCGCACTGCCCGACATTCGCTACAGCGCTTGCCCGCACGACTGCCCTTCCACTTGCGCACTGGAGGTCGAGCGCCTCGATGCGCGTTCGATCGGCAAGGTTCGCGGAGCCGCTGACAATACCTATACCGCGGGCGTCATCTGCAGCAAGGTGGCGCGGTACGCCGAGCGCATTCACCACCCCGACCGGCTGACCACGCCGTTGCGCCGTACTGGCGCCAAGGGCGATGCCGGCGCCTTCGAGCCCATATCCTGGGACGATGCCCTGGACATCGTCACGGAATCCCTGCTCAGGGCCGAGCAGCGCCATGGCGCGGAAACCGTGTGGCCGTATTTCTACGCGGGCACGATGGGCCTGGTCATGCGCGACGGCATCAACCGCCTGCGCCATGTCAAGCGTTACTCCGGCCAGCACTCGACGATCTGCGTCACGCTCGCCTGGAACGGTTTCATCGCCGGCACCGGCCGGCTGGCCGGCAGCGATCCCCGGGAAATGGCGAAATCCGACCTGGTGGTGATTTGGGGCACCAACGCGGCTGCCACTCAGATCAATGTCATGACCCACGCGTTGACCGCCCGGCGCTGTCGCAAGGCGCCCATCGTGGTGATCGATACCTACCGCAATGCGACGGCGAAGCAGGCGGACCTGTTCGTGTGCGTTCGGCCGGGTACCGACGGCGCGCTGGCCTGCGCGGTCATGCACGTGCTGTTTCGCGACGGTCATGCGAACCGCGATTACCTGGCGCGCTACACGGACTGCCCCGAACGGCTCGAACGGCACCTGGCCGATCGCTCGCCTGCCTGGGCGGCAGCCATCACCGGTGTAGGGGTCGAGGTGATCGAGACACTGGCGCGCATGATCGGCAGCACGCCGCGCACCTACCTGCGCCTCGGCTACGGCTTCAGCCGGCAGCGCAACGGCGCCGTCAACATGCACGCGGCGCTGTGCATCGCGGCGGTGACCGGAGCCTGGCTGCACGAGGGCGGCGGCGCCTTTCACAACAATGGCGCCATCTATCATTGGGACAAGACCCTGATCGAGGGCCTGGATGCCCGGGACGGTTCCGTGCGCGTACTCGATCAGTCGCGTATCGGGCCGGTTCTTGACGGCGACCGGCGCGACCTTGGCGACGGGCCGCCGGTGACGGCACTGTTCATCCAGAACACCAATCCGATGATGGTGGCGCCGGAATTCGAGCGGGTGCGCCGGGGCTTCGACCGCGATGACCTGTTCGTGTGCGTGCACGAGCAGTTCATGACCGAAACGGCGGCGATGGCCGATATCGTGCTGCCCGCCACCATGTTTCTCGAACACGATGACGTCTACCAGGGGGGCGGCCACCAGCACATCATGCTGGGGCCGAAGATTGTCGAAGCGCCCGGGGAGTGCCGCTCCAACCACGATGTGATCTGTGCGCTGGCCAGGCGTTTGGGAGCCGAGCATCCGGGGTTCGACATGAGTGCCCGGGAAATCATCGATCACACCCTGCAGGCGTCTGGCTGGGGAAGTCTGGACAGGCTCGAGAGGGAGCGCTGGATCGACTGTCAGCCGGATTTCGACGATTCCCATTACATTGGTGGATTCGCTTTCCCGGACGGGCGTTTCCGCTTCGCGCCGGATTGGGCCGCTTGCGGCCCGCGTGGCTTTGTCGATGCGGAAACGATGGCGGCCATGCCGCGGCTTCCGGACCACTGGAATGTCATCGAGGAAGCGACCGGGGAGATGCCGTTCCGGCTGGTGACGGCACCGGCGCGCCATTACCTGAATTCGACGTTCACTCAGTCGCCCACCTCTATCCGCCGGCAGCGCCGACCCTGCGTGATGATGCACCCCGAGGATGCCGCGACGCTCGACGTCCGTGACGGCGAGCGCGTACGGCTGGGCAATGACCGCGGCAGCCTGGTGATTCGCGTCGAGCGGTTCGACGGTGTGCAGCGCGGCGTGGTAATCGTTGAGAGCATCTGGCCGAACCGGGCCTTCGCGGAGGGGAAGGGCATCAATGTGCTGACCGGCGCGGACGCCGGGGCGCCGGTCGGCGGGGCGCCGTTTCATGACAACCGGGTGTGGATACGGGCTGAATAGCGCTTGACCCGCTTATTGCACCAAGGGCCGCGATCATCGCGCCGGATTTTGCCCTTCTGCGCGTGCCCGCGACCCCAAGCATGGCCCCGCCTATGGTGGCGGGAGCCTGTGCGCGCAGAAGGGCAAAAGACAAGCGAGGGCGCGGCCAGCGCAGTTTGTACCTGGAAAGTCGCCGAGAATTCCAAACACAATCGAACCCATACAAACAAAACCCGGCAATAGAACAAGCGGCTTGGTGCAATAGGCGGGTTAAGCCGATCCGTCACCGGACTCAAGCTGCGGACGCCGCTGCATCCGCACTGCATGGCGGTTCAACTTGCGGCGGGCTTGAAGCACTGTCGAGAATTGACCCGCGGTCAAGGTCGCTCGACCCGCGGTCAAGTTCGCTGGAGGTGCCGTCAGGTTCGCCGGCGGCGGCTTCCAGTCCTCGCGTCTCGCGGGGCGCCGCCGCTACGCCCTTGCAGCGCAAGCTGGTGACGGATGCGGGTTACAGCCAGGCGCCGATCGTTTCGCCGACCCGTACCGAACGGCCTGCCGGCAGTTTTTCCAGGCGGGCGGCGCCGGGCGGTACGCACAGGATCACGGTCGATCCCAGCAGGAATCGCCCCAGTTCGTCCCCGGTGGCGAGTGTGGCGTTCGGGTGGTGCGTCTCGATGCGGCGGTAGGGCGATGCCGGCCCCGGCCAGGGGGTGGCGATGCTGCCGACGATCAGCGCGCCGACGAGGACGATCAACAGGTCTCCGCGTGGCGTCTGCAACCGGCACAGCAGTCGTTCATTGCGGCAGAACAGGCCGGGCACGGTGGCCTCGGTTGCGCCGTTGACGGAGAACAGCGCACCCGGTACGCCGCGCGCGACACCAAGCACGCCGGCGCAGGGCGTGTGTACCCGGTGGTAGTCGCGCGGCGCCAGGTACAGCGTGACGAAACTGCCGCCATCGAAGCCTTGGCCGAGGTCACCGGCCAGCGAATCGAGCGAGTAACGCACGCCCTTGGCCTGCAGCAGCCGTCTCCCGGTAATGGTGCCGCTTTGGCTCACGGTGGCATCCGCCGGGCAGGCGATGGCTTGCTCGTCTACGGGAAAAGGCCGGGCGCCGGGCCGCAGCTCCCTGGTGAAGAAGTCATTGAACGACCGGTAGTCGGCACGCTGGCGGCGAGCGGCCTCGGAGAGGTCGACCCGGTAGAGTGCACTGAACACGTCTATGAACGTGTCCTTGATCCAGGCCGACTGCGAGGCGCCGAGC
The DNA here is from genome assembly GCA_964572185.1 of uncultured Pseudomonadales bacterium. Taxonomy (GTDB): domain Bacteria; phylum Pseudomonadota; class Gammaproteobacteria; order Pseudomonadales; family Azotimanducaceae; genus Azophilus. Next base: position 21,092 of record CAZNFI010000035.1, read on the forward strand.
CGGCCCACCGCACGGGTCAGGGCGTGCTGCGGCAGCAGGCGCTGGACGGCGGCGAACAGCCTGTCGGAGTTACGCACCGAAAATCCGGCGCTGGCCGGCGAAACGCGCCGCGGTTGATTCGACAACCGGACTGGAACTGTTGCGGGCTAGCAGCCCGTGGCCAAAGTCCGCCGGCATTCGAACGCCGCTGCATCCCGCCTGACTGCGT
>CAZNFI010000036.1:0-20970 GCA_964572185.1 uncultured Pseudomonadales bacterium
TCGAAGTCGTTTGATGACGTGCCAGGTGATCTTTGAACCTTTAGCGACAAAGACAACTTCACCAGGCCCGAATGTTTCCTCCACACCTTCCGCATTCGTCATGATCAAGGCCCCAGAGATGATGGTCATCATCTCGTTGACTGGATAGTTGTCGATGTCGACCTTGCAGGGTGGACATTCCCAAACGCCAACCGCGACAGAACCATCTTCCGCGTCATAGAACCTCTGCGTCGTCTCGTCAGTTTCTTCAGTCGTGAAACACGCTTTCGGAATCAGGTTTGAAGCTCTCTTTCCTCCAGCAGAATCCGGAAGGATTTTGAAAGTGTTCTCCGTCATTCTTTTCTCCGTAAGTTTGGTGAAGTGTTCGTAGCAAACGAGTATCGAGAATGTTCTGCCCAATTATTCGCGTACCTGCCTGTCACATGCAATGAACCGGGGAACCGGCGACTGAGGGGCAGCCTCCGGCAAATCCGGATTTTGTGGAACAGGTATCACCCTGAAGTGGTCCCCAATCGTCGAACACCTCGGCAGCGGAAACAAGGTGATGAAATGGCCCGCCCCGCTTCATTCTGGCCTTCGGGACCGGTCAAACGAAGCGGGGCGGGCCACTTCATCACCTTAGCGCGTTGTTCAAAAGTCGGGGACCACTTCTGTGAAGACGACGACCACAACTCCACGTTCGATCGGGCCGATCGCGATGAATCGATCTTCGTAATCCGAATGATCAGCATCAAAAATCTCCAGCTACTTCTCACCGGATTCGAACAACTGATGTGCCTCCGTGAACAACACGCCGAGCTTTCGCTGGTTGCCCAGATCCTTTGACGGGTCCCATTCGAACTCCATGCCCGGAATGGTAGTGCAACGATTGAGTAAGTCAGTGGCTTACAACACCTGTGGGCAAACGCGGGCAACAAGAGAGGCAAACTGGCGTCCCCTAGGGGAGTCGAACCCCTGTTGCCAGGATGAAAACCTGGAGTCCTAGGCCTCTAGACGAAGGGGACGTCGGAGGGAGCGGCGCATTCTATGAGTGCGCCTTGGCGCCGTCAACTTGCGACGGTCGTCCACCCCGGCTCGCCTGAAACGACGCCGCGCTCCAGGCACGATTTCCGGTCAGAAATCCCAACCGAGCTTCGGCTGCGGCATGCAGAGCGCTTCATCCAGCCGTTCCAGAAGATCGGCAGAACCGGTCTCCGACAATCCGCCGCCAGATGCAGCGTCCTCGACGTGCAGGTTGTCAGTGACGGCCAGGCTCGAGGCCGGTGCGACGCCGAACCACAACCGGCTGAACGCCCCCACGGATGCATGCAACGTGGGCAGGTCTTCGCGGTGCCCTGCCTCCGCGTATGACCCCGGGCCAACCGAGATCCAGTAGTCGCCGCCACAGCCCGCCCAGGCTCCATCCTCCAGGTAGCCAGAAATGGGGTCGGTCAGACTGAGGTTGAACCGCACCTCGTCTCCCGGCCAGTGCCGTCGTTCGACACAAGCCGCCACGTCAAGAACCCGCAGCTGCCACCAGCCGTGTGCCTGGTGCGAGGCCGAGAAGTCCGACTTTCGGGTATTGCGCCGATTGCGAAACGGGGCCTCGAGCAGCCCTTCCAACTGAATGTCGGGGGGCTCCGGCAGTTCGATCAGGGAAACCTGGTCGGCCAGTGACTTCAGCACGCCCAGCAGTTCCAGCAACTGCCTGCCGTCCTGGTACGCGAGCATCTTCACGTTGTACGGCCCGTGGTCCACGTTCCTGGTACCGAACCACAGGCAATGCGTGAGCGTACCCTCGCGCTCGTAGCCCAGCCCGAAGCCGCCGGGCTCGAGCCCCAGCTCCCCTTTCATCAGCAGGGGATCCGACAGCACGCAGCCGCCGTGGCCACGCCGGCGCAGCATCATGGCGCCATGCACCGCCCGCCAGTCGTTCCCGGTCAGGCGCTTCGGCGGGCGATAGGGCGCATCCACGCGCAGTGTCGCCGGGTCGAAGCGAAGCATGCTTTCATAGCTGCCGGTGCCGAAGCCGAGCCGGTCGTAGAATCCCTGGTCGAAAATTCCCAGGATGGCGAGGGGAAGCCCCTCCACCGCGGCGGCGGCCACCTGCGTGGCGGTGAGCTTCAGCGCCAGGCCCAGCTGGCGGGCGATACGGCTGGTCATGACCGCCGTTACGGCAAGGAACGGCAGGTCTTCGCTGATGCGCGAATCCAGCCCAGGGTTCAGGCGCGGGTTCCGGCAGGAATTGACATAGCGCATCGCGCCCGTGGTCGTGTGCGCCATGCACTCCGCCTCTCCGTCCAGGGCCGCGGTCAGGCAACTACCGGTTGCCAGGTAGTCGGCCAGGGCATTGGCGCCGGCCTCGCTGTCGATCCAGCCGATCTCATACCAGATGCGCTGAACCGCCGCCAGGTCGCGCTCGGGCTGGTAGGGTCTGATTTCCATGTCCGGCAGACTGCAAACAGCGCGCGAGACTGTCAAATCTATTTTCCCGAACGGCAACGCCGCGCGGCCCGGAATGCTTGAGCGGCCCTGATGTGCACAAGTGAATCGCAGGCGACCACGACCGCTCCGAGTAGCGAAGCAACTTGATCGCCTCGCCGCCAGGCGAGGCCCCTAGAGTCCTTGAGCGGCGTTTGTGTGTACAGATGAGTTGCATTCCAGAACAACGTATCCAAGTTGCGCAGCAACTTGATCGCCTCGCCGCCAGGCGAGGCGCCTAGAACTTGAACCCAACACCCAGGCTGTAGGTGACATCGGTACGCTTCGCGCCTTCCGGTGGCTTGGTGTCGATGCGGTGATCGATGCGGAAATTGCTGCTCAGGCGTTCGCTGATGGCCAGCCGTACGCCGGTGGAGGCTTCTATGACCTCACCGCGGCCGCTGTCCGGAATTACCAGCAGGCTGTGCCGGTGAAACAGCTCCAACTGCTTGCTCCACAGGAAGCGGTTGTAGTCCAGTTCCCAGCGCCAGGCCGGGTTCTCCTTGGCCTTGGTGCCGATCTCGTCGAATACGGCGCTGATCCCCGTGCCCAGCGACAGTGCCCCGAAGCTGTTTTGCCACAACTGGTAGCCGACACCGCCACCGACTGTGATGCGCAGGTCGATGTCGGCCAGTTCGTCCCGGTAGTATTCGGCATTGCCAAGCGCGAACCACTTGTCGGTAAAAAACCGCTTGTAGCCGTAGTCGAAGTCCAGTTGTTCCTTGTTGCGCACACCGTCCGCTTCGTCACGGCTCACCAGCAGCGTCCAGTCGTGCACAGACCAGTCGAGTTTGAGCGTGGAGTGCACCAGCAGGTTGAGCGCTTCCGTGTCGCTGTTGCCGCTCGAGAGCGAGGCGGCAAGGTCGGCATTGGTCGTCCAGCCGCTGGTCAGGTCTGCCAGCGCATCGCCCCGGCGGCTGGCGCTGGCCACCGTGGCCAGGTCAAGCGGCTCAGACCGGCCGCCGTCGCTCAACAGGCGCTGGGCATCGTCTTCCACGACGGGTCGTCCGGTTCGATGGCCGCCGTCCTTCAGCCGCAGGCGAAACTCGGCTTCGGAAGCCACCGTCTCGATGGCATCCAGGCTGATGGGCACCCTGCCCGCGTACTCGGTCTGCAGCAACAGCCGACCGCCGGAGATGCTGTCGATCCCGCCGGTCAGCCGGTCGCCGTTTTTCAGGGTCACGGTTCCCGCCACCACGCCGCCGGGCAGCGCCAGCAAAACCACGAGTGTCAGTACAGCAGACGCTGCGGAGCCGTTCCGCCTATTCATCATGTGAACTCCCACGCAATGCCGGCAACGACTTGCGCATCATCTTCGAAACAAAAAGAACCGGGCCGGGGCGCCCAAAGACACAAGCCTGCGCACGGTGCTATCGCCCAGCTCGCATGGAGCAAAAGCCCTGCAATCTGGTTTTTCCGAGCACCGGGCGGGCATGGCCCTTCATCATGCGCAACGACGCACGCCCCACCGTGTGGACGGCAACCCCAATCGGCCGTCAGGGGCTGCGCGAGTCGGCGCGCTGCAGCAACGCCCGTCCCACCCAATGGCGCGCGAAGTGCTCGGCTGTCCGCCCGCTGCGAACGCCGCGCCCGAGCGCCCAGCTCAGCGATGATTTTTCCAGGTCTTCATCCCAATGCAGCCCAAGCCCGTTGCGCCCAGCCAGTGTCTCTACCCAGTACCGCGCAACCGCCAGGTACTCCGCCTGCTTGAACGGGTAGAACGACAGGCAAAGGCCAAAGCGATCCGAGAGCGAGACTTTTTCTTCGACCGCCTCGGACTGGTGCAGTTCCCCATCGACGACTGCGGCGTCCTGGTTGTCCGACATGTACTCGGGCAACAGGTGCCGCCGATTGGAAGTGGCATAGACCAGGGTATTGCGCGACGACTTGAAGATGGATCCTTCAAGTGCGCTTTTCAGGGTCTTGTAGGAAGCATCGTCCGCCGAGAAGGAAAGGTCATCGCAGAACAGCACGAAACGGAACGGTTCGTCGCGCAGCTTGTGCACGATGTCGGGCAGCATCGCCAGGTGCGTCTTGCTCACTTCCACCAGGCGCATGCCGGCATCGGCGTACCGGTTCAGCAGCCCGTGCACCAGGGATGACTTGCCGGTGCCGCGGGCGCCCCACAGCAGCACGTTGTTGGCGGGGAAACCGGCCAGGAACTGCCGGGTGTTGTCTTCGAGCAGCGCTTTCTGGCGGTCGATCTCGAGCAGGTCATCGAGGCGGATGTCATCGCGCTCCGGGTGCGAGACAAACCCCTTCACCGGGTCGTCGCCCCGCCACATGGCTGCCTGTTCGGCCTGCCAGTCGACCTCCCGCGCCTCGGGCACGATGTGCAGCAACCGTCTCGCCAACGTATGCGCGATGTCGTAGAGCGCTTTGTGGGAGTCTTTCACGACCTGTCTGCTTCCAGTTTCCCGGCAGCCGGTACGCACCCGGCCGCAATAAGCTGTAATTCTAACCGGTCCGGCCATCGCCGCGCCCCCGCCCGGTCCCGCCTGCAAACCGACGGGTTTACCGGAACCGGGCCGGTTGCATTCCGTCAGAGCGCGATTGGCCAGGGCAGCGTGCCACCCATCGCTTCCCCGGGGTGGAGAACTGCTGCGCTTCGCTTTACTCCATCCCCGCCAGTCGTAGAATCAGGCGCACAGGGTTTTGAAATCGGCTCCAGGGTTTCCCGAAACAAACAAGCCCCTATCGAGGCTTGCCTGGAGAGCCCAATGGTTCGCAGGCCGCATCCTCGAATCACCCTCCCCGGCATCTACGGGCAAGACAGAAAGCATGGGCCGGTTACCGGGATTGAAGTCAAAAAAGCGCCAGGCGCAGGCGCTGGCCGCCCGCATGTCGCTGGAGGAAAAAGCATCGTTCTGTTCCGGCAGAAGCTTCTGGCGACTCGAGTCGTGCGAACGTCTGGGGGTGCCGTCGGTCATGATGACCGATGGGCCGCATGGGCTGCGCAAGCAATCGGGCAGTGCCGATCATGCGGGCCTTGGCGGCAGCATGCCGGCAGTGTGCTTTCCCACCGCCAGCGCCCTGGCCTGTTCCTGGAACCTGAAGTTGGCTGAGGAGGTCGGCGTTGCCCTCGGCGAACAATGCGCTGCCGAGAACGTTACGCTACTGCCGATCAAACCGCCCAGCACGCGCTGGCTCGACGAGCCGCGGCCGAGTCCGCCGTGCTGCTCAAGAATGACGGCCCGCTGTTGCCCCTGAAACCCCGCTCGTCACTGGCCGTCATCGGCGCCTTCGCGCAACACCCGCGCTACCAGGGGGCGGGCAGCTCGCGCGTCAACCCAACGCGTGTGGAATGCGCGCTGGATGCAATCCGCGACGCCGCCGGCGGGTCCGCTGCAATCGGCTATGCGCCGGGCTACGACCCGACACACAGCGAGGCGGACGAGCAGTTGATCGATGAGGCGGTGGCGGTGGCTCGCGATGCCGAAAGTGCGGTGGTTTTCGCGGGACTGCCGGGCGTTTACGAATCGGAAGGGTTCGACCGGGCGCACATGGGTTTGCCCGCCCAGCACAACCGGCTGATCGAAGCCGTGTGCCGGGCAAATCCCGACACGACGGTTGTGCTGGCGAACGGCGCACCCGTGGAGATGCCCTGGGTGCATGCGCCAAAGGCCATTCTCGCCTGTCATCTTGCCGGACAGGCCGGTGGAGGCGCTGTCGCCGATCTGCTCTTTGGCCGCTGCAACCCGAGCGGCAAGCTGGCGGAAACCTACCCGGTTCAACAGGCGGACCTGGCCTGCGACCGGTGGTTTCCCGGTGAAGGCCGGCAGGTACAGTACCGGGAAGGCCTGTATGTCGGCTATCGGTTCTTTGACAGCGCCGAGGTAGCGCCACTCTTTCCCTTTGGGCATGGGCTGAGTTACACCGATTTCGACTATCGCAACCTGCAACTCTCGACATCGCGTGCGCGCCCCGGCGACTCAGGTCGCTGGCGTTGCTTTCCGGCGGCAAACCGGGTTTCCGGGCGCTGCATGCACTGGTGGCGTTCCTGAACCGGCGCCCGTTCGCGGCGCTGCGCTACCTGTTGGGCGGCCGCCTACCGTCCGCCGGCCCGTAGCGGCACGATGTTGTCCGGTACCCGTTCGTACACCCGCTGCGGCAGCCCCGGCCCGTCGATGCCGATCTTTCCCGGCGCGAACAGGCGCAGGTCATGGCGCCTCGTTTCCGCCGCCCTGTCGGACATCAGCAGCAGGTCGTTGCCCTCCAGCAGCCAGCGCCCCACGTCTTCCCGGGCTTCATCCCTGAGCCGATAACGGCCCCCGTGCAACTCGCCTTCCAGCGCCAGTTCGCCGCCTTCGCAACGCCAGCGGCCGGGCAGGTTCAGCTTCTTCAGCCAGACCAGCCGGTTGCGGCGCACTCCCCGTATCCACACCACGGCAACCAGACAGACGGCAATGACGATCAGCAGTGAGGCCATGGGTTTTCCGTAACCTCTTCACCGGCGCCGACCTGCAGCACTGCAAGGCTGCACTGCCGCCGTCGCGGAAACCGCGAATACGGCATTCGCGATGCTCGAGCAGGGGAGTTTCGGGGTATCGGGCACCGGGCGGTCAATGCAGCCACTCCCGCTGCACGCCAACCAGTTCGCCATCTACCGAGAACTGCACGGAGCGCTCTATTTCGGTGAGGATTTTTTCGACCACCACCGCATCGGCGGCGGCGGCAATCACCGACCACTGGGAGCGTTGGTGGGAATCCTGGTGGCCGCTCTCGCAAACCGCAACGTTCACCGCCTTGCCCAGCCGGTCGCGCAGGCCCTTGAGCCGCTTGCGTTTTTCCTTCAGCGACCGGCAACCGCTGAAATAGAGTTCGAGTTGCAGCAGGCAGGACTTTAGCATCAGGCGAAAACTCGGTTTTCAGGCCTCGGCGAGGCAGTTTGCCATAGCTCCCCGCATAAGCGAACATGCCGATGAATCCGTGGTCAAACATTATGGGCAAACCAGAAATCCCGCATGGCCAAGGCATGAATCCACGCAACCTCATCCACTACGCATTCGTCTTCTTCCTGGCCGCGGGATGTGCCTCGCAGGGCGACCCGGGGCTTCAGGAGGCAGAACAGGAACCTCTGTCGGTCGAGGACATCCTGGCCAGCGCGCCGCAGCCGGAAGATTACTCGGAATCGGTGACCTGCCTGCACCGCGACGCCTATGTGAACGTGGATGTACTCAACCGTGAACTGCTGGTGTTCCACGGCCGCGGCGACAAGGTGTGGCTGAACCGCCTGCGCCGGCCCTGCATCGGCCTGCGCGAGCACGACATCCTGGCCTTCGAGATGCGCGACCGGCGCCTGTGCGACCTCGACATGTTCAGCAGCGTCGATACCTTTGGCGGGCCGTTGCAATCCACCAGCGCCCGCTGCAGCCTCGGCAAGTTCGAAACGATTTCCCCGGAACAGGCCGCCGCCCTGAAGGAAGGCTTGTCGCAGTAGACCAGGCGCGTCGCCGGCGGGCGATGCGATCAAGTCGCAACACGACTCGCACAGGTTGTTCGCAACCGCGACGCAACTGCCCGCACAGACACCAATAAAGGATTCCAGGCCGCCCGGGCGGCTGCGTCTACGACAACCTGATGGTCATGTTCGGGCCGCCGGCCGGGGCTTCGTCGAACCAGCGGGCGGTGACCGTCTTGGTTTCCGTGTAGAACTTCACCGCCTGCTTGCCGTAGGCGTGCTGGTCACCGAAGAACGACTTGCCCCAGCCGGTGAAGCTGAAGAACGGCAACGGTACCGGGATCGGAATGTTGATGCCCACCTGGCCGACATCGATCTCGTGCTGGAATTTGCGCGCCGCCCCGCCAGACGAGGTGAAAATCGACGTGCCGTTACCGTACGGATTGGCATTGATCATGCCGATGGCATCGTCGAGGCTGTCGGTTTCCGCACACAGCAGCACCGGCCCGAAAATCTCCTCCTGATAGATCGACATGTCCGTGGAGATGTTGCTGAACAGCGTCGGACCCACCCAGTTGCCGTCAGGGTATCCGTCCACGGTGCAATCGGAGCCGTCCAGCAGGCAGTCGGCGCCCTCTTCCTTGCCGGCCTCGATGAAGCCCAGTATGCGCTCCCTGGCCTGCGGGTTGATCTGCGGCCCATAGGCAGAGGTTTCCAGGTCCCAGGGCCCGGGCTGCAGGTCTGCCATGGCGTCGCGCACTTCGGGAATCCACTCGGCGGCCTCGCCGACGAACACCGCCACGCTGATGGCCATGCAGCGCTGGCCGGCGGCACCACAGGCGGAACCGACCAGGTTGTTGATTACCTGGCCCTTGTTGGCATCGGGCATCACCACCATGTGGTTCTTGGCACCGGCCATCGCCTGCACGCGCTTGAGGTGCTGGGTGCCGGTGCGGTAGACGTGTTCGGCGACCGGCACCGAGCCGACAAAGGAGATGGCCTTCACTTCCGGGTGGGTCAGCAGGGCGTCCACCTGTTCCTTGCCACCGTGTATCACCTGCAGCACGCCCTCCGGTGCGCCGGCTTCCACGAACAGTTCCGCCAGCCGGTTGGGCGTCATCGGGTCCTGCTCCGAGGGTTTCAATATGAAGGTGTTGCCGCAGGCGATGGCGATGGGGAACATCCACAGGGGAATCATGGCCGGGAAGTTGAACGGCGTGATGCCGGCACAGACGCCAAGCGGCTGGGTGTAGCTGTAGCTGTCAATACGGCCGGCCACGTTCTCGACCGTCTCGCCCATCATCAGGCTGGAGATGTTGCAGGCGTGCTCCACCACTTCGATGCCCCGCCATACATCGCCCTGCGCGTCGGCAAAGGTCTTGCCGGTCTCGCGGCTGAGGATGCGGGCGATATCGTCCTGGTGCTTCTTGAGCAGGTCCTGGTAGCGCAGCATCAGGCGGGAACGCTCCGGGGTCGCCACTTCGCGCCAGGCCTGGAAAGTCTGTCTGGCGCTGTCTACGGCCGCCTCGATTTCCTGTGGCGTGGCATACGGCACGTCAACCAGTACTTCCTGGGTCGCCGGGTTGGTTACCGGCAGGGTCTCGTTGCTCTCGCTGTCGATGAACTGCCCGCCAATGAACAACGGCAATCGTTCGGTCATCGATTCGCCCTCCTTGTGTGTGAAAGTGAAAAAGTGTGTGAACGTCGATCAGTGTGTGAACGTGAATAAATGTGTGAACGCAAAAAAGCGTGTGAACGTGAAAGAGCCGCGAGACTGAACGACTCACGGGGAGAAATCAATAAATGCGCGGCCCTGCAGGTCACTGAACGCGCCGCCGCCAGGCGCGAAGTGTGGGCATCGCCTGCCCGAGCGCCCTCTGGCCCGCGGCGCCTGCCCACGATTCGGCAGGTTGCATCTGGCCCCATCATTGACTGTAGTTGTCGCCGGCGGGCGAGGAAAGGTTGGTCAGGTTACCGGTCTCGCTGTCGAGCAGGCTGACGACGTGGATCTCGCCATCGGCTTCCACGAACAGGCGCCATTTGCCACGGCCATCGCCGAGCCGTCCCGTGAGGTTTGCATCACCCGACTCGAGTTGCGATGCGGTCAGGGTAAGTGCTTCGCCGGCCATCAGCCGGAGTTCAACATCGCCAGCTCCGGGTTCGCCGTCGTCACCGTAACCGGTTATGGTCACCTGCACGGCCCGGTCCGTGTCGGGATTGATCAGGCGCAACCTGCTGCGCTGGTTTTGGTTTTCGGCCGGGTTGAACAGGGGCACGTGATAGGCGCCGCTGCGGTCCTCGCGAACTACCAGGTCGTGCATCGAGGTCAGGAATCCGTCCCTGGTGCGAATGTAGGCCGCCACATCGATGTCCAGGTCGGAGTCGAATTCCAGGCGCCAGTCGCCGGTGCCCGCGCCGATGCCCGCCGACAGCATTTTTTCGGCGTTGCCGGACTCCAGGTCTTCCGAGTTGAACGCCCTGGTTTCGAAGCCGCGCATTGACAGCGTTACCGCGGCGGGGCTCTCACCGCGGTCGTCGGTGCCGGTGATGCGCACTTCGCCGGAGCGGGATGTGCGGTTGAACACTCTCACGAACCCCTGACGGTCATCGCTTTCCCATCTGGCCGCCGACAGAAACAGCGGCACCAGTACCTTGCCGGCAACCGACGCCGGGGTGAATTCCACATGCAGGCGGTAGCTGCCGGTCTCCGTATTGTCGTAACCGGTGACCTTGACGTAGTAGCTGCCGGGCGTCACCTGCGCCTCGATTCTGAAGTTGTACTGGTGGCCGCCGTCATCGTCGAAGTCGAGCGTACTGCCGTCTTCGCGCTTCAGGCGGCCGAAGGTGTCGAGGGCGCCGCTGGTGTACACCGTCAGGGTTCCCCGCTGCAGCACGTCGACCCGAAATACATCGGCATCGGCCCCATCATCGATTTGACCGGCGGTTTCGGAGCCAAGCAGAACGCCGGTTGCATCGTCCGCCGTGCCCCCGTGATCGTCCACTGGCGGGGGCTCGGTCGGCAGCAGGTGAACGCCTGCGTGATTTGCGAAAAATCGGTCGAAGCGGCCGTAGGAGTCGCGGCTGCAGTCATCGGCCGGCCCTCCGGCCAAGGCGCCGATCAACGCCGCTTCGCCTTCGTCGGTGGTCACGAACAGCCCCGCACCGCTGCTGCCACGGCGCGTAGCGCCTTCCGACCAGGCCACATCGATGGTATCCACCGAATCGTCGCCCAACTGTGCCCCGCCGGTGCGTTCGATGTGACCCCCGGCCCACTCCTTGACGCCGCTTTCCGGGTGGTGCAGAGACTCGATCTCGGTGCCGTCAAGCCAGTCGCCAGTCGCATCCCAGGCGGCCAGGCAGGCGCCATTGGGCAGGCCATCGCGCAGGCGCAGCAGGGTGCTGTCGGAGTCCACGTCCAGCGAGACCAGTTCCGCCCCGCGCTGCAGCCGCAGGTAGTCCGGACGCAGGGTGGTGCCGCCACAGGTCTCGTGTTCCTGCCACCAGTAGGTGACCAGGGAGTCGGCAGCGCCCGCCGTTTGGATGCAGTGATGGGCGGTCAGCAGATAGGGCGCGTCGAAATTGTCGAATTCCGACCGGGTCGTGTTCAGCGCCGTACCGGTACAGGTGTAGGTGTTCCCGTCTTCCTCGGTGAAGGTAATGCGCACCACGGCATCGTTCGGACAGCTCGGCAACTGCTTGCAGACTGCCTCGACCGGTTCGCAGGCCAGGGCGTTCTTGTTGGTCAGGCCGTCGGAGGCCGGTTCCGCAAACGGCAGCCCGGAGATGTGCGAAGCGCGCAGCACCTGCAAGTGAACTTGCGCAGGGTCGGCAAAAGGCGGAATTTCGACCTCGACGCCCATCGTGTCGCCGGACACTGTCGGGGACCAGCGAAATCCGGGCTCTGCTTCGTCCGTTACCGGAACCGGGCTATCGGCTTTGCCGGCAAAGTCGCTCCACTTGAATGGCGGATAGCGCTCGCCGGGTTTGCCTGCCGCAAAGAAGCGGATGCTGGACCCTTCCGGCAGCCGGGCCCGAATCGCCAGCCGCAGCGATGCAGCGCCTGGCGAACGCACGCTGAAGGAAGCAAGCCGGCCGCCTCCCGGCAACCCGACCCAACCGGCCGAGGCGGCCAGGTTGCCGCGGCTGGCTTCCGGCAGCTGCCTGGCGAACCCGATCTGCAACGGCGCCCGCGGTTCCGCGGCGGCAAGCCGTGCAGCCGCTTTTTCGGCGGACAGCGCCGGCAATGCGATGACTGTGCCCACCGGCAACCGGGAGTAGTCGCGCCGTGTCTGCCATGACGCCGGCGCCTGTACGGCTTTGCCGGCCAACCCGGGAATGGTTTTCCCGACTCGGCCGGAACCGATCCGGTCGGCGTACGCGGAGGCCGCCATCAACACCATGCCCCACACGCAGCAGACAGCGCCTCGCAGTGCCACCGATACCGGCCCCTTTTCACTTCGGCTAAACCACATGCAGGAGATCCTGGGCGACGCCGGATGAATCACCGCTGAACCAGAGCTGCGACTCGCGCCTTTTTTTTGCCGAGCAGGCCCCGGCCCCGAGCTGGCCCGGGTTTCCGAGCATGCCCCGGTTTCCACGCAGGCCCCGGCACCAGCATCGACTGCCACGCGCAACCCGCGCCAATGCGGGCACCACCCACGCTCCGATTCGACATACAGACCTGACAACGCATCTCGCACTCGACAACACGGAAACAATCAGCGCGACAACCCACGCCCCCTCCAGATGTAGTAGACAACCGGCAACACCACCAGTACCACGATTCCCGAGGTAACGATACCTCCGACAAGCGGAGTCGCAATCAGTTTCATCACGTCTGCGCCTGCGCCCGTACTCCACATGATCGGCATCAGGCCGAACACGTCGGTGGCAATGGTCATCAGTATGGGCCGCAGGCGTTGCGTGGCCGCGCAGCGGATCGCCGTGCCGAGCGTTTCACGGTCGTTCAGCCTGCCCTGCTCCTCGTACTCGGCGACCGCCAGGTTCAGGTACAGCAACAGCACGATGGCGGTTTCCGCATACAACCCCGCCAGGGCGATCATGCCCACCCACACGGCCACGCTCAGGTTGTAGTCGAGGCCATACAGCAGCCACACGGCGCCAGTCAGGGCAAAGGGCGCGCCGCACAACACCATTAACGTCTCCGCCAGCGACCGGCGGTTGAGGTAGACGATCACCGCAATCAGCAGCAGCGTCGCCGGAACCACCAGCGCCAGGCGCCGCTCGGCCCGCTGCATGTACTCGTACTGCCCGCTCCAGGCCAGGGAATAACCGTCCGGCAGATCGACCCGTTCGGCGACCGCCGCCTGTGCGCGCTGCACGTAGCCGCCCACGTCCACATCGCGGATGTCCACGTATACCCAGGCATTGGGCCTCGCGCCCTCGCTCTTGATGCTCGGCGGGCCCGTTGCGAATTCAATGGCGGCCAACCTGCCCAGCGGAATCTGCGCCCCGGTCGGCGTCGACACCAGCACCTCGCGCAAGGCCGGCAGGTCATCGCGCATTTCGCGGCTGTAACGCAGGTTGATGGAATAGCGTTCCAGCCCCTGCACGGTGGTGAGAATATTCATGCCGCCGATGGCGGTCTGAATGACATCCTGCACGTCACGAACGGTCAGCCCGTAACGGGCGATGGCATCACGGTCGATGCGGAAGTCGAGGTAGTTGCCGCCCATGACGCGCTCCGCGTAGGCGCCGACCGTGCCGGGCAACCCGCGCACCGCGGCTTCCACCTGTTTGCCGAGCGCTTCGAGCACCGCCAGGTCCGGGCCGGCGATCTTGATGCCCACCGGTGTCTTGATGCCGGTGGACAACATGTCGATGCGCGTCTTGATCGGCATGGTCCAGGCGTTGGTCAACCCGGGCACATCGATCGCCTCGTCCATGGCCTCGATCAGGCGCTGCGGCGTCATGCCCGGCCGCCACTGATCGCGGGGTTTGAGCATGATGGTGGTCTCGATCATCGACAGCGGCGCCGGATCGGTCGCGGAGTCGGCGCGGCCCACCTTGCCGAACACCCGCTCCACTTCCGGAAAGGCGGCAATGATACGGTCGGTCTGCTGCAGCAGTTCGCGCGCCTTGGTGATGGAAACGCCCGGAAGGGTGGTCGGCATGTACAGCAGGTCGCCTTCCCACAGTGCCGGCATGAATTCACTGCCAAGGCGGGTGAACGGCACCGCGGTCGCCGCCAGCGCCAATACCGCAAGGCCCAGCACCAGGGTGCGGAAGCGCAACGCAAATCGCAGCACCGGCCGGTAGAACCAGTTGCATACGCGGCTGATGGGGTTGCGTTCCTCGGGCACCAATCTGCCCCGCACGCAGTACCCGACCAGCACCGGCACCAGCGTTACCGCCAACAGCGCCGCGCCGGCCATGGCATAGGTCTTGGTGAACGCCAGCGGCTTGAACAGGCGCCCCTCCTGAGCTTCAAGGGCGAATATCGGCATGAACGAGACGGTGATGACCAGCAGCGCAAAGAACAGCGACGGGCCAACTTCATTGGCCGCGGCGGCCACCGCCTGCCAGTGCCGCCGCGCACCGCGTTCCCGGCCGAGGTGCCGGTGCGCGTTCTCCACCATTACCAGCGATGCGTCCACCATGGTGCCGATGGCCACCGCGATGCCGCCCAGGGACATGATGTTGATGCTCAATCCCTGCAGGTGCATGACGATGAAGGCGACCAGAACGCCCACCGGCAGGCTGATCATCGCCACCAGCCCACTGCGCACATGAAAGAGGAACAGCAGGCATACCAGCCCGACGATGAGCAACTGCTGGGCGAGGCTCGTCCGCAGGCTGTCGACAGACCGTTCGATCAGCCCGGTACGGTCATAGGCGACCTGAACGCGCACGCCCTCGGGAAGGCCAGCCCGCAGTTGCTCGAGCCTGGCCTTGACATCGCTGATCACCTGCCGGGTGTCGGCGCCGTGGCGCACCACCACAATGCCGCCGACGGTTTCGCCTTCGCCGTTCAGTTCGGCAATGCCCCGGCGCATGTCCGGGCCGATGCCGACCCGCGCCACATCCTTCAGCAGAATCGGCATGCCCCGGGAATCGACCCCCAGCGCAACCCGGCGCAGGTCGTCCAGAGACTCGATGTATCCCAGGCCGCGGATCATGAACTCCTTTTCGGCCACCTCCAGCAGGCGCCCGCCCACATCGTTGCTGCTCGCCTGCACCGCCAAGCGGATCTTCGATAGGGGTATGCCGTGCGCTCGCAACCGGTCGGGATCGACGGTGATCTGGTACTGCCGGACAAAGCCGCCGATGCTGGCCACTTCCGAGACGCCCGGCACACCGGTCAGCTCGTACTTGAGATACCAGTCCTGTATGGAACGCAGTTCGCCCAGGTCGTGGCGGTCGGAGGTGAGCGCATACATGAACGCCCAGCCCACGCCGCTGGCGTCCGGGCCCAGCCGGGGCGTGACACCGGGCGGCAACTGGTCGGCAGCATGGTTCAGGTTCTCGAGTACCCGGCTGCGCGCCCAGTACAGGTCGGTACCGTCCTCGAAGATCACGTAGACGAACGAAAAACCGAAAAACGAATAGCCGCGCACGGCTTTGGCGAACGGCACCGCCAGCAACTGCGTGGTGAGCGGATAGGTCACCTGGTCTTCGACGATGCGCGGCGCCTGGCCGGAGTATTCGGTGTAGACGATGACCTGCACGTCGGACAGGTCGGGAATGGCGTCGATCTGCGCGCGGTTAAGGGCATAGATACCGGCCACCGCCACGAACAACCCGCCCAGCACGACCAGTACCCGGTTGTGGATGGACCAGTCGATGATGCGTTCCAGCATGAGCCTGGCCTCAGTGATGGTGATGCGAGGACGCGCCGGAAATCGATTCCGGCGACGCGCCATCGCTCAGCAGTTGCGAGATGGCGGCCTCGAGATTGCTTTCCGAGTCGATCAGGAACTGCGAGGACACCACCACGCGCTCACCCGCAGACAGCCCGGCAACGATTTCCTGCTGGTCCTGTGCCACCGCACCCACCTGCACGACGCGCGGTTCGAACAGTCCCTGGCCCCTGGCCACGATGACCAGGGCGCGCTCGCCGCTGTGCAGCACCGACTCCACCGGCGCCAGCACCGCATCGGTCGACACCACCACCGGCACCCGCACGGTGATGTCCATCATCGGCCGCAGCACCAGGCCCGGGTTTGCCACTTCGATGAAGGCGGTCAGTGCCTGGGTCTCGGGGTTCACCGCCGAGCGGAAGAAGAGAATGCGGCCCTCGCGGCGCAGTTCCGGAAAGGCTTCCACTTCCACGGAAACCCGGCTGCCCTGGCGCACGTGTCCGAGATCCTCTTCATAGAAGTCCGCCTTGGCCCACAGCGTCGAATGGTCGGCTATCTTGACCACGGTCATGCCCGGGCTGACCCGCATGCCCTCCAGGGAATCGCCGCTCTTGTCGACGATGAACCCGGTTACCGGGGCAAGCACCTGTACCGTTCGGGGAGCGGCGGCGCCCGTTGTCAGAGCCTGGATCTGCGCCCCGGTGATGTCCCAGTTGCGCAGGCGCTCCCGCGCCGCTGCCAGCAGCGACTCTCCCCGGGCAACCGCGTCCGGGTAGGCACCGCCCTGCCGCAGGCGCCCGACATAGTCAATGGCTGCCAGGTACTCCCGCTGGGTGGTGACCACCTCGGGGCTGTACACCTCGAACAGCACATCGCCGCGGCTCACCTGTTCGCCGATGTTGTTCACCCGCGCCCGCTCGATCCAGCCATCGAACTTGGTGTTCACCGAGATGAGCTTGGCCTCGTCGTGATCGAGCACGCCAATGCCCTGAACGGTCATCGTCAACGGGCCGCGCCGCACCTCGTCGGTGCGCACCGAAAAGTTCTGCAGAAACCCCGCGCTCACCTGCACCAGGCCGCCGCCGGCGTCCGTTAGCGAGCCGGTGACCCGCGCTTTGTCACCGGCAACCCGTTCCAGACTCATACCGCAGATCGGGCATGACCCGGGCTCGTCCCGGATCACCTGTGGATGCATGCTGCAGGCGTATACGGCTCGCGATGCGCCCGGCAGCGACCGCTCCACCCGAGCTTCCGCCCCGGTCGGCACTCCGTCCCCGGAAATCCAGGGCAGCTGCTTCCAGCCGACCAGCAGCAGGCCTGCCGCCAGCACCAGCAGCACGGCAACCTGAATCAGGGTTCGCCTGGTTGTGGTCATGACCGCTCCTCCGGAAAGGGCGAGCCGACGGCCCGCTCCATGTCGGCCAGCGCTTTCATGAAATCGCTGTTGAGCCGTGCCAGGCCCAGGCGCACGTCGAACAGCACCTGCTCGCTGTCCAGCAGGTCGACAATCTGTACGGCGCCCGTCGAATAGGCGGCCTCGGCCAGGTGCAGCGCCTGTTCCGCCTGGGGCAACAGTGCGTTCTCGAACAGCGCCAACTGCTCATTGAGGGCATCGAGGCGCAGCGTCGCCGTGTGAACGGCCAGCCGCACGTCGTTGATCACGTCCCGATATGCCTCCCTCGCAGCCGCCAATCGGGCATCCGCCTCCTGGACTCCGGCGTCGTACTTGCCCCGATACAGTGGAATGTCGACGCCCAATGTCAGGCTGAAGACATCCTTGCCGTTGTCGGGCGGCGGCGCTTCGCGGCCGAGTGTGTCGCGGCGGCCACCCACGTCTCCCCAGGATGCACCGACCACCAGGTCTGGCCAATATTCCCGCCTGGCCAGGCGCACGCGGCCGGCATCGCCCTGCATGCGCAGTTGCGCGATCTTCACTTCAGCGCGTTGCCGGGGCGCGCGTTCCTGCAGGCCGACGCCATCGACCGACACAACCGGGCGTTCGCCCAGCACTACCGCGGGCAGCCGTTCATCGGCGGGGTGGTCACGCAGCAGGTTGAGCGTGGCATTCGCCTCCAGCCGCTGCCGCAGCAAGATCTGGCGACGGTTGAGCACTCGCGTTATCTCCGCCTGCAGCCTCACCGCGGCCTGTTGCGGGCCAATGCCCTGAGCATAGCGGGCCTGCGCCAGCGACTCGTAATGGCGCAACAGCAGTTCGCGTTCCGCGGCGATGACGAGCGCCTGGTCCAGATAGGCGAGGTCGTAGTAGGCGAGCTTGATGCCGCGCACCACCTCTGCCTGCCGGGCCCGAACCGCCGCATCGCTCGCCTGCGCGTCGCTGGCGGCCACCTGCCCCCGCTCCGACCGCTTGCCGGGCCAGGGCAGCTTCTGGCTGACCGATAACGATTTTCGCTGTGGGCCGGTGCGCGTCTCCGGCCTGTGCGCATGCCAGGTGACGCCGACGGTCGGGTCGGGCAGCGCCGTGACCTGGGCAATTCGGTGATTCGCCGCCAGGTAGTCCGACCTGGCCTGTAATACCCGTGGATTGCGCTCGATGGCTGCTTCGACCATAGCCGCCAGCAGCGGGTCGCCCAGGGTTGCGTATGCAGATGCCCCTGCCTCGGCAACCGCCATGCACAGTACCGCCAACAACAGGCTTGCGGACCCGCGCTTGGGCGCTGTCGCGCTCGATGTCGGTGTCGCTGCCGGTGCCGGTGCCGGTGCCGGTGCCGGTGCCGGTGCCGGTGTCGACAGGATAGTCGGTGCCGACAGGATAGTCGGTGCCGACAGGATAGTCGGTGCCGAAAAGACGATCGGTGCCGACCGATTCGCAATAGTCATGTGATTTCCCGTACCAGTGCCGTGATCCCCGCCGGCCGGTTCATCGGATTCCGGCGTGGGGCCTGTGGTGCCGCAAGATGCGGCCTGGATCGGGAAGGATCTAGCTCAGCAGCTTGTCGAAGCGGACCACCGGCGTTTGCGCCGCTCGCGGCAGGTCGGGCCATGGAGGCAGGCCGACGGGCGCCATGAACGGCGGCGGTGGAGCAGCGGCCGTGACCGGCGGCGCCGCCGCATGATCGTCCAGCGGCCCGTTCTTGACGTCGACGAACAATGATGTGCGTTCCGGCAGCACCGCGGTAAAGCCGCCGTTGGCAGCGCAGCCGGCATCGGCGCACTCGGGTTCCGGGGTTGCCGCGCTCGCGTGATGGCCCGCATGGGATTCCGGCGCGGTCGAGCCCATGCCGGAAACCGCGCAGTCACAGGAGACACTCGCCAGCGAAACCACAAGCGCCAGCAATGCGACAAACAGGGGTTGTCCGCACTTCATGGGCCGAATATCGCAACAACCCGCCTCGCCTGTCAACGATGCCGGTCGGCGGGTTCTAATCGACGCGAACCGTCACCACGTCGGTTTCGTGGTACTGCCGGTGGCTCACCGAAGAGGCGTAGTGCTGCAGCAGTCGCAGCGATGCCTGCGACTCGTTCGGCATGTCCGCCACATCGATCAGGGCGAGCTGGTCTTCGAGATTGGCATCCCCCACGCCGGCGACGAATTCCAGTTCAGCCGCCCGGCCATCGGCGCGGGCCACCACCAGCAGGCGCCGTTCGGCGCCGTTTTGCGCCAGGGTATGCACGGTTTCCTCGGCTACCGCGCGCAGCCGGTGGGTCAGGTCTTCGCCGGCCTTCATGCCGCTGGCGAACTTCATGAAAAAGGCATCTATGGCGGGCAGTGAATCGCTGCCCAGATCGATGCGCAGCCGCCGGGGCCTCGGGCTGGTCAGGCTGAGCAGCGTGGACAGCAGGATCACCGTGAGCCCGCCGGCCGTCATGCCATTGCCCAGCAACTCGCCGACAAGCCCCGTCATGTACTGCGGAAACAGCAGGTCGAACTGGCAGGCGAGGCCGATCCAGAAACTCATCCCGACGATCAGGCTCTGGCGGTAGTCGAGGCCATCGGCAATCAGAATCTTGATGCCGAACATGCCGAGCAGGGCAACCACGACAGCCAGATAGGCGGCAGCGACCGGGCCGGGCATGGCCACGAGCAGGGCAACGAGCTTGGGCAGGAATGCCAGGGTGATGAACATCGCACCGGCCCAGACGCCGATCCTCCTGGCGGCAATCCCGGTCAGCTCGGTGATGGCGATGCTGACGCCATAGGTGGTATTCGGTACGGTGCCGCCCAGCCCCGACAGCAGGTTGCCGAGACCATCGGCATTGATCGCCCCCTGCACGGCACGAAAGTCGATGGCCCGCGTTTCACGCCAGGAGGCGCGCTGGATGGCGATACTGTCGCCCAGGGTGTCCATGGCGCCGACCAGCGTCACCAGGATGAAGCCGGGCAACAGCGCCCAGAACGCGGCATCGAAACTCAGATCGACCCCCGGCCACCCACTGAGGTCGGGCAGACCGATCCAGGCCGCCTCGGCGACGCGCTGCACATCGTAGATGCCGAACAGGTAACCCACCACGCAGCCCACCACCAGCCCGATGCCGAGCGCCCAGAGACGCAGTGCGCCCTCGAAGCGCAGCGCCAGAAACACGATGGTCAGCAATGCGGCGGCGGTGGTAACCGGCGCCGCCAACGGGTCGGCGGACGCCGGCACATCCTGCATCTTGCGCAGGATCAAGGGGGCCAGGCTCACCGGAATGAGCAACAGCACGGTACCGGCAACCGTGGGCGTGAACACCCGGCGCAGTTCCGCCATTTTCCAGCCGAGCCCGAACTGCACCAGCGACGACATGATGATCAGTGTCGCGAGCAGCGCCGGGCCACTGGCCTGCAGGGCGCTGACGCTCACCGGCAGAAACGCCGATGTAGAGCCCATCACCAGGATGTAGCCGGCGCCGATGCGGCCGAACCGAACCGATTGCACGATGGTGGCGATGCCGCTGACCACCACGGCCGCGAACACGGCCCAGGACAGGTAGGCTTCGGAACCTCCCCCCAGGCTGACCAGAATCACCGGCGGTACGATGACGGTGGCGATGGCCAGCGCCGTGAACTGGGCGCCGACACCGATCGACAGCAGCGGCGGCGGACGTTCGTCGGCCTCGAACCGAACGGAATCGTTAGACACTGGCTTCGCTCTTCAGCCTGCAGGGAACGCGCAATCGGGCACGGCGCGGACTATTGGGAGGCCCCGAAGCGCCTAGCCGGGGCGCTGCTCTTTTTCATAGTAACCCTTTGTCAGCTCGGGATTTTTTGGTCGGGGCCGAGGGGTTCCGGCTTTTGTGGCGTTTCCAGAAGACGACCCAGGA
The DNA here is from genome assembly GCA_964572185.1 of uncultured Pseudomonadales bacterium. Taxonomy (GTDB): domain Bacteria; phylum Pseudomonadota; class Gammaproteobacteria; order Pseudomonadales; family Azotimanducaceae; genus Azophilus. The sequence goes on from CAZNFI010000036.1 coordinate 20,941, forward strand.
GCCTGCGCCGTAGGAATTCACGGCTGCAAA
>CAZNFI010000037.1:0-13178 GCA_964572185.1 uncultured Pseudomonadales bacterium
ACGTCGCCGAGTTCACCGAGCGCCAGAAGTACTTTTCCAACCACGAAATCCTGCGGCAGGTCACCTCGGTCACGGCCGCTCTCCTGGCCATGTCCGGCCGGCGCAACCCCTATCCCGGCAGGCTCGGCGTCATCGAGCCGGGCGCCTACGCCGATCTTCTGGTCGTTGCGGGGAATCCCCTGGAGGACGTATCGGTACTGGCCGACCCGGGGCGGAACCTCCTGCTGATCGTGAAAGACGGCCAGATCTTCAAGAACGAACTCTGATGCGCCCGGTCCTCGCAACGGGCGACTGCCACCGAACACAACCGGTGAACAATCTGTGGCGGGAGGTGCGCCTGCCATCATCCGGTTGGGCGCGCCGATCCGGACGTTGTGGAGGCAAACGTTCGCCAATGATTCAACCGCGCCGCTCAAGACCGGTTTTGCAGCGGGCTGCAGTTACTTTTCGTTGAGGGCCGTTTACCCATGGATTTCTCGCAGACCGACGAACAGCGAATCGCCATCGACTCGTTCCGCCGCTTCCTCGAAGCGGAGGTCGCCCCGGCGGTTGCGGCGTTCGGCGACACATTCATCGCCAAGAGCGACATGCGCGCACTGCTCGGCAAGCTGCTGCCCTTCGGCATGGGTAACGGGCTGGTCGAGGAGGCGCACGGCGGCCTCGGTCTCGACCCGCTTACTGTGGGGCTGCTGTTCGAGGAACTGGCGCGGGTCGCCCCGGACCTTGCCATCGTCGCCCTTATCCAGATGGAAGCCGGTCTGCTGCTCGGCGCCGGTTCCGAAGCCATACGGCAGAACTACCTGGCTCCACTGCTCGACGGGGAGAAGTTTGCCTGCATCGGCATCAGTGAACCCGGCGCGGGTTCGAATATTGCCGGTATCCGCAGCCGGGCGCGCCGGGACGGCGATGCCTACCTGCTCTACGGCGAAAAGCAGTGGATCTCGAGCGGCCACTACTCGGACTTTTGTATCTGCGTTGCCCGGGACGAGGATGGCCCCGGGGATGGCATTGGCCTGTTCATCGTCGACCGGGGCGCCGGATACGAAAGCACCAACATTGCCAAGATGGCCCTCAACCGGCAGTCGACGGCCCAGTTGCACTTCGACGGCGCCCGTGTACCTGCAGCCGGTGTGCTGGTGGCACCGGGCGAGGGGTTGCGGCGGCTGATGACCCTGCTGGCCGGCTCGCGGCCGCTGGTGGGGCTGCTGGCTGTCGGCGTAGCCCGGGCCGCCCTGGAACACTCCATTGAATACGCGAAAACCAGGGAACAGCACGACAAGGTCATTGCGCGCCACCAACTGGTGCAGGCGCGCATTGCCGACATGGCCGTCAAGACCGACGCGGCCAGGCTGCTCTTGTACCGGGCGCTGGATCTTTGCGGCCGCGGGGAGCGCGCCGATCTCGAGAGCAGCATGGCGAAGTACTTTGCAACGGAGGCCGCCTGCGAGGTGACCCGTCATGCCATGGCCATTCATGGCGGCAACGGCGTCGCGCGGGAGTTTCCCATCGAAGAGCTCTACCGGGTGGCGCCAATCCTCGCCGTCACCGAGGGCACGCCGGAAATGCAGCAGCTGATCATCGGCCGCGCCGTGCTCGGCGAATCGGCTTTTTGAGTTTCGAAACCGTGGCGGCGTCGGGCCCGGTGCCGTGGCCCGGCTCAGGGCGGTGTCGCAAAGGCGTCGCGGGCCTGTCGCCACAACAACCTTTCTACGGCATTGACTGTGAGATTTCCGTGGTTGCTGTGGGCGGCCAGGGCGTATGTTTCGATGGTCGTTTCCAACAGGTCGATACAGTTGCCGGTGGGCGCGCAACTCATTACCGGCGTTTCACCCAGGTTGTACCCGATCAGGGCGAGAAAGGCCGCCGCTTGGATGCTTGCTTGAGGATTGGCGGAGCCTGGCCCAAGGCTGCTGGCCCAGAGTTGCTTGAGCCGCGACCCGGTACTCTTCAGCATCTTGGCGCTGTAAACGCTTCCTGTTGCAGCGGATTTCAGATCGTCGATCTGCTGGCGGATTTTCCGGGTGGCGGCATGGTCCTCGCCCCGTTCGAGAACGCTGTGCGCATGCGCCTGTGTCAGTTTGATCTCTTGCGCGTAAAGTCGCGCTGTTTGCGTATGCAACTCGGCAACCGCGGAAGCTACCTGGCCGGCCAACGGCGGCGATCGGCTGTCGCCCAGCAGCCGACTCATTTCGGCCTGGAACCGTTCACTCAAAATCGGCGGCAGCGGCTCAGTCGTTGTCGGCAACGGGAAGCCCCGCACGTTGACCCTGGGGCTGAACGGGTGTACGCCCTGCGATGATGCGCCTTGTGGAGCAGCTGGCAGGCTTGCCAGCCTGTCCAGGGCCCTTAACTGTTTTTCCAGCATTTCACCGCCGCGGCGGGTAACCAGGCAGACATTGAACAGGTCCGCATCGACGGATTTTCCGGCCGATGCCCGCGCGAGGGTCTGCCTGCGGCCGGCGTCGACATGCAAGGAGGCGACCACCGTTTCGCCGGCCATCTCGATGGCCACATGCTCGCAGTGCAGGTTGGTCAGCCGCACCGCGAATTGCGCCGCCGCTTCAGGGTCGCTGCGGATTCGGGCGCACGCTTCGTCAATGATGTGCGAAGGAGCCTGGTGATCTTTCCCGACGGCCAGGCCGAGTCCGACAAACTGTCTCAGTCGCCCGGTCGGCCAGCGCGAGAGAATTGGCCCCGCCAATCGCTTGGGCTTAAACGCGTCCTGGTGCAGGCCCTCGTAGAACGCCTGGCCCTCACCGGCCTGCAGGCGGACATGCCTGAGTCCGGGTGGTGGCTTGTCCAGGTCGCTCACATACAGTGAGGGGCTGCAGTCCTCGGGAAGCTTGATGCGGATTGAGGCTGGAAGCGCAGGGAAGGTTTCAATCCGCTTGGCGGTGGCGTGCGTGTCCTTGCGGACGATTCTTGGCAACTGGCCGCCATGGTAGCGGGTAATGGTGGCGAGGAACTTGACTTCGGCATCGAGTTGCTGGGTGAGGGCATTGTTGTTCATGCAGCTCAGTATCGGCATGTCTCCGATGAGGTGTGCGATGAGCGCAAGCCGTGCGGCGGCCTGATTGTGTAATTCGGGGTTGGCGGGCCAGGTGCGGTGCGGCGCCCATTCGCGCTTCAGTTGCCGGCTCGCCGCCTCCACGGCGCGGATTTCTCGTTCAAGGTGCTGGGCTTGCAAACTGGCCGGTTGCGCGGAGAGCGGCGTTGGCGTTGCCGCCGGGGTGCCGGAGCCCGGGGCGGGTTGGCCGGCGCCCGGCGGCACCGTGACGCAGGCGTTGCGCAATTCCCCGGCCAGGGCCTTCGCTGAGTCTAGGTGGGTTCCGAGGCGTCCTCCGCTCTGCTCGCACGGGTTGTCTCCAAACAGTTCGGCCAAGTCGCGGTCAGGCCGGCGGTTGGACAGCTCGTTCAATTCCTGCTGGTCTGGCGAAAACACGAATTGGCTGACCCGGATGCGGGACTGGACCCTGCGCGGATCCCGGTCGGGGCCGCCCACCAGCAATTCGACCGGCCCGTTCTGCGCAAGTTCCTCGAACGCGGCAGCCTGTGCGCACCAGGTTGCGGCTTCGCCGGGCTTCAGCATGGAAATGAGGAACAGCCTGAGGTCGACGACCTGTCCGTCGACCCCCCGCTGGAGCTTTTCAGCATCGACCGATAGCGCCGCGGCGGCGGTTGCCCGGGCCATATTCGCACGGGCCCGGCGCGTCATTGCGTGAGCGAGGGCCAGTGCCGGTGCGCCGCGCTCCTTGATTGACCGGCAATATCGGTCGGCCCGTTCAAAGCGGTCTTCGTCCACGCGCAACTTGCAACCTTCGGGAACCAGCAACTCGCAGACCATCGCTTTCAGGTCTGCGTCGGACAGCCCCGCAAGCGCCTCGGCGTCGAGTTCCGGCGTTGCGAACAGGTCGTGGTGCAGGGCACGAAAGAGAGGCTGATGGCCGGCGCCGTGCAAGGTGGTCAGCACCAGACCGGGCGCTTCCCGGTACCGCGCGGGCTGGACGCCGCCGGCGTCATTGTGCTCAGACCGGTTTTGCGCACAACACAGGCCCAGCGCTGTACCGGGGATGGCGTGACTGGTGACCACCACCGGTATCCCGGACAGGGGCGGCAGGGTGATCTGTATCTGACGGTACCACCTTTGCAGGTTTCGGGCGGTGGCATCCAGGTGGCGCGCGGCCAGCTCTTGGCGCACCTGCAACTCGCCCAGCAACTCGCCCAGCAGCTCGCGCGCCTGCGGGTCGCCAGACAGATTCGCCAGGACAAACTGCAATAGCTCGAGGTTGGCCTTCGTCCCGCTCATGGCATGGCCCAGTTCGTGCATCGAGGCGGTGTCCGCCGGCTGCGCCAGGTGCTGCTGCAGGGACACCAGCGCCCATGTGATTTCACCCTCCAGTACGCGCATCTGCGCCTCGCAGGCGGAAGTGTTGCTGCAACATCCTGGGTCTGCTTCCGCCTGGATGCGAATTTTCTGCAATCGAAACTGAATGGTTCGGCGTTGTTCGTTCTGTTGCGCATTGAGCCAGGGCAGAGCGGCACGGGCAGGGTCGGGGTCGGTGACGGACGCAGCCGATGCGGGTGGGGAGCGTTCCGATGAATGGGCTTGCGGCGGTGTCTGGAGCACAGCAGGCGGAGGCGATTCGCGATGAGCCGGGGTTGCTGGAGAAAGGGCGCGCGCCGACCCCGCCCAAAGCGTCGATGTCGAGCGGGGTGGTCGAGCATCCGCTGGCGTGGCATCGGCCTTTCGTGAATGAATGTCGCGGGATGTGACGGGCGAGTGACTGTCTCCGGGCCTTTTCGAAGCGTCGCCAAGCGAGGCGTCGAATCTTCCGTCGGTCGCTTCGGAGACCTGCCGGTTGGCCAGGGCGCCGCGGGGTTGGTCCGCCACGGTTGGCGTTGCTCCCTGATGGGCTGCGTTGGCGGCTTTGGGTGCGCAGGTAGAATTGTCCACGTTGATTCCGACCCCTGGGAGCTGTTGCACCCGATTGCATGGCCCTGCTGGACGAATCACCCTTTGAGGCTGCATTGCGCAGCACGCGCGGCGAATGCCGAGTTTCCGGTAGTTACCTCTCCGGGGCCTTCCCCGCGCGGATGGTGGCGGGACCCTCACTGACGAATAGACAAGTTTGCGAACTACAAGTTCCTGGGAATGGGGCTTGGTTGGCGCTCAACCCGCTCAGGTGGAAAGAAGCATCCGGCGCCCCGAGTTTGCGCTGGTGCGCGGCGGCGATCGTCAGCCTCTGCCGCGCCACTGTCCGGTCTGCAACGGGCGGCCTGGAACCCGTCAGTCGCGTTTCCCGACGAAGGCGCCGATGCGCTGCCGCATGTCGGGGCCAACGCCTTCGGACTCCATCACCTCCCATTGCAGGCCGGCATCGAGGCGGTTGGCATCGGTGGCTTCCAGCAGGCGTTTGTTGGCGGCGTGGGTAAACGAAGAGTTTTCGAGTATCTGCCGAGCGAGGTTGGCGACCTCGGCGTCGAAATGCTCCTCTTCGACGACCCGTTCGGCCAGGCCGATGCGGTGCGCTTCCGCGGCGGAAATCATTTCGGCGGTGAACATCAGGCGCTTGGCGGTGGCGATGCCGACCCGCCGCGGCAAACGCTGGCTCATGCCCCATACCGGTGTCAGCGCCCACTTGGCGTGGGTGTCGCCGAAGCGGGCGTTGTCGGAGGCGATGATGAAATCGGCCGCCAGGGCCACTTCCAGGGCGCCGGTATAGCAATGGCCGTGCACGGCGGCGACAACCGGCTTCGGCAGCTTTTCCATGAGGCGCAGCGTTTCGCTGTGCCAGCCGCGCGAGGGTACGGCCTCTCCGCTGGAGATGTCGGACAGGTCATGTCCGGCGGAGAAGCAGCGCCCCGCCCCGCGCAGCACCACGCAGCCGATGCTGTCGTCGCTTTTCAGGTCCAGTACATGCTGGCGCAACGCCTGAAACATCCCGACCGTCAGGGCATTGAGCTTCTCCGGCCGGTTGAGGGTAAGCGTAGCCAGCCCGTCGCTGTCCTGTCTCAGTACAACTTCGCCCATGGTCCTTCTCCAGTGGTTCTCTTTCAGCTTGCCCCGGTCCTGGAACCGGCCGTCATTCGACCCTGCGCCATGACTGCAGAAATCCGATCCAGGCCGGGCTCAGTGTTCCGAGCGATAGGCGTCGAGCGCCCCGCCGTCCACGGTGACGCGATGCATCAGCCGCCGCTCGCCGGGATAGTCGTTGAGCGCGTAGTGCCAGGTGGCGCGGTTGTCCCAGAACGCCACGCTGCCCACTTCCCAGCGGAAGCGGCAGGTGTTCTCGTCGCTGGCCGCGACCTCGTACAGGTACTTGAGCAGCGGGCGCGATTCCGCAACGGTCCAGCCGTCGATGCGCACGGTGAAGCCGGGGTTGACGTAGAGTGCCGGCCGGCCGGAGCGGGGGTGGCGAATCACTACCGGATGCACGGCGTCCTGGGTGGCCCGCTCGGAGTTGTGAAAGCGCTCGTCGTTGTCCTTGGAGTGGATGCCCCGTTTGCCGAATATGTGCCGGCTCGAATGCACGGCGCGCAATCTTTCCAGAGTTTGCTGCAGACCGGGCGACAGGGCATCGTAGGCCCTGTACATGCTGGCAAACAGGGTGTCGCCGCCGCCGCTCGGTACCTCGAGGGCGTACAGCATGGAGCCGAGGGCGGGCGCCTCGTCGTAGGAATGGTCGGTGTGCCAGCCGCCGCCGATGTTGGACTTGTGTTGCGGCTCCTTGAGCACCAGCGCCACCTGCGGCTGTTCGGCGACCGGGGTGAAGAAACGGTTGACGTTGATTGGCCCGAACCTCCGTGCGGCATCGAGTTGTTCATCGGGGGTGAGTGTCTGGTTGCGCAGGAACACAACGCCGTGAGCCGCCTGTGCATCGGCGATGGCTTGCACCTCGGATTCGGACATCGCCTTCAGGTCGATGTCGAGAATCTCGGCGCCGCAGCCGCTATCGAGTGGTCTGACTTGCATTGCGGACTCTCCGGTTCAAACGCTCCGGCGGCTTTTTATCATGCGTGGGAAATATTCTCAGCCACCCGTGCTCTGCAAGCGCACCGGTGGTGAGGGGTTCGGGGCCCCCGGATGGTGGCTTGCCTATAGGCTCGACAGAAAGCGCTTGACCGCATCGTTGAACTGCGCGGCGGCTTCGATGTTCACGGAGTGCCCGGCCCCCAGATGCACGACCTCCAGATGGGGGTGGCGCGCAATGAGAGCCTGCAGGTCGGCCTGAAACGACTTCTCGTAGCGGCCGTTTGCAATGAGCAGGGGGCATTGCAGGGTGCCGAGCAGGTGGGTGCCGTTGAGTTCGGATGCCAGGCGGGCGCTGAGCGCGACCGCCTGCCGAGTCATGGCGTCCGCGGATTGCACCAGGGCTGCCTTGACCCGGGCAGGAAAGCGCCTTGAGTGGATCGGGTGGTAGGGCAGCTTTCTTGGGTTGAAGCCGGGGGCCTGCATTGAGTTGCGGGACTCTGCCCGCGCACCGGCCGTAGCGGACACCTGGCCAAACGCTGATCGCGAATTGGTCACGATCACGCCGGTGCAATGCGCGGCGTGCCTGTGCGCATAGCCCAATGCCAGCCCGGCGCCATAGGACTGGCCGATCAGAGCCCAGCGTTTGATGTTCAGCTGCCGCCGGATGCGCTCGAAGCAGTCGATGTAGCCGGCCATCGAACAGTCGGACTCATCCTCGGGCAGCGGCGAGGCGCCATGACCCCAGAGCTCCACCATGACCAGGAAGTAGTCCTTGGCGAGCACCGGTGTGTTCAGCATCCATTGCGCGTTGCAGGACACTAGGGGCATGCATCGCTTCCAGCGGCTGACCAGCCGGACTCCGGGAGCCCGGTCCGGGGACGGGAAGCGGTTGCGATTACAACTTGACTTGTTGAATTGACATTCACCAAACATGCTAACACGATGCGCTCCCGCTTCCGTGAAGGGCGAGTGACTTGGGCAACCCGGACTTTTCCACCTTCGAAACCTGGCGCAGGGGCAATCGTTACGAAGACTTCGAGGTCGGCCAGACCTTCGAGCATCACTGGGGGCGCACACTGACCGCCGGCGACGCCACGCTGTTCTCCGCGGTGGCGCTACGCTACTGCCCCCTCTACGTCAACGCGGAGTACGCCAGGGCGCAGGGCCACGAGAACCTGGTGGTCGACCCGCTGCTGGTGCTGGCCACCGTGATCGGCATGTCGGTGGAAGACCTGTCCGAGGCGGGCGGCCCCTTCCTGGGCGTCAACGAGGTGGCGTTTGGCGCGCCCGTATACCCCGACGACACCATTACCTGCTCGAGCGTGGTGCTCGACAAGCGCGAGTCGGCCTCGAGGCCCGATTCGGGCATCGTCACCTGGCGCACCACCGCGAAAAAGCAGGGCGGCGAGGTGGTGTGCCGCTACAGCCGCACCAATCTGGTGACCAAGGCAGGAGGCAGCCAGTGAGCCTGACCAGCCCGAACAACTATTTCGAAGATTTCCGGGTCGGCCAGCGCATCCGGCACGCCCGCGGCACCACCATCGACGAAGTGGAAAACCAGATGCTCACCAAGCTGGTCATGAACAGCGCCTCCGGCCACTGGGACGAGCACCGCATGAAGTCATCGCCGTTCGGGCAGCGCCTGGTGTTCGGTTTCATCACCGCCTCGATGGTGATCGGCCTCGCCACCCAGGACACGGCGGAAAACGCCATAAAGGAACTGGGCCTCGACAACATCCGCTTCAAGCGGCCGGTGTTCCACGGCGACACGGTCTATGCGTACACCGAAGTGCTCGAAACCGAGGCCACCGAGGAAGGCGGCGTCGTGCGTTTCAAGCATTGGGGCCTGAATCAGAAGGAAGAGGTCGTCTTTGAAGGCGAGCGCACCGTGCTGCTGAAACCGAGGCCCCCGGCGGTTCCTTGACTCTGCGCCGCTCGCACGCGCACTCGGCGGTTGCCGCCGGTGCGCGGCCGGCGGGCTGGCCGGATATCCCGGCCAACCTGTCCGTGAACGGGCCGGGCAAGCATCAGGGGCCGTGGCCGACCGTTTTCGGCTGCCGGAACACCTTTATTTCCGGGAGCGGGCCGCTGAACCGCTCGACCTCCACCAGGCAACTGTGCGCGGTGGGCCCCTGGGCGATTCGGGAGGTGCCGGCATCCCGGGTCAGCACATTGGGGTTTCCGTGTACTTCCAGCGAAGCGTCGGCGGCGGGGTCCTCGGGGTCGTACCAGGCACCGGTGGGTAACTCAACCACGCCCGGACGGATACCGTCGCAGAGCACCGCGGCGGCGAGGCAGGAGCCCCGGTCGTTATAGAGACGCACGATCTCGGCGTCCTCGATGCCGCGCGCCTCGGCGTCGGCCGGGCTGATGCGCATCACCTCGCGCCCGTTCAGCTTCCCGTCGCGGCTGGTCGCTGCGTGGTCCAACTGGCTGTGCAGCCGGGTTTTGGGCTGGTTCGAGATCAGGTGCAGGGGGAAGCGCCGGGCTCGTTCGGCACCCAGCCACTCCTGCTTGTCGTACCACATGGGATGGCCGGGACACTCTTCGTAGCCGAACGCGGCGATCGTTTCGGAGTGGAGCTCGATCCTGCCGCTTGGCGTCTGTAGCGGATTGGCATCGGGGTTTTCCCGGAATGCCTCCAGGGTGAACCGCCGGTCGGGCACCTGGTCGTGAAAGCCGAGCTGTTCCCCGCGCCAGAACGCCTCGAATGGCGGCAGCCGCACCCCCGAATCGGCGGCGTTGGCCCGCGTCAGGTGGTACAGGTGGCGCACCCAGTCCATCTCGCTACGCCCCTCGGTGAACGAGGCAGCCCTGTCGAACCGCTCCGCCAACCCGGTGAAGATCTCGAAATCGCTGCGCGACTCGCCGAACGGATCGGCGGCCTTGCGCATGGGCGTGATGTAGCAGTCGGAGGACCCTACCGCGAAGTCGTTGCGTTCCAGCGGCACCGTGCAGGGAAAGACGATGTCGGCATGCCGGGCAGTGGCGCTCCAGAACGGTTCGCTGACGATGACCGTCTCGGGCCTGCGCCAGGCGCGCCGCAGCCGGTTCAGGTCCTGGTGGTGGTGAAACGGGTTGCCGCCGGCCCACAGGATGGCCCGGATGTGCGGGTAGGTCAGGCGCTCGCCGTTGAAATCGCAGCGTCCACCCGGGTTTTCCAGCATCTCGGTGATGCGCGCGACGGGAATGTAGCGGTTCAGCGGCGGCTCGCCCTGGGGCATGGCCGCCACCCGGAACGGCAGCAGCTTGCGCCCGCCGAAACCGATGTTGTGCGCGGAACCGTAGCCGTAGGCGACGCCGGCGCCCGGCAGCCCGATCTGGCCGAGCATGGCTGCCAGCAGGGTCACCATCCAGTAGCTCTGTTCGCCGTGCTCGGCGCGCTGCAGCGACCAGCTTATGCCGAGCAGCGTGCGCCCGCCGGCCATGCGTCGCGCCAGCGAGCGGATCTCCGCGGCCGGAATTTCCGACAGGGCGGCGGCCCAGTCGGCGTCCTTGGGCTGGCCGTCGGTGCGACCGGTCAGGTAGGGAACGAACGCATCGAAGCCGACGCAGTACTTGTCCAGGAACGCACCGTCGTGCAGACCCTCGCTGTAGAGGGTATGCGCCAACCCCAGCATGAGGGCGACATCGCCGTTCGGCCGGCATGCCCACCACTCGGCGCCCAGGAAGTCCGCCATGTCCTCACGGATCGGCGAAATGTTGACGAAGCCGGTATCGGAGCGTGCCAGTTCCGTGAGCTGGTCCCGGGCGGTGTGGGCGCCGAGGCCGCCGTCCATCACCTGGGTATTCTTCAGGGCGATGCCGCCGAAACAGACCACCAGGTCCGTCTCGCCTGCAATGTCGCCAACCGTCGGTGCCTGGCGCATCAGGCTGTGGAAGGGCATGCCGAGCACATGCGGCACGATCACCTCGGCGGCGCCGGCGGAGTACGAGGTGCGGGAATGCACAAATCCGCCGATGTGGTTCAGAAATCGCTTGAGTTGCCCCTGGGCGTGATGAAAGCGGCCGGCGCTGGCCCAGCCGTAGGAGCCGCCGTAGATCGACTGGTTGCCGCCGGCGTCGATGGCGTGCCTGAGGGCATCGGCCGCCAGGTCCAGGGCGGTATCCCAGTCGACGGCGACAAACGGCTCGCGCCCGCGGCCGGCACCGGCGCCCTGCCAGCGAGCCTGCAGGTAGCCGAGCCGCACCATGGGCGCCGGCACCCGGCAGGCGGCGTCCTGGGCATCGAGCAGCGACTGGCCGATCGGCGTTGGATTGCGGTCGGCATCGTAGTGATGCACTGCCGCAACCCGGCCGTCGCGGCATTCCAGCAGATAGTTTCCCCAGTGGGTGCTGGTCGGTGTCAGGGGGCCGGTGACCATGCCGCCGCCTGCTATCGCAGCAGCTCCTCGGCAATGATCACCTGGCGAACCTGGTTGGTGCCGGCGCCGATCTCCATCAGTTTGCCGACCCGGTACAGCCGGTTGATTTCCACATCGCGAATATAGCCGGCGCCACCGTGCACCTGCACGCCGTTGTCGACAATGCGCATCAGTGAGCGCCCGGCGTGCAGCATGACCGCGGAACTGCGCATGTGCGCAAGGCCACGGCCGCCGCCGCCGACTTGCAGGTTGGCGATCTCCCTGGCCACCTGGTAGCTGAAGGCGCGCATCGACTCCAGGTCGGTGTACATGTCGGCAAGCAGCCCCTGCACGAGCTGGAAGCGGCCGATCGCCTGGCCGAACTGCCGGCGCTCGCCCGCGTAGTCGAGGGTGATGTCCAGCGCCCGCTGGGCGACGCCGATCATGTGGAAGCAGAGGATCACGCGCTCCATGTTGAGGCCGCTCATGATCACGCCGACACCGCCGTCCGCGCCGCCGATCAGGTTGGTTGCCGGAACCCGGCAGTCATCGAACACCAGTTCGGCGGTGGGAATGCCGCGCCAGCCCATCTTGTCCAGGTGCTGGGCCACCTGAAAACCCGGCGTCGCCGTCTCGAACGCGAACGCCGAGACGCCCTTGGGCCCCTTGTCGGGGGAGGTCTTGGCATACAGCAGGATGATCTCCGCGACCGGACCCAGCGAGATGAACATCTTGCGGCCGTTGATGACGAAGTGATCGCCGTCGCGTACTGCCCGGGTGGTCATCGAGCCCAGCGCATCGGAGCCGGCGCCGGGCTCGGTGAGCCCCAGCGCGCCGATCAGGCTGCCGTCGCAGAAACCCGGCAGGTAGCGCGCTTTCAGGGCCTCGTCGGCATTGCGCACGATGTTGTGCAGGCAGATGCTCTCGCTGCCCATCCAGGCGGCGCCGAAACTGGCGTTCCAGTAGGACATGGCTTCGGTGATCAGGCATTGCTCCAGAAAGCCGAGCCCCTGGCCGCCGTACTGCCGCGGCACGGAAGTTCCGAGCAGGCCGATCGAGTGCAGCGCCCGGAACTGCTCCTCGGGAAACCAGTCGTCCCGATCCATGCGATCACACAGCGGGTACAGTTGCTCACGGCTGTAGCGGTACACCGTGTCGTAGATCTGCTGGTGCTCGTCGGCGAAACCGTATCTGGCGAGGTCGGGAGCGGTCATGGGGCCATTCTCAAGGGCCGCGTCGGCCAAGTCTTGTCATTTCGGGCAGCGGGCGCTGCTGCAGAGGTGTCGCCAGCGTGCGCCTGCACACAGGCTTGACCGGTTTGATAACCTTGTTTCCTGTTCGGAGGCTGTGCAATGGAACGAGGCGACTGATGACACAAGGCATTGTAGAGATCAGGGATTACACTGTGGACCCCTCCCGGTTCGAAGCTTATCGGGAGTGGGCCTGCAAGCTGGCGGCGCCGTGGCTGATGGCCAATCTCGATGTCATCGACTTCTGGCTCGATGACGGCAGCGAGGCGGAAGTGACGGGTTCGGCACCTCACGTTTCACCGCATGGGCAAGCCAACGTGTGCTGGATCATTCGCTGGCCGAGCCGAGCTGTCCGAGACGAGCAGTTTGGCCAATTGACCGGCAATTCCGAGTGGCAGGCGATCTGGGCGAAACACCCCTGTCCCGATGCCTATCTGCAGATGAATGCACGCTTTATGAGATCGGCTGGCAGCGTTGCCTGAACGCCCGTCCCCCGGTTGCGTGTCAAATGATTGACGATGCTTCACCCGGGAAGCCGCCGGCGAGCCCCGATCCCTTGTTCCGGGACGCGGTGGCCGACGTGGAACCGTTGCCGCACCGCCGGGCGCGCAG
>CAZNFI010000037.1:13278-20963 GCA_964572185.1 uncultured Pseudomonadales bacterium
TGTTCCGGGACGCGGTGGCCGACGTGGAACCGTTGCCGCACCGCCGGGCGCGCAGTGTCGCTGCTCATCGAAGGAACCCGGGCCGATCGCCCGTGCTGCGTGCTGATCGTGCATGGCCGTGGCGCCGGCGGCAGCAGGCCGGCGCGCCTGAAAAGCGGCGTTTATGCCTGGCTGCGGGAGCACCCGCGAGTGGTGGCCCTGCACAGCGCCGCGCAACGCCATGGCGGCACCGGCGCCACCTATGCGTTGCTGAAGCGCAGCCCTGCCGAGGCTGCCGGGTAGGCCACTCCCCCGGGGTTCCGTGCTCCCGGGGGAAAGCCGGTTACCGGCGCGACCCCGCAGCAAAGCGGCAGGCTCCGGGGCAGGGTCGCAAGGGTGGACGCGGCGCTCGGGCTCGGCTCCTGAGGCCTCGGCCGTTCAGTCCCAATACCGATTGATGAACCGGGCAACCGCCGCCGGCTCGCTGCTGTCGTCGAAGACGAACGTGACCCCGTAGTGCACCTCGATGCCGCTGTTCCGGTCGAGTACCTGTTCGATGACGGCGCGGCAGCGGATGCGCGAGCCCACCGTTACCGGCTTGAGAATGCGTATGCCGTCGATGCCCTTGACGATCATGCGCGGCAGGTTGATTTCCATCGCCTGCCAGAACAGGCCGGGGAACAGTGCCGGCAGGTACAGGCCCGGGGCGATCAGCGCGCCGAACGGCGAGGCTTTGCAGCGCTGCTCGTCCCAGTGAATCCATTCGTCGTTGTCGGTGCCGCGACAGAAGTCCTGAATGCCCTCGGCCGTCACGGTGACCGGCTCGGAATCGACGATCCGCCGGCCTTCGAGGCGGCGGAAACCGTCCAGGCTGTCGATGACCAGTTTACTGCCCATGCTGTAACCGCAGGCATGCCGCACCGCGCCGCGTCGGCGGCCCCGGCTCAAGATACGAATTGGTTCCCGGGTGTCGCGCTGCGCTGCGCCGCCGCCGCGGAAGCAGGCGCCAACGTTCGTGCCGAATCGACGGTCGCTTTGCCCGCTCGGACCTTGACGACATCATGGCCAGTACCTACCATCCACTGGAAGAGGTGGGCGATTATCGTCTAACTCATTGAATAATGGAATAAATTTCATGGCCAATTCGGCCGCTGACGCAGACCTCGAAAATCAGGATGCCGTGGAGGCGGCGATGCTCGCGCGCATCGAAGCGGGCGAGCTTTTCGAAGACGCCGCGGAACTCTCGCCCCGCTACAGGGAAATCCTCCGGCAGACGGTGGAGATCGCCTCGATCAGCGAGATCAGCGTGCTCACCTGGGCTTGCACCGCCTACCGCACCGCGCCCGACATCGGCGCCAAGATCGCCGTCTGCGCCACCATCCTCGATGAGGTGGGCCACGCCTATCACCAGGGCATTCTCGCCGAGCAGTTCGGCGTCGATGTGCATTCCCGTGCCTTCCATGACGACATCGCCTACATCTGGACCTGGCCGATCATGGAAATTCCCATCCGCAATTACATCGAGTTCGTGGTCATGCAGTGCATGCTCGACCGCGCCGGCCTGCACTGGACCAAGGACCTGGAGTTGCACTGCAGTTATGCACCCTACCGCCGCACCCTGCGCAAGGTGAATTTCGAGGAAGGCTTTCACATGCGCCACGGCAACTTCTGGACCGAGTTCTATTGGAACCACTCCGAGGAAACCCGGGCGGTGGTGCAGCGCTCCATCGACTGGATCTTCCCGTTCGGGGTCATGTGGTTCGGCAAGCCGGACAACCTGAAGACGCGCCCCGAGCAGTTGACCTACCGGGTGCGCGGTTGGAGCAACGACTTCATGCGCGAGAAATGGCTGCAGTCGACCTGCGCCTTCCTGAAACGCCTGGGCGCCGAGTTTCCCGCCGAATTCGATGCGGAAACGAAGAAATGGGTGCTCACCATGCCCTACCCGATGCTCTACGACGCCGAAAACTACACCTGGAGCGGCGAACGGTGCTCCCAGGAGGCGTACTGGGAGCACTCCCGCAGGGGCGGGCCCATGCGTCCGGGCGCCTACGACCGTTTGCGCAGTGAAGCCTGGGGAGACCGACTGTGGTAGTCGACCACGCGGCGGTGCGGTCTGCGGTAGGCCGGGTGCTCGACCCGCACATAAACGTGCCATTGACGGAAATGGGCATGCTGACCGGTGTGCGGGCGGACGAACAGGGCAATGTCGATGTCTCCCTGGTATTCCCCTGCCTGGGCTGCCCGGCGTTCACCATGCTCAAGGAAAACGTGAAGAGACAGGTGCAGCGCCTGGACGGCGTGGGCGATGTGCGCGTGCGCGTGGACTGGGAAGCCCGTTGGGACCGGTCGCTGATGTCCGACCGGGCCAGGCGGTACGCCGCGAAAAGCGGCTACCGGATATAACGGTTCATGGCAGGAATTCGCCTGCTGCCGCCGGCCGGGCCAATCCGCCTGACCGGGTCTTGGTGCGCCGGCAGCCCCCTGGCGTGGTCCGGGCCCAACGCTGCGCCGGATACTCGAACAGGGTGCGTATTCCCACTTCTCGCGCCTTGCCGGGCGGGGGTACCGACTGTCTCGGTGCGACGCCGGCAGTTCGGGCGCGGCGGATAGGCGGGGGTTCGGCCATGCCACTGGGCCGCTCCACGGCACTCGACCGCACGTTCGAAGTGTTCGGCCGCGACCAGGTCGAGCGCCCGCTGTCGCACATCGGCAGCATCGTTGCGCCCAACCAGGATCTGGCCGTGGCGCGCGCGCGCATCCTGTATTCCGAGCGGCAGTGGGTGGAACTGCGGGTGGCACCGGCCGATGCGTTCACGGACTGCCTGGGGCAGGGGCGCGACGGGACGGTGGGGCTTGCCTGATGGCCAACGAAACCGCATCGGCCGGGGGTGCCCGACGCACCAGCCCCACCGAAGAATACGATGGCCAGGTGCGCTGCCCCTGGTGCGAGTCCGACGCTACCCGCCTGGTCAGCCCCTACGGCCCGAGCGTGGCGGAAATGATGTTCGAATGCCTCGGTTGCGGGCAGGGCTTCGGCTGGCTGAAGTGGCAGCAGCGGCTCCCGGACTGATGGGCGCCGCGCCATGAGTCACGCGCCCGAAGTCACCGCCGCTCTGCAGGGCGAACTGCTGTGCATCGCCGACAGCAACTGGGTGCTTGGGCACTGGTACGTCAACTGCATGCTCAACGGACGTGAACTCACCGACTTCACCTCCATGGCCGGTATCGCCGAGGAAAAGCTGGGCCATGCACGCGCCCTGTTCCGCTTCATGGAGGAGCACTACGAGCTGCCCGAGTATCAGCTCGAATTCGCCCGCCCGGTCGAACGGATCCAGGGCATGCAGTTGCTCGATGCGCCACCGGTGAACTGGGCCGACTTCGTGCTCACCCTGTACCTGGCCGACAAGGCGCTGTGGCGCTTCTCCGAGACCCTGCGCGAAGGCGCCTTCGGCCCGGTTGCCAACCTGGTCACCCGGTTCGGCGAAGAAGCCTATTTCCACCAACTGTGCATCGATGGCTGGCTGCAGGCGCTGGACGATGCCGAGCGGGGCGACCTCGACGCGGCGCTGCCGGCAAGGCTGCCGCTGGTGCTGCGATGGTTCGACAGCGCGCATCCAGACCCGTTGATCGCCGCGGGCATTCGCACCGCGCCCATGTCGCAAGCCGCCGAACGGTTCGCGGGCGACGTTCGGAAACTGGTCGATGCGGTGCCGGCGCCGGCAGGCAGGACCGTGCAGCGTACCGGGCATGGCCGGCAACCGGATGATTGGGATGCACGCCGGCGCCGACCGTCGGGCAGCGTCATGCCGCCGCGTCTCTGGGAGTCGATGGTGCCGACCAGCGAGGCGGCCCGGCTGGCCCGCCGCCCGCTGGCCGTCAGCATTGACGACAACATCGATCTGTTCGGCAAGGTCAAAAAGGACGAGACGGAACCGCGGTTCTGAGCGCTCCCGGCGACGCGGTTATCCGTTGTCTGCAATCTGCAGTTCGATGCCGTCGAGGGCTCCGCTCATGTAGATCTGGCAGGCCAGGCGGCTGTTGCCGCGCCGGCCTTCCACCATGCACAGCATGCCTTCCTCGAGATCCTCGATCGGCGGCAGGCGCGACAGCCACTCGCCGCTGATGTATGAGTGGCAGGTGCCGCAGGCAGCGGCCCCACCGCATTCGGCGACCATCCCCGGAATCTGCTGGTTGAACGCCCCTTCCATCAGTGTGAACCCGGTATCGACCTGCTCGTCGTGGCGGTTGCCAAGCGGATCGACATAGGTGACCTTGGGCATGGTTGAGCGGAGTACCGGGCGCAGGCAGGCGCAACAGCTTAACCGCAATGGCCGGGTCGTTACAGCCCATGCCACGGAGGCCGGCAAGCGCATGTGAGACCGGGCGGCGGGGAGGTCTGACAGTTCTGCATGCCCATACTCGATCGGGGGCGCAATTGCGCGTTGAATGCCCCGGGCCGCATCCCTATAATACGCGCCGCCTCCGGCCCGCCTTGACTCGAATCCGATCGGTCTAGCGCACCGAGCCTTACATGGCCCGAGGGTATTGGTCTGGCTTACCGAATCGTAATCGTGCAGCTTGCCGCGGTAGTCGCGGTGACGCTCTTGATGGCGCTCATGGCCGTTGAACAGGCGCAAGCGGCGGTTCTCGGTGGGTTGGCCTGCGTCCTGCCGACCGCTGCATTCGCGGCCTGCGCGACGCACTGCAGAAAGCCGGCCCTGGTGCTGCTGATGGGAGCCGCCAAGCCGATGGCGGTCATCGGGCTGATGGTGCTGGCGTTCGTGTTGGCGAATCCGGCGCCACTGGGTTTTCTGGTGGCGTTGGCGGCGGTGCACCTGTCCTATCTGGCCGCACCGCTGCTGGAGCGGGGCAGGGGCCGACGGGGCAGGGGCCAACGGGGCTGGGGCCAACGGGGTAAAAAGACAGGCCGCGGGTCAAAAGCGGACGAAACGAACAAAGGAATCACTTCCGGGTGACAGCATGGCATCGGGTGAAACCCAGACCAGCGTTGAGTACATCAGGCACCACCTGACGAATCTGACCTATGGCCAGCATCCCGACGGTACCTGGGGGCTGGCGCACTCCGCCGAGGAAGCCCAGGCCATGGGTTTCTGGTCCATCCACGTCGATTCCATGGCCTGGTCCATCGGTCTCGGCCTGATATTTCTCTATCTGTTCCGCCGCGCTGCCCGACGCGCCACCGCCGGCGTGCCCGGCCCCTGGCAGAACTTCGTCGAGATCATCGTCGATTTCATCGACGACACCACGCAAAGCATCTTCCAGCACAGGAACGACCTGGTCGCCCCCCTGGCGCTCACCATCTTCGTCTGGGTGTTCCTGATGAACCTCATGGACCTGGTGCCGGTCGACTGGATACCGATGCTGGCGGCATCGCTGGGCGTGCACTACATGAAGATCGTGCCCAGCACCGACCCCAACATAACCATGGCCATGGCGCTTTCCGTATTCGCGCTGATCCTCTATTACAGCGTCAAGTGCAAGGGCCCGGTCGGTTTCCTGGCGGAACTGTCGCTGCACCCGTTCCCCTCGAAGCTGGCCATACCCATCAATTTCGTCCTGGAGATGGTGACGCTGATCGCCAAGCCGCTGTCTCTGGGCCTGCGCCTGTTCGGCAACCTCTACGCGGGCGAGATGATCTTCGTGCTCATTGCCCTGATGTTCACCGGCGGCATCGTCTATGCGCTTGCCGGCGGCGTCTTCCAGTGGGTCTGGGCGGCGTTTCACCTCATCGTGATCACGCTGCAGGCATTCGTGTTCGCGGTACTCACCGTGGTCTACCTGGCCCAGGCGCACGACACGCCGGAGCACTGAGGAACGGCACTCACGGGAAACTCGCCCGCACCGCGGGCGACAACAACACTCGAAACTTGGAGCGACAATGGAATTAGTAGTTCTTCTTTATGTAGCAGGCGGCCTGATGCTGGGCCTCGGCGCCGTGGGCGCGGCCATCGGCGTGGGCGTTCTCGGCGGCAAGTTCCTGGAAGGCGTTGCCCGGCAGCCGGAACTGTTGCCCATGCTGCGCACCCAGCTTTTCATCGTGCTCGGCCTGGTCGACGCAGTGCCCATGATTGCGGTCGGCATCGGCCTGTACGCGATATTCGCCGTCGCCTGATCACTGGTTCCGGGCCCGTCTGGAGGAAACGATGAATCTCAACTTGACCCTCATCGGCCAGAGCCTGACGTTTTTCGTATTCGCCTGGTTCTGCATGAAGTACATCTGGCCGTTCATCAAGAACGCCATGCACGAGCGCCAGGAAACCATTGCCCAGGGCCTTGCGGCCGGCGAGGAAGCCGAGAAGAAACTCGCCGCGGCCGAGAGCGGGGCGGAAGAGGAGCGTGCCAGGGCCAAGGAGGAAGCCGCCCGCATCATCGAGCAGGCGCGCCAGCGCGCCAACCAGATGATCGAGGATGCCCGCGGCGAGGCCCGCGAGGAAGGCGAACGGCTGGTCGAGGCGGCCAGGGCGGAAATCGACCAGGAAATCAACCGCGCCCGGGAAGCGCTACGCGCGCGGGTCGCGGCATTGGCGGTGAGCGGTGCGGAAAAGGTGCTCGGTGAGACCATCGATGCCGGCCGGCACAACCAGATGCTGGAGCGCCTGGCGGCGGAGCTGTAAGCGGTGGCGGAACTGGCAACACTGGCCCGGCCCTATGCCAACGCGGTGTTCGCGCTGGCGCGGGAGGGTAGCGCCCTCGATCTCTGGTCGCGTCGCCTGCGCCTGCTGGCCGCAACGAGCCGCGACCAACGGGTGCATGCGCTTCTGCAGGCGCCGGAGGTGACGGCGGAACAGAAAGCCTTCCGGTTGGCAGACCTGTGCGGCGATGAGGTGGACGAGCGCGGCCGCAAGTTCCTGCTGGTGCTGGCGCGCAACGGCCGGTTGACCCTGCTCGGCGAGATCTCCCGCCGCTTCGATGAATTGAAGGCCGAGGAAGAGCGCAACCTGGACGTTGAGGTGCTTTCCACCTTTCCACTCACCGATGCCCAGGCCGCACAGCTCACCAATGCCCTGCAGACCAGATACGGCAAGGAAGTGCGGCTTTCCAGCGAGGTCGACGCAAACCTGCTCGGCGGCGCCGTGATCCGCGCCGGAGACACGGTCATCGACGGTTCCGTGCGCGGCCGGCTCGACAAGCTCGCCGAATCACTCGCCCGAGCGTAGCGCCGGGTCGAGCGTTCGAGACAATCAGGAAACAAGCAAATGCAGCAACTGAACCCTTCGGAAATCAGCGACATCATCCAACATCGCATCGACAGCCTCGATGTGCGCGCCGAGGCCCGTAACGAAGGCACCCTGGTCGGCGTATCGGACGGCATCGTGCGCATTCACGGGCTGGCCGATGCGCAGTACGGTGAAATGATCGAATTCCCCGGCCCCCTGTACGGCATGGCGCTCAACCTGGAGCGCGACTCGGTGGGCGCCGTCATTCTCGGCGACTACCTGTCGCTGTCCGAGGGCATGACGGCACGCTGCACCGGGCGCATCCTGGAAGTGCCGGTGGGCCGCGAACTGCTCGGCCGCGTGGTCGATGCGCTCGGCAACCCGGTGGACGGCAAGGGCCCGATCAATGCCTCGGCCACGGCACCGGTGGAAAAGGTGGCGCCCGGCGTGATCGCGCGCCAATCGGTCAGCCAGCCGGTGCAGATCGGCCTGAAGTGCATCGATGCCATGGTGCCCATCGGCCGC
>CAZNFI010000038.1:0-20600 GCA_964572185.1 uncultured Pseudomonadales bacterium
TCGGCGGTTTTGCGCGCTCTGAAAGGCAGCGTATTTGTGACACAGGACACTAGGGTGTGGCCCCGCCCCGCGGCAACTGGTTGCGCAAACGCTGCACTTCTTCGTTGGCGGTATCCAGTTGCCTGCGCATTCGGCGATTGTGCATCGAGCGCCTGGCGGTCATGCCCAGCGCACCCGCGAGCCCCAGCAGCAGGCCCAGCAGCAGGGCGCTCAACAACCACCAGAACACGCTCAGGGCCGGCGTCTGCCAGCCAAGAAAGCGCAGCGAAATCTGTTCCTGGTTGACGGCCACAAGGGCGAACACGAACAGCACCAGCGCGGCCAGCGTGGCCAGTACACGGCGCAGCCAGGTCATGCGCGCCGACCCGCTTTCATTCGCCCTGCGGGGAAGGAGACTGCCGGGCAGCGGTCGGCAGCCGTACGACCTCGGCAAGACGCGCACCGTCCTGGTCGTCTTCCGCCGGCGGTGTGTCGCCGCCCGCCGATTGCGCCTGCCCGCCGTCGAACGCATCCGCCTGTTCCGGGATTCCCGAATCAGCCGTCGTCGCGCCGACTGCATCGCCTGCGTCGGCCAGCGGCTCGATCATCGACCGGATCTCCTCCAGGGGAGGCAGTTCACTCAGGCT
This sequence comes from uncultured Pseudomonadales bacterium, assembly GCA_964572185.1. Lineage (GTDB taxonomy): Bacteria > Pseudomonadota > Gammaproteobacteria > Pseudomonadales > Azotimanducaceae > Azophilus. Next base: position 627 of record CAZNFI010000038.1, read on the forward strand.
CTTCAGATTGAAATAGTCGAGAAAGGCACGGGTGGTGGCATACAGGTTCGGCCGACCCGGCGTTTCCCGCTGGCCCACTACGCGAATCCAGCCCCGTTCCGTCAGCGTACGCAGGATGCCGGTGCTGACGGCCACGCCGCGCACCTGCTCGATATCGCCGCGTGTCACCGGTTGCCGGTAGGCAATCAGCGCCAGGGTTTCCAGAAGGGCACGGGAGTAGCGCGGCGGTTTTTCTTCCCAAAGGCGGCTGATCCACTCGCTCAGTTCGGCCCGCACCTGAAAACGAAAACCGGACGCTACGCGCTTCAGTTCGTAACCCCTCCCGGTGGCGTCTTCGTCCAGTTCGCGCAGCGCCTCGCGAATCACATCGCGGCTCTCGGCGGATTCGAGTTCGCCGCGCCGGAACAGCTTGCACAGCCGGTCTACCGACAGCGGTTCGTCCGCGGCCATCAGCGCCCCCTCGACGATCTGCTTGATCCTGGCGGTGTCGATACGGTCGATATCGGTGAGCATCAGCCGGCCGCCCGCACATGGATGGGCGCGAACGCCTCGCTCTGCACGAAGTCGACAAGGCCTTCGCGTATCAGCTCGGTCAGTGCCAGAAAGGTCACCACCACGCCCATGCGCCCTTCCTCCGCGCGGAACAGGTCCACGAACGGCACGAAGTCCGAACGCCTGCCAAGCCGCTCCAGCACGTCCGACATGCGCTCGCGAACCGACAGCGGCTCCATCTGCACCGCATGGTGCTGGTACATGTCTGCCCGGTGCAGCACCTCGGCGAGGGCGATCAGCATCTCTTTCATGTCCACCGCGGCCTGGGCTCTGCGCCTGACCAGTTCGGGCCGTTCGGGCTGCACGGGGAAGATGTCGCGCTCCAGCCGCGGCAACTCGCCCATGTCTTCGGCGGCGGACTTGATCTGTTCGTACTCCAGCAGGCGCCGCACCAGTTCCGCCCGAGGGTCGGCCTCTTCGTCTTCCTCGTCCTGGCGCGGCAGCAGCAGCCTCGACTTGATCGACGCCAGGGTTGCGGCCATCAGCAGGTACTCCGCCGCCAGTTCCAGCTTCAGCACACTCATCAGTTCGATGTAGCGCATGTACTGCTGGGTGATCTCGGCAACGCTCACTTCCAGAATGTCCAGATTGCGTCGCCGAATGAGGTACAGCAGCAGATCGAGGGGGCCTTCAAAGGTCTCCAGGAAAACTTCCAGGGCATCGGGGGGAATGTGCAGGTCTTCCGGCAGGTCGAGCAGCGCCTCGCCGTCGACGATCGCCACCGGGCCCTTGCCTTCTCCGGTGCGAAGCTGCAGCAGGTTGGCGGGTTGCCGGGCGACGGCTCCGTCGTCGCGCCCCTCGCCCGCGGGGGCTGATCGCTCGTCGTTCACCGGTGCACGATGCCGATGCTGGCGCGCACGTCTTCGAGCGTGCCGCGGGCGACGTCGCGCGCTTTTTCGGCGCCTTCCTGGAGTATGGCATGAACCAGGTCGGGCTGTTCGTCGAATCGTTCAGCCCGCTGGATCATGACCGCCTGTTCCGCATTGATGGCCTCGATCAGCGGCCCCTTGCAATCCAGGCAGCCGATGTCGGCACTGCGGCAACCGCTGGACGCCCAGGCAAGGGTTTCCTGGTCCGAGTATACTTCGTGCAGGCCGAAAACAGGACAGTTGTCGGGATTTCCCGGGTCCTTGCGGCGCACCCGGGCCGGGTCGGTCTTCATGGTGCGCACTTTGCGTTCCACGCTGTCCGGCGGTTCGCGCAGCTCGATGGTGTTGTTGTACGACTTGGACATCTTCTCGCCATCGAGGCCCGGCACCTTGGCATGCTGCGTCAACAGCGCCTGGGGTTCCGGCAGCACGATTCGGCCACCCCCTTCCAGATAGCCGAACAGCCGCTCGCGGTCGCCGATCGACAGGTTCTGCTGCTCGACGAGCAGCGCGCGAGCCCGTTCCAGGGCTTCCGTGTCGCCCCGTTCCAGGTAGGCCTTGCGCATGTCGGCGTAGATGCGGGCCGCCTTTCGCCCCATCTTTTTCAATGCCGCGCGCGCCTGTTCCTCGAACCCCGGCTCGCGCCCGAATACATGATTGAAGCGCCGGGCAATCTCGCGGCTCAGTTCCAGGTGTGCCACCTGGTCGGCGCCGACCGGTACATTGCCGGCCCGGTAGATCAGGATATCGGCGGCCTGCAGCACCGGGTAGCCGAGGAAACCGTATGTGGCGAGTTCCCGGTCGTTGAGTTTCGCCTGCAGCTCCTTGTAGGTGGGCACCCGCTCCAGCCAACTGACCGGCGTGACCATCGACAGCAACAGGTGCAGTTCCGCGTGCTCGGGCACCTTCGACTGAATGAACACGGTCGCCGCATTCGGATTGACGCCGGCCGCCAGCCAGTCCACCACCATATCGGTGGTGTGCTGCTCGATCTGCCGGGTTTCATGGTAGTCGGTGGTGAGCGCGTGCCAGTCGACGACAAAGAAAAAGCACTCGTACTCGTGTTGCAGGTTTACCCAGTTCTTGATCACCCCGTGGTAGTGGCCGAGGTGCAGGCGCCCGGTGGGGCGCATGCCGGAGGCAACCCTCCGGCTCGAGTCGCTACTACTCAATCAGGCGATCTCCGAGGAAAGACAGGGCGCATTATATTCGCCGCCACCAGCCGCCGCGAGTCAGCCTGCCGCAGGCGCGGTCCAGTTTCGTTGCCGGCCTGAAAGCCTGGCAAACGACAGCGCCCGAGCCCGCGACAGGGGTGGATACGCGCTACCGGGGGCAAGGCTGCTACTGCCCCGCTTCTTCCATGATCGCCGGCAACTGCGTGGTCAACCCGACCGCATCCTCCACGTCGATCTGAAAAGCGATGCCGGCGCCGGGCTCCCCGTCGAAACGCCCCGCATCGCAAATGCGCTTCAGGATGTCGCGGGCGCGGCTCTCCGCCACCAGAAACAGGATCACATCCCGTTTCGAATCCAGTTCCAGTCCCAGGAAGGTCTTCTTCGGAGTGCGGCCCTCGCCCCGTACGTTGGTGATCACCGTCGCGCCGGTGGCGCCCGCGGCGCGTGCCGCATCGATGATGGTGTCGGTCTTGTGGTCGTCCACAAAGGTGATGATCAGTTTCAATCGCATGACTCAGGTCTCCGCGGAAGGAGTGGGTTCGGTGTTGCGGCGACGGCTCAGCCAGGAGGCGGCCATGGCGTAGCCGAGTACCGTCATGATGGGGAATACACTGGCAAAGGCGATCAGCCCGAAGCCATCGATCAGCGGGCTGCGGCCGGGTACGCTCGCGGCCAGCCCCAGCCCCAGTGCCGCCACCACGGGCACCGTGACCGTCGAGGTGGTGACCCCGCCGCTGTCGTAGGCAAGCGGCACGATGGTGCGGCTCGAGCGGAACGTCTGCACGATGACCACCGCGTAGGCCGCCACGATGTACCAGGGCAGCGGCGTGCCGGTGACGATCCGGAAGCAGCCGAGCGCCACGCCCACCGCCACGCCCACCGCCACCGCCAGGCGCAGCCCCCAGGCCTGCACCGCGCCGCCGGACACTTCCTCGGCCTTCAGCGCCACGGCGATCAGCGACGGCTCCGCCACCGTGGTGGCAAAACCGATCGCTGCGGCAAAGGCATACACCAGCAGGTAGTCGTCCCAGCGCACGGCGTTCGCCAGGCCATCGGCGCCGGCCGAATTCGCCTCGGTGAGCTGGCGGGCCATGGTCTCGCCAATGGGGAACAGCGCTTCCTCCAGGCCAATCAGAAACAGGGTGAGCCCGATCAGCACATAGGCGAATCCGCGCACGATGCGCCCCAGGTTGGGCAGGTTGCGGCGCAGCACCAGCACCTGGAAAAACACCAGGATGCCGACAATGGGCGCCACGTCCACGGCGGTGGATAGGGCCGATGCGGCCAGGTTGTGCAGGAATTCGATCACGCGATCACCATGCCGTAGCCGAGTACGAAGATCATCGGCGTCAGGCTGGCAAAGGCGATCAGCCCGAAGCCGTCGACCATGGGGTTGCGCCCCCTGATCGAGCGGGCAAGCCCCACGCCGAGGGCGGTGACCAGGGGCACCGTGATGGTGCTGGTGGTGACGCCCCCGGAGTCGTAGGCCACGCCGACGATTTCGTCCGGCGCAAACAGGGTCATGAACGTCACCAGCACATAGCCGCCGATGATCAGCCGGTGAATCGGCCAGCCCTTCAGAATGCGCACCACGCCCAGCAGGATGGCGATGCCCACCGACACTGCCACCACCATGCGCAGGTTGAACGCATAATCTGCCCGGGCCGCATCGGTGGCGGCGATGAAACCGGCTTCCGCAGCCACCTCCGCCGCCTCGGCGGCAACCGCAATCAGTGCCGGTTCCGCCACGGTGGTGCCGAAGCCCTTGTTGGCGAACTCCTGGGCGATTTCCTCGCCGAGGGGGAACAGGCCGCTTTCCAGGCCCTGGATGAACAGTGTCAGGCCGGCGATGACGCAGAGCAGCCCGACGAGCACATTGGCCAGGTTGGGAAACGGCTGCTGCAACACCACGACCTGAAAAAAGGCGATAACCAGGATGATGGGGGCCAGGTCGCGCACGGCGCCGGCAATACCCCTGACGAACGTGGTCAACAGCACGGTCACGTCACAACGCCCATTGATGCGCACAAGCTGGAAAGGAGGTTGCGATACTACATTCGGCCGTTGCCAGGGTGCTACCGGAAGTGATCCCCGATTGAAGAGTTTCGGGGGGCTCGGGTGAAACAGTTGCCTGATGATGTCGTTTTTGCGGACACCGAGCGGCTATTGTCGAGGCACCTACCCCCCGGCAAAGAACAGGTAGCAGAGCGAAGAAATCACGAGGGCGCCGATGACGTTGAGCGACAGGCCTTCGCGGACCATGCGTTGCGTGTCGAAGCGCCCGGTACTGAACATGATGACGTTGGGCGCCGTGGCCACCGGCAGCATGAATGCGCAACTCGCGCTCATCGCCGCGGGAATCATCAGCAGGCGCGGGTCGATGGCCGCCCCGATTGCGGCGGCGGCCAGTATCGGCATGAGTACCGAGGTGGTGGCGGTATTGCTGGTGGTCTCGGTGAGAAACGTCACCGCCAGGCACACGGTCAGCAGGACGGCGAAGGTGGGCCAGGCGGAGATCATCGAAACCGCGCTGCCTATCGACTCGGACAGCCCGGAACTCTTGAAAGCCGCGGCGATGGCCAGCCCGGCGCCGAACAGGATGAGCATGCCCCAGGGGATCCTGGCCGCCGTTTCCCAGTCGAGCAGGCGCCCGCCCTTGCCGTTCGGGACGACGAACATGGTCACCACCGCCAGGAAGGCGACCATGGCGTCGTTGGTGTAGGGCAGTTCGAACAGCGCCGTCCAGCCGCCCAGGGGCTCCTGGCGGGTGATCCAGGCCAGCGCGGTCAGGCCGAACACGGTGAGCACGCGCTTTTCCTCGGCGCGCCAGCGGCCGGGGCCCGGAAGCTCCAGCGCGCCGCGAAAGTTCATGCCCCGGGTAAGCCACAAGGCCATCAGCGGCAGCAACAGCAGCACCACCGGAATGCCCCAGCCCATCCACTCGGCGAAACCGATCGAGGTGCCGAAGGTTTCCTCGTAGATGCCCCGGAAAATCATGTTGGGCGGCGTACCGATGGGCGTGCCGACGCCGCCGATGTTGGCCGCGTAGGCCACGCCCAGCAACAGCGGCGGGGCCAGTTGCGGGTCGCGGCTGCGTTCCAGCACCGCCAGCGCCACCGGCAGCAGCATCAGCGTGGTGGCGGTATTCGATATCCACATCGACAGCGCCGCGGCGGCGATCATGAAACCGAATACCACGCGCCGGCTGCTGTCGCCGCCCACCGCGTTCACCATGGCCAGCGCAATGCGCCGGTGCGCGCCGCTCTTCTCCATGGCGGTCGACAATATGAAGCCGCCGAGCAGCAGCAGCACCACGTTGTGGCCGTATGCCTGGCCCACTTCCGGGCCCGACAGCACGCCGAACATGGGCAGAACCGCCAGCGGCACCAGGGAGGTCACCGGAATGGGAACCGGTTCGAACACCCACCAGCTCACACACAGCACGGTGACGCCAAGGGTAACCGCCGCGGCCGGCGCCGCACCCCCGGCAAGCATGGCGAACCAGGCTGCCAGCGCCGCGGCCGGCCCCAACGCCAGAGCCACGTTTTTGGCGCGCACGACTTACCCTGCCCGTTGCCAGCCGAGCCCGGACGCCGCCGGTGCAAAGCGGTGCGGCGAAATCCCTGCTTGCGGCATCTTCCGTTGGCGCGCTCAGGCCGTCAGGAAGGCAATGCCGGTCCAGCAGACCGCCGCCAGGCCGGCGGCGATGGACGCCTGCGGAATCTGCGTCTTGACGTGATCCATCAGGTCGCATCCGGTACACACCGAACTGAGCACCGTGGTGTCGGATATGGGCGAACACTGGTCGCCGTACACGCTGCCGTCCATCACGGCGGCGAAGCACAGCGTCATGAACAGTTCCGGGTGCGCGAGACCCTGGCCGTTGGCCACCGCCCAGGCCAGCGGCATGGCCAGCGGGAAGGCCACCGCGTAGGTGCCCCAACTGGTGCCGGTGGAAAAGGCGATCACCATGGTCATCAACTGCAGCAGCACCGGCAGCAGGAAGAAGGGAATGCTGTCGCCGAGTTGCTCGACGAGAAAGTTGCCGCCGCCGGTTTCCCGGCTGATGCCGCCGATGGTAATGGCCAGCAGCAGTATGACGGAGCCGATCAACACCCCCTTGATGCCGTCGTGAAATCCCGACATCAGGTCTTTCAGCGACATGCCTTTGGCAAGCGCCATGCCGGCGGCCAACAGCAGCGCCCCGCCAAACGCCCAGTGCACGTTGGGCGACCCGAACGCCACGAAGGTGCCGACGGCCAGCACGATCAGCGTGCCCAGCGGCAGGAAGAACTCCAGGATATTGGGCTTGTATCCCTGCGGAACGTTGCTGCCCTGCAACTCCTTGGCGGCGAGCGGCGCCGCATCCGGCGAATCGAGCGCGCCGGTCGTGCGTGCCCGGGCCATGGCCGCGCCAAGCTGCCGGCCCAGAAAAAGAGGCTTCTCGACACTGAGCAGAAACGTGCCCAGCACCGCGAAGATGGCATAGAAACAGAACGGCACGCTCTGGAAGAAAAAGGCGATGCGGTCCGACTCGGTGGCCAGAAAGCCCACGCCGGAAACGAAGATGAACGCCTGCACGTAGCCGGGCCAGGCATTGAACGCGAGTTGCGAGGCGATGGGCGATGCGGTGGAGTCGACGATGTAGGCCAGTTCCTCATGGCTGACCCGCTCCTTGTCGGCGATGGGCTTGACGGTCGTGCCCACCAGCACCGTGCTCACCGTGCCTCCCTGGAAAAACACCACGCCCAGCAGCCAGGCCACCATCTTGGCAGAGCGCGGCCCGCGCACGAAACGCACCGTCACGAACTCCGCGAACGCCTGGGCGGCGCCGGTGCGCGACCAGACGCCCATCAACCCGCCAAGCAACCACAAATACAGCACCAGTACGCTCGCCGAGTTGGTGGTGGCCACAGACGGGATCAGCACCTCGCCGGTGAGGTCGTATTTGCCCAGGATGAAAGCCCCGGACACCACCCCGCCCAGCAGCGCCGTGAGCGGTTCCCGGGTCAGCCAGCACAGCATCACCGCCACCGCCGCGGGCAGCAGCGACAGCCAGCCGAAGTGGAAGGAAGCATTGAGCTGATAGTAGGCGGTGCGGGTCTCGCCGTCGTGCACCTCCACCACCGACACATATTCCGTGCGCACCGGCGGCTCTACCCGCGACCCGGTCACCCGCGCCGGGTCGAGCTGTGCCTGCGCCATGGGCACCGGATCGAAGGGAACAACCTCCCCCTGCAACCGATAGTAAAGCTGCCCGTTTTCGTCCGTTTGCGCATCCAGCGCGACCTGCTCCACGGTCCAGGTCGGCGGCACCATCAGTCCCGCCACCCAGGACGCGGCCAGGGCCAGCGCAAACAGCACGAACTTCCGATATCCGGCGGGCATGTTCTCCTCCTCCACCGCTCACTTGGCGCGGCAACGCATTCTGCCACAAGTAAGGACACCCAATATTCCAGGACACCCACATCCCGCCGTAAAGCGAGGACACCCACATCCCGCAGTCCCGTCGCACCGCAAAAGCGAGGACACCCACATCCCGCAGTCCCGTCGCGCCGCGTGTTTGGCCGGAACGCGCCTGCGCGGCTACCATCGGCGTTCCCGAGAGTCGGAGCAGAACGTGGCGCGCGGCATTCTTCTGGTTAACCTGGGCACACCCGCATCCAGCAGCCCGGCGGATGTCGCCGCCTACCTGCGGGAGTTCCTGATGGACGGCCACGTACTCGACCTGCCGCCACTGCTGCGCTGGCTGGTCGTGCGCCTGTTCATCCTGCCGTTGCGTCCGCGACGCAGCGCCCGGGCCTACGCAAGCATCTGGGAAGCCGCCGGCCCCGGCACCGGGTCACCGCTCCTGCACCACAGCCGGCGCTGCCGCGAACGCCTGGCGCAAACGCTGCAACTGCCCGTGGCCCTGGGCATGCGTTACGGAAATCCGGGCATCGGCGATGCCCTGCGTGAACTGGAAGACGCCGGCGTAGACGACGTTCTGCTGCTGCCGCTTTACCCGCAACACGCCAACTCCACACGCACCACCTGCATCGAGGCCACCCGCGCCGCACTGCCGGCCGGCACCAAGCTGCAGGTGCTGCCGCCGTTCTACGACCGGCCGCCTTATCTGGACGCCCAGGCCGGCCTGATCGCCGACAACCTGCCGGATCACTGGGATTACCTGCTGTTCAGCTACCACGGCCTGCCCGAGCGCCACCTCCGCCGGGCAGACCCGACCGGCTCGCATTGCCTGGCCACCAACAACTGTTGCAGCCAAGCTTCCGCCGCACACCGCACCTGCTATCGACACCAGGCCTACCGGACCACGGCGCTGCTCGCCGAACGGCTGCACATCGAACGCGCCCGTTACGGCGTCAGCTTCCAGTCGCGCCTCGGCCGCGCACCCTGGCTGACCCCGTACACCGACAGGGAACTGCGCGCCCTGCCCGGCCGCGGCATACGCAACCTGGTCGTGGCCTGCCCCGCCTTCACCGCCGACAACCTGGAAACCCTGGAAGAAATCGGCATCGCCGGCCGGGCGACGTTCCTCGCCGCCGGCGGCGCCTCGCTCACCCTGGTGCCGTGCCTGAATGCCGCGCCAGAGTGGATCGATGCCCTCGGGCAATTCTGTACCGGGGGAACATCCGTCATCGACTCGCCCGATCGTCATTCGTAAGCGCGCGCCTGCCGGGCGAGCGCCACAAGGCCACTCGGGTTACCGCGGCTCAAACGCCCCGGATACGGCCACAGCCCCGAACAGAGCCGGCACCGCACCCACCTACCGTCGATCTGCCCGGCGCCACGGCAATTTGGGTTGGCGCCCCCGGCAAGCTACACTGCCCGCCCCATGACCAGCGAACTGCACTATCCCTATGCCGAACACCCCACCGCGGGTACCACCATCGAGGTGGCCGACGGGGTGCGCTGGCTGACCATGCCCATGCCGGGCTCGCTCAATCACATCAACCTGTACCTGCTCGAAGACAACGGCGGCTGGTGGATAGTCGATACCGGGCTCGGCAACGAGGAAACCCTCTCGTGGTGGGATGCGGTGTTCCGCGACGAGATGGGCGGGCGTCCGGTGAAGGGCGTCATCTGCACTCACATGCATCCCGATCACATCGGCCAGGCCACCCGGATTACCGAGCGCTTCCGCTGCCCCCTTTACATGACCCGCACCGAGTACTACCAGGCGCGCTCCTTCTCCGCCTTCGACGGCAGCGGCCACCACTCCTCGTGGCTTGGCCAGCAGTTCTACAAGCGCGCCGGCATGCAGCCCGACTACCTGAAACAGCTCTCCGAGGTGTGGAAACGACGCGGCGACGATTCCATGGGCATGCCCACGGTGCCCACCGGCTATCACCGCCTGGAACATGGCGATGTACTCACCATCGGCCACAACAACTGGCGGGTGGTGGTCGGGTCCGGCCACTCGCCGGAACACGCCTGCCTGTACAGCGACGCGCTGAAGGTGATGATTTCCGGCGATCAGATTCTGCCGGTGATCACTTCCAACGTCAGCGTCTTCCCCAATGAACCGGAGGCCAACCCGCTGAAGGTGTGGATTGAATCGCACGACCGCTTCCTCGACACGCCGGAAGAAACTTTCGTGCTGCCCGCCCACAACCTGCCTTTCACGGGCATCCGCCAGCGCCTGCGCGACCTGATCGGCCACCATGAAGACCGCATGCTGGCCATCGAGGAACACTGCGTGCAGCCGGCCCTGGCCCGAGACCTGCTGCCGGTGCTGTTTGCCCGCAAACTCGACGGCAGGCAACAGATGATGGCCCTCGGCGAAGCCATCGCGCACCTGCACCTGCTCATGCACCGCAACCGCATCGAGCGCACCCTGCACGAAGACGGCGTGTACCGTTTCCGCTCCATCGACCCGGACCTGGCACGCCGCGCCCACCCCGACCAGCACGACGCCCCGGACGACGGGCCCATCATGGTGTAATGGCCGCCCGTTCGCTACGCCGCCGGGTGGCGGACATCACCTACCGAGCGCTGCGCTGGGGCCGCGATCATGTGCCGCCCGGCGTTCGCACCCTGGTCGGCGTGCTGTTCATGGTGGGCGGCGTGTTCGGCTTCCTGCCCATCCTCGGTTTCTGGATGCTGCCGCTTGGCGCCGCCTTCGTTGCCCTGGACATTCCCCTGACCCGGCGCCGCATCGACCGCTGGATGCACGAGCTCGAAGCGGAACGCAATGGTGGCGCCCCGGCCGCGGATGTAACGCCAGGCCGGAAGCCCGGTGCATGAACAACACGAGAGGCAGTGATGGCCCTGGCTGACACCCTGTCGGTACTGTTGCAGCTGCCCGGGCTGCTGCGCCTGAAGAAACAGCTGAAGCCCCGCCCGCAGTCGGAAAAAGACTGCTTCGCCCGCCAGGTGGAACGCAATGCGCAGCGCTTCGGCGATCGCACGGCGATCATCTTCGAGGGCCGCACGGTCACCTGGGCCCAGTTCAATGCCCTGGCCAACCGCTACGCCAACTGTCTGCGGGCTCGCGGCATACAACGCGGCGACACGGTCAGCCTGCTGATGGAAAACCGCATCGAGTTTCTCGCCGTCATGACCGCCATCAACAAGCTGGGCGCCATCAGCGGTCTCATCAACACCAACCTGCGCGAGCGGCCGCTGGCGCACTGCATCAACACCACCGGCTCGAAAGCGTGCATATTCGGCGAAGAACTGGCCGCGGCACTGGCGGGCGTGAAGAGCGAACTGTCGCTCGAGGAAGGCAGCGACTACCTGTACGTGCCGGATGCCGGCGCCGCGGCGCCAAACTGGGCGGTCGACCTGGCCGAGCAGAGCCAGGCCGCATCATCGGAAAACCTGCCGGACTCCCAGGAGAACCGGCTCGGCGACCGTGTCGCCTACCTGTTTACCTCCGGCACCACCGGCCTGCCCAAGGCATCCATCTGGTCGAACCGCCGCTTTCTCACGTCGGCCGGCATGTCGCACCTCGCCGGCCTGAAGTGCACCGAGAAAGACCGCCTGTACCTGTGCCTGCCGCTGTATCACGGCACCGGGCTGATCATCGGCGCCGGCGCCGCCATCAGTTCCGGTGCGTCCATGTTTCTGCGCCGCAAGTTCTCGGCCAGCAGTTTTCTGCGCGAAGTGCGCGAGCATCGCACCAACTGCCTCGTCTACATCGGCGAGATCTGCCGCTACCTGGTCAACACGCCGGCACGGCCCGACGATCACCACAGCCCGCTCAAGACGGTCATCGGCAACGGGCTGCGGCCGGACGTGTGGATGCCGTTCAAGAAACGCTTCGGGCTGCGCCGCATCAGCGAGTTCTACGGGTCCAGCGAAGGCAACGTGGCCTTCGCCAACCTGCTGAACAAGGACATGACCGTGGGCACCACCACCGCCGAGATCGCCCTGGTGCGCTACGACACCGATGCCGACGAGATCGTGCGCGACCACCGGGGGCGCTGTGTTGCCGTCGAAACCGGCCAACCGGGCCTGCTGCTCGGCAGGATCTCGGAGGAAGCGGTATTCGAGGGCTACACCAGCCCGGAAGCGACCGAGCAGAAGATTCTGCGTGACGCTCTCGAGGACGGCGATGCCTGGTTCAACACCGGCGACCTGATGCGCGAGATCGATGTCGGCTTCGCGGCCGGCTTCCCCCACTACCAGTTCGTCGACCGGGTGGGCGACACCTTCCGCTGGAAGTCCGAGAACGTCTCCACCACCGAGGTCGGCGAGATCATCAATGGTTTTCCCCAGGTCGCGCTCTGCAACGTCTACGGCGTGGAAATAGCCGGTGCCGACGGCCGCGCCGGCATGGCCGCCCTGGCCCTGGAACCCGGCGTCGACTCCTTCGACGTGGCCGGCTTCTCGGCTTACGTCAACCGCGAGCTACCCGCCTACGCACGTCCGGTGTTCCTGCGCCTCAGGGCGGAAATCGACGTGACCGGCACCTTCAAGATGGTCAAGGGCGAACTGAGAAAACAGGGCTACGACCCCGAAGCGGTTACCGACCCGCTCTACGTGATGAAACCGGGAAACGCGACCTACGAGCCGCTCGACCGCGCCTTCGCCGCCGAGTTGAAGGCCGGCAACGCCGGATACTGACCGCGCACCACCCGGGCCGACCCTCCCGGTGCCATCAGCCGTTCACCCCGTGCGCGAGTTCCGCATAGCGGTCGAGCAGCGGCATGACCGTATCCGCATCAGCGGCTGGCAACCCGAAGATGACCCGGCCGAAGCCCATCTCGATCAGTTCCTGAACCCGGCCGGCGTGCGGGCCAACGCCATAGATGGTGAAATCCGGCTCGCCGTCGCGGCCGGCCCGCTGCCAGGCCGCCCGGGTCGCCTCGATGCCGGCCAGGTAGTCCACCTCGCCCATGGCCGCGGCGCGTCTCGGGTCCTGGTGAATCGGGCACCAGCCATCGCAATACTCGGCAATGCGCGGCCAGGCCCAGCGGGAGGCCGCGCCCAGCAGCAGCTTGGGGCCGCCCTTTTGCACCGGTTTGGGGTATGACCACAAGGGGTCGAAATCGACGAACTCGCCGTGAAACTCCGCCTCGTCGTTGCTCCAGATCTCGCGCATCGCCAGCACCCGCTCGCGGGTAACCCGCCAGCGGTCGGCAAAGGCCGTGCCATGGTTTTCCATCTCCTCGGCGTTCCAGCCGGCGCCCACGCCGAGCAGCACGCGGCCGCCGGACAGGTGATCGAGACTCGCCACCTGCTTCGCCATCACGATCGGGTCGCGTTCCGTGACCAGGCTGATGCCGGTACCCAGTTTCAGGGTGTCGGTTACCGCGGCGGCGGCGCCGAGTGCCACGAACGGGTCATGCGCATGCCAGTATTCCCGGGGTAGCTCGTCGCCGCCCGGCCAGGGCGAGCGGCGGCTGGCCGGAATGTGCGTGTGTTCCGGAAAGAACAGCGACTCGAAACCCCGCGCTTCCGCGGCCTGCGCCAGCACGGGCGGGGCAATCGCATAGTCGGTGGGAAAAATCAGCAACCCGAAATCGGTCATGGCATTCCTCCTGAGCCCATCGCGGCCGGGCCCGCCCCGCGGCCAGGCTCAGCCAGGGCCAACGAACGTCTCAAAGCGTCGTGAGCTGCAGCAAGTTGTAGTCGACTTTCGAGACGAAGCGGCGCGCCGCATGCTTGCGCGTGCTGTTGCGGCCGACGTTGTAGGCAACCAGCGCGCAGTCATCGTCGCCGCACGCCTCCTTGAGGTAAGCGTATACCTGTGCGCCGCAGTGGATGTTGGCGCGAGGGTCGTTCAGATCGTCGCCGCCGCAGAATTCCCGCCAGTAGCGCGGCCGCACCTGTGCCGGCCCGACGGCGCCGACATCGGAGCGCACGTGCTTGCGGAAGCTGCTCTCGACCTGGATGAGGCTGGCGAGCAGTTCCGGTTCGAGTTGCTGGCGGTCGGCTGCCTCGAGAATCCAGTCGGAGAACTCGTTGGCCAGTTGCGGCTGCAGGCCGAACACCGCGCCGAGCTTGCCGCCGAATGCGGCTACCCGCTCATCCCAGGAAACGCTGGGTAGTGCCGGTTTGGCCATGGCGATGCTGATACGACCCGGGGCCGAGGAATCGAAGGCAATCGCCAGCAAGCCGCCAAGCACCGCCGCGACTCCCACCCAGCGAGCCGCCCCGCGGCCCTGCCCGACAGCGATGCATCGCAATCTGCCCAGGGCCGCCGCCGCGGTCGCGTAAAGCCAAACCAGCGCGCGTACACGTAACACCCGCAGGCGGCACCGGGACCAGAATCGTAATCTGGAAACCATCCTCTCCAATCCGAATATCGGGGACGGCCGGCCATTATGAAGAAAGCATGGAGGCCAGGCCAAGCAATCCGGCACCGAAACCTCAATAACATTTTATTATAAGTGAACTACTATTAATTCCTGTAAGACCCACGCCCCAACTTGAAATGATCCCAGGAAACCACGTATTCCGGCGCCATCACCACCCAGCGCCGGCTGCGCCCCCGTGCCGTTGCGGCAAACGGCGGTGGTGAGTCGACCAGCGGCTGGCCATAGCCGCCGTTGTACTTGATGCCGATCTGGGTGCGTACATTGGCGAGATGCGGGTCGCCAGCCTCGGCTTGCGCGTCCTCGAGTATGCGCCCCTGCCCCTGCAGCATGATGCCTTGCAATTCCGGGAACTTTTCGTTGCGATCGACGATCACGGTACACACCGGGTTGCGGCGCAGGTTGACGATTTTCTGGCCCTGCCCGAAAAAGTAGACGGCGCCCCCCGCCCAACCGAACCACATGGGCGTCAGATTGATGCGCGCGCCGGGGCCGATGGTGGCAACCCGCATGGTCCACTGAGCCGCCATGATTTCATCGATCTGGTCGCTGCCGAGCGGAATCTGGCGCGGTGGCGCGGTTTTGAGGCGCACCGACTGGGTTGCCGCGTCGGTGTCCCTGGCCCGCTCGCGCTGCGGCTCCGGCGCCTTGATCGGCGAACGCGTCAGCTTGCCCTGCAACCCTCGAATGACTCTGCGGAACATGGGTTCGGCCAGACGTCCTGTTCGTTGCCCGGGCGAATCAGGCCGCCGTCAACTCCGCGACGATCTGCGCCCGCCTGCTGTCCGGAATACCGTCATAGGCCGCCGCCGTGCGGTCGATGACATCGCCATAGCGGTCCTTGAAGCGGCTGGCAATGGTCTGCGGCTCACCCACCACGGCAAACGCTTCGAGCAGGTCATCGTCGATCAGGCCGCCCATTTCGGCCCAGCGGCCCTGTTTCGACATGCTGTTCAGTTCCGGCTGCAGTTCGCCGGCGCCAATACTGTCGAGCACCGGCCTGTAGGCCGGGGTGGAGCCGTAGAAGGCGATCTGCTGGCGTGTCTGAACCCGGGCCGCGTCCATCGCTTCCTCGGTCTCGCCGGTGACGATGAACGCCGGGTAGTTGATCTCGAAATCCTCGCGCCTGCGGCCCGCCTTCGCGAACCCGCGTTCCAGCGACGGCAGCGTGGTTTCCCGCAGGTACTTCTCCGTGGTGAACGCATGGCAGATCAGCCCGTCGGCCACCTCCCCCGCCACCTCGGTCATCAACGGGCCCACTGCCGCGAGGTGCACGCGCGGTGCGCCGTATTCGTTGTCGGTGGGCGTGAAAAACGGCGTCATCAGGGTGTGCGTGTAGAAGCGCCCGGTGAACTGCAGCGGCTCGCCCTCGTGCCAGTTGGCCCAGATGGCGCGCATGGCCAGGATGAACTCGCGCATGCGCGGCGCCGGGTTCGACCAGGGCATGCTGAAGCGCTTGGTGATGTGCGGCCTGATCTGCGAACCGAGGCCGAGCACGAAACGGCCCCTGCTGGCGGCGTTGAGGTCGTGGCCGATGTTGGCGAGCGTCATGGGCGTGCGCGCGAAGGCCACGGCAATCGCGGTCATCAGGTCGACCCCCTCGGTGGCCTGCGCCGCCATGAGCAGCGGAAAGAACGGGTCATGGCTGGTCTCGGCGGTCATGATTCCCGAGTAGCCCATCTGCTCGAGGGCGCGCGCTTCCGCGCCGGCCCTGTCGAGGTTCCAGCCGATTACACCGTCTACTTTCATTATGTTCCCCCTGTACAACCGCGGCCCGGCAGGCCGCCCAAGTCCGTCGCCTGTTGCCCCCGGCGACACGCCGATTGTTCCAGCTTGGCTGTGGCGAAGCAATCGCCAATTCGTCGGCCTGGGGCGGGGTCGAGCGGAGGTGCGGTGTGGCCGGGCACGGGCGGCGGGGCGGGAGTTCGCAGGGATCAGAGTGCCTGGCGATGGGGTTTTTCCCGACACCGAGCCGGCCTGCCGGGTTCCGGACTCACCTGTCAGCCTTCCTGGCCAGCGCGCCGGCCCAACAGGAGAATGACGAATCCCAACAGGAAGGGCGCGGCCCGCTCGGCGACATCGCCCGGCGTGTCGGGCGCGAAATAGAGAGCCACCGTCAGGCCAAATCCCACCGCCACCGCGGCGATCACCGCGCCCGGCCGCACGTTCCAGCGCAGCATGCGGGCGATAACCGCCGGTCCGAACGCCGCGCCCAGCGCGTTCCAGGCGAACAGTACGCGGCTGAAGATGGCATCGGGCAAAAAGTAGGCAACCAGCACCGACAGCACGCCGACCAGCAATACCACCAGCCGCGATACGCCGAGCGATGTGGCGCGCATGAGATCGTGGCTCACCGCCGAGGCGGCCACCAGCAACTGGCTGTCTGCCGTGGACATGATTGCCGAGAGCACGGCGGCGATCAGTACGCCGGCCAGCACCGCGGGCAGCAACTGGCTGGTCAACTGGAAGAAAATCTGTTCGGAGTCGGCGACCGGGGTGTCGGCCAGCAGCACATGGCCGCACAGGCCCAGCAGGAACATGCCGCCCAGCACGATGACGAACCAGGTGAGCGCCATCACCCGCCCGATGCGCAGTTGCCTGGGGTCCCGGATCGCCATGATGCGGTTCAACAGGTGCGGCTGGCCGAGCGGGCCGAGGCCCACGCCCACCATGCCGAGCAGGAATCCGGCCGCCAGCAGGCCCTGGTGCTCGCCGGTCAGCGACAACTGCGCCGGCGTCGCCACCGCCGCCAGGCCCGCCGAGAGCCCGCCCGGGCCGCCGACCGCCGCCAGCGCGAACAGCGGCAGCAGCAGCGCCGCCACCAGCATCAGCAGCGCCTGCAGCGCATCGGTGACGCTGACCGCCCAGAAACCGCCAACCAGCGTGTAGGCCAGCAGGATTCCGGCGCCGAGCAACAGCGCCGGCAATTCGTCAATCGCCATGACATTGGAAAACGTCACCGCCGCGCCCTGAAACTGCGCCGCCACGTAAAAGGCGAACGACACCGCCACCACCAGCCCCGAGACACTCAACAACAGCGTCCGCTGCCGCCCGTGCACGCCGTCGGCGACCAGGTCGTTCAGCGTCACCCAACTGTTGCTGTGCGCGGCACTGTTCAGCCGCCGGCCCAGCCAGAACCAGGCCAGCACATGGCCGGTAAGCGTACCGGGCAACAGCCAGACCGCGGACACGCCCTGGCTGAAGGCAATGCCGCTCACGCCGAGAATGGTCCAGGCCGAGGAAGACCCGGCCGCATAGCTGAGCGAACCGACCATGGCGCCGAGCCCGCGGCCGCCGATGAAGTAGCTGTCACCGTCCCGGGTGCGTTGCCTGGCCCAGGCGCCGATGGCGAACAACGCCACGAAATAGACGATCAGCGTCGTCCAGACGACTCCCGTCGACGGTAGCGCGATGTCCACGGTTCAGCCTTTCCCGGGTTGATCGAACATGCAGGTCATCGGTCCACGCCAATGCGTCTCGAGAATTCCGGTCAGTCCTTTTTCGAGGCGGTGCGATAGTCGCCGAAGGCCGCATCCCGCTTGCTCAACGCCTGGGTCAATCCCTTGCGCATGTCCTGCAGGTGGGCCTGGGTGGTCTTGGTGAAGGTGGCCAACTGCTGCATTTCGGTGCCGGCGCGAATGCCGGCCCGAATGCCCATGGCATCCATCTGCCGGTGCACCGCGCGCTTGTTGATCTGCTGCAGGTCGGAGGGCGTCATGGCCACCCGGCCGGCGATCTCGAGTACCCGCTCCTCCAGTTCATCCTCCGCGAAAGCGCGGTTGGCGAACCCGCACTCCGCCGCCTCGGTGCCGGACATGTGGTCGCCGGTCAGCATCAGTTCCATGGCCCGCCGCAAGCCCACGATCCAGGGATAGAACTGGTTGTCCGGCGGGCTGATGGCGCGCACCACCGGGTAACCGATTTTGGCGGTATCCGCCACATACACCAGGTCGCAGGCGGTGGCCAGCTCGGTCCCGCCGGCCAGGCAATAGCCATGCACCTGGGCGATGACCGGCTTGGCCAGGTCCCAGATCTTGAAAAAGCCTTCCACCACGTGGCGTGGCCAGTTGGCCAGCCCACCGGCGGTATAGAACGGCTGCGCATCCGCCGAGTTGCTCTTCAGGTCGTACCCCGCCGAGAAACAGGGCCCGGCGCCGCGGATGATCATGACCCGCACATCGGCGTCCTGGTCAGCGGTCTCCAGCGCATGAAACAGCTCGGTACGCAGTTCGTTGGACAACGGGTTGCGCTGGTCGGGCCGGTTCAGGGTTATACGCCGGATGGCCTCGCGCGGTTCATCGACAATGATCTTTCTGTATTCCATAAGTGTTCCGTGAAAGTCAGCTGAATCGAAAGCGGCTCGCGGCAAAGGCCTCGAAGGTGCGCTGCATGTCCGCCGGGCTGCCCGGCAGCGGCGCGACGATGTGCGTATGCACGCCGCCGTCGGCGTGCTCCTGGAAGCGCTGGTGAATCTCGTCTTCCGTGCCGATCACGGCAATCTCGTCGATGAGTTCGTCGCTGAGCGCACCGGTGGTCATGGCCCGGTCCTTGCGCGCCCACCCCTCGGTGATGGTGTCGGCCGCCTGCGCGTGGCCTGCCCAGGCCAGGAACCGGTTGTACACGGGCGTTGCATAGTAGGGGGCAAAAGCGGCCCGGAACCCGTTGCGCGCCGCCGCCTTGTCGTCGGTGGCCATCACCATGGCGCGATGCACCACCTCCACCTCCCGCGGGTTCTTGCCGGCCCGCTCGGCGCCGATCCGCACATGCTCCATCATCTTCGGCAGCGCGCTCTTCGGCCACAGGTTGAAGATCACCCCATCGCCGACCTCGGCGGCCATCTCGATCATCTTCGGACGCAGTGCCGCTATGTAGATGGGCGGCGGGTTTTCCAATGGCGGCTGCCGATAGCCATGACTCTGCACGGTCACGCCCGAGAAATCCGTCTTGGCCCCGGTCAGCATGGTGCGCACCAGTTCCGCGGTCTCCCGCACCCGGGTCAGCGGCTTGTCCAGCGGTATGCCGTTCCAGCGCCCCATGATGGTCTGGCTGGAGGAGCCGATGCCCATGACGAAACGCCCCGGCAGCAGTTGCCCGAGCACGTTCACACTGGCGGCGATCACCGACGGCGAGCGCGTATAGACGGGAGTGACGGCAACACCGATGCGGATGCTGGAGGTGTGCCCGGCCACCGCCGCCGCCGTGGTCAGCGTGTCGGGCGCCCCGGAATCGCCGAACCAGGCATCGGCAATGCCATTGCGCTCCGCCCACTGCAGGCGTTCGATGGTACGGCGTACGTCCGGCCCTTCCGGCAACGTCACCGCGATGCGTCTGGCAAGCGCCATGCTCCTCTCCCGTTTCCACTCTTGATCCAGGGCAAAACGCCCGGCACGGAAGCGTCGCACTTTGCCACCCCGAAGATCAACCTGTCGACGGCAATTGCAACGCCCGCGGCTGATCGCCGGTGCGCATCCCCTCACCCCTGCCCCCGGGCAGCATCCACTCGACCGGACAGCGCGGGCCCGCTCGCCCGCCCGCCACATTCACAACGAGTGCCGCACCTCGACACCCCAGCGCCGCGGCTCGCCCCAATAGTCGGCGCTCATGCCAAGGCTG
>CAZNFI010000039.1:0-20497 GCA_964572185.1 uncultured Pseudomonadales bacterium
TGCCAACGACAGCGCCAGAGCGCTGCCGCCGGTGTCATCGCCACCGGGCTGCAAGTTGATGTCGTCCAGTGTCCCAGGGCCGGTGTCGATGTCGGGGAATTCATACTTGACCGGCTTCAGCCTGGAAAGAACCTCCAGCAAGCCCGTCTTTATGATGGGCTCCACGATCAGCCTGTTGCCTTCCTTGCGGACAATCGCCTCATCGCCCTCAAGCTCGAACAATCGGCGTGAGCAGATCACCGACAACCACGCATACCCTCTCGCACCCGGCGCGACCGGCATCCCGGTCAAACAGATCCAGTGTCGAAACTAATCTGCCAGTGCATTGTCTAAGGGGCTCGGATAGAGGGTTTGACAGGGAAGCAACCTCTTTCGTGTGCCTTACCGCTCCGGTCGCCGGCGCAACAGTGGTTATCCGCGCGTTGCGCCAGTCGCGAACACTCAAAGCAAAGGCAGCAAGTTTTGGACCCAGCACCATTCAATGCCCAGAGCTTTCGCGCTCTGGTCGGGGGCGTCGACGGCAGTGCGACGCTGGCGTTCACAAGAAACCAAGCGCGCGAAGCGACCGGCATCACCGCAAACTCCAGGCTGATTGCACGGTTCATCGCGCGGTTTCGAACGGCAGAGAACAACCAACTGACCGATCGCTTTATCGGGGCGCTTCGCCAGCAATTCGGCCAGTCGTTGACCGACAGCGTGATCACGTCAAGCAGCTTGAGTAGCGAACTCGGTCGCGGCAATCCGCTGCGTGCCCGTCATGTGGCGCAATTGTACGATCGCACGGAACGGGCCCGTACGATGAACAGGGCCGCGAACGACGGGTTGATCGAGGCGATCGGGCGGGCCGGCGATGAGCGTGCGGCGCCGTTGCCCGGCATCGCCCTGCCCGGTGAGCAGATCGACTTTCTGGCCGCAAAGCACTATCGCGAGAATCCCACCGTTGCGGTGCTGCTCGATCCCGACCTGATTGCCCGCAAGGTCCAGAACGAAATTCGGGAGCGGAGCGGTGACGGCAGATACCGGGTTACCTGCCAGGAAGTCACCGACATGATGGCCGACATGATCATTGACGATCTGGACGAGGCCTTTCGGGCAGCTCGACAACGCGCCATCGCGGCATTGTCGCTGCACAGCCCGAACAGTGTTGCCCGGCTCGCGCTTGCAGGCGCCCTGGCAAATCACGAATCGCCATTGGCGTGGGTCGAGGACAACCTGACGACGGATGCGCTGGACGCATACTCGGAAGCACTGTGCAAGGGCATCCGGCGGGGCCATATCGCGGCCGACAGGCTCGACGATACAGCCGCACTCGAGGCCTTTGCCGTGGCGGAGGCGAATCGGCTCTCCTGCGAACGGGAAGCGGCTCGCAAGCAGCTCGACCGACTTGACCTGGCCGACGACTGCGATGCGTCCGCCAGGGCCGCACTCAAGTTCCAGTTGACCGTCGATTCCCTACCGGTACAGCTCGTGTCGCCCTTGGCGCGGGCCTACGGTCTGGTGAAGGAAGACCTGGCGCGGCTGGGCGGTCGCCAATCCAGGGTGCAACTGCAGAAAATCATCCGGCGTGTCAGCGAGGCAATTTCGGAGGCGTTCAGGCAATCGGGCATCGATGTCAGCGTGGAAAACCAGAATATGATGTACGTACAGGCCTGGCGATTCCTGCTCGCTCCGGGCGGTGAGTCCGGTGCGGCTTCGATTCTTCGCCAATTCCAGGGCTCCCGGAGCCTGCTTCGGGACATCTGCGAAGGCGCAAACTGGTATCGGGTGGAGTTTCCGAGCATCCAGGCATGGAGCCGGTTCGCTGCCGTGGGCAACGTTGAATCGAACCCGCGGTCGCCGGACCGACGGGCATCTCCCGGCAGCTCCGCCAGCACCCCCAAGGACGCCAGGCACGCGGTCACGGTCTGCTCGACCTTGCTGCTTTCCCTGCACACGGTGGTCAACGAGAAGCTGCGCACGGCGAACCGGGTTGTGCCGCTGGGGTGCAACGCAAAACCGAGCGATGCGGCGGTCGCGGCCCTGCGCGACCTGGGCGTCCCCTTTCCCGCTCCCGACCGGGTAGGCCGGGCAAACCGCCAGGTGTCGCTGTCGAAGCACCAGCGGCGGGAGATCAATGCACAGTTGCATGACCAGTTGACCGACAGCGCCCGGCAAGGCGTCGATGTTTTCGGGTTGACGAAAGGGTGCGGACAGGATCTCAAACGGGACCATGCGCGTTACCTTGGCCAGCAGCGACGGGTCGGTTCAGGCCGCGCCTGTAACCGGTACTACATCGACAGTGACCGGTGTCTACCCCAGGACCCGGATACGGTGAGCCTGGCAATGCGGCGATTCTGCACCGAGTGGAACAGCCGGGGCGAGGCTGCCGTGAACCACGAATTGCTGCGCAATGTTTCGGCGATGGCCCATGGCGCCACCTTCGATTCCGTGCATGCCGCCTGCATGGACCCGGCTCGCCCGGAGCTGGCGCTGATGAACGGCCAGATTCACGGCATCGTCCAGCACACCAGCTACCGGTTGTCGAGGACGGCGAGCAACGAACCTCGATTGCATCTCGAGCGTTTGCTGAGGCCTTGCTGGTACGAACCGCAGTACCGGTGTTCGTCCGCCGATGTTGCCGATGGCGGGGCAAACGAATCAGGCGGCGATCGACCCGTCTCGCTGAACCCGACACGGAGCAGTTTTCGAACCAGGATCGAGGTGAAGTTCGATCCCCAGACCCAGACTCCCTTCGTTTACAAGGTCAGGCTCAGTTACAACCTGGTCGAGGGCATCCACGCCAGCAACGCCTTTCCCTTCTATATTCCCAACCCCAATCGCCCGCTGGGCGACGCGCTATCGCAGTAACTCGAACGCGTTCAGTTCGTCCAGGGCGCTCATTGCGTTACCCATCAGTACGCGGCCCAGGGCCCGGCCCCGCTCGTTCCCCGGGTCGGCCTGCCCGGCGATGCTGACGGCGAAACACAGCAGGTACAGCGCGCACACGCGGTAGCGCTGGCGGCAGCGGGCCAGGTCGTAGTCGATGCCACGGCGGGTGAGCTCCGAGTGATAGCAAGCCACCAGGTCCTGCTGTGCGCGCACGGCGGGCGGCACGCTCTGGGTGATGAAGTAGGCCAGGTCCTGCTCCGGGGCCGAGGTGCAGATCGACTGCCAGTCGAACAGCACGAGTTCGTCGCCGTCGAAGAACATGTTGTCCAGGCGCACGTCCACGTGCGTCATGCAAACCGGATCCTGGCACATCTCGTCGAGCAGGCGGCCCACCGCTCCCGGCATCTTCTCACCGGCGATCCGGGAACTCTCGGGTATCAACTCGGGAAACATGGCGTTCACCGCCGGCCAACCCACCTCGAAGGCGTAGATCATGCCGTCGCGCTGGGCCGGGTTGTTGTGCGAGATCAGCTCGGGAAACCGGTCGGTCTGCCAGGTGCTGGCGTGCAGGCCGGCCACCGAGGAGAGTACCGAGCGTGCTTCAGCCAGGGTGCAGCCGGCCACCTGGTCGGCAAGGCGCAGATGCCCCAGATCCTCAAGCAGCAGGACGAATTCGTCGCCGCCCGGGTCGACCGCCGCGAAAAAACAACTCGGCGTGCGCAATTCCACCTGTTCCGCGATGCCCTGGTAGAACATCACTTCGCGCCCATACATGTTGTAGGTGTTGGCGATGGAACGATTGGTGGCGTTGGGTGTCGGGAACTTGGCGATCACCGATGGCGGGTTGCCGGCCGCCGTGGTCAGCTTGAGCCGTGTCACCAGGGCAATGATGCCTGCGCCTTCGCCCAGACGCTCCACTTCGAAGCCCCGTACCGAAAAGCCGAGCGCCTCGCTCAGCCACTCGCTGGTGAGAGCTTCCGGGGTGGTGGGAAAGTCAGCCATGCATCGATGCTCCCGCCGAATCGGTCGATGTGTCAGAACCGGGCGACAATCTCGCCACCCACCTGCATCAGCTTGCCCGGGTACGACCCGTAGGCGCCGTCCCACAGCGGCATGTCGAACAGCGCCGTGGCGTAGTGTTCGTCGGTCAGGTTGCGGCCGAACAGGGCGATCTCGAAATGCTCCGAAGGTTGCAGGGCGATGCGCGCATTCAGCAGCCCGTAGGCACGGTGCCTGGTATTGGGGTCGAGGTCGCCGTCGAGAATGTTCTTGTCGCGCCAGATGTACTCGGCCCTGACGTAGCCCGGCATGGTGCCGGCGGTGAAGTTGTGCTGGCCGACGATCGAGAAACGCCACTTGGGGCTGCGGTTGATCGGCTCGCCGGACAGGTCCTGACCGCCCTGGGCATCGATACAGGTGCCGGCGGCTATGCCTACCTTGGAGCAGGGCGCGCCCTCGAACTCGTCGAACTCCGCGTCCACGTAGGCCACGTTGACCGCAATGGCGCCGCCTTCCCAGGGCGCCGCATCGAGCCCCAGTTCCAGCCCGCTCGTATGCACCACACCGGCATTGGTGAGGATGAAACCGGAACTGCCGTCGAAGGCGGCGGCCTGGAAATCGCGAAACTCGGAGAAGAACGCGGTGGCCGTGAACGCCAGCGTGTTGTCCAGTGCCGAGAGCTTCAGCCCGACTTCGAAGTTGTCGACGATTTCCGGGTCGAGTACCGATTCCTGGGGGTCGCCGACCCAGATGGAACTGGCGATGGTGTTGTTGATGCCGGAACCCTTGTAGCCGCGCGAATAGGAGCCGTAGATCATCATGTCCTCGGACGGGTAGAACTGCAGGCCGACCCGGCCCATCCAGTCGGTGTCCCGGTTGGACGCTTCCTGCTCCGGGAAGTCGCCCACCGGCCAGAAAACGAAATTGCCCACCAGGTCGCCGCGCACCTTGATCTTCTCGCGCAACAGGCGCGCTCCGGCGAAGCCGGTCCACCGATCGCTGAACTTGTAGGTGGCATCGCCGAACACGGCGATGTTTTCCACCTGCACGTTGCTGGTCCAGGTGGAGCGGAAGAACAGCGGAACGGGGCTGCCGAACAGGATCGTACAGATGGTCGAGCAGCCCTCGAGAATCGTCTGCTCGTCGAGATCCAGGTCGTAGTAGTAGAAGCCGAGCAGGTATTCCAGGTCGCCGCCGGTCGGCGAGACCAGCTGTAACTCCTCGCTGAACAGCTTCATGTCGTGAGTGAGCCCGCCCTGGACGAAATCGTTGGGATAGGCATCGACGTCGTTCCACTCCCGCTGGTCCCAGGTGCGGTAGCCGCTGATCGACTTGAGCGTGTGCCCGCTGGCGAACTCCCAGGCCAGTTCCCAGACACCGTGGAAGGTCTCGGTGTTTTCCAGGGCCGGCCCGTCCGACATGGTTTCCGTGTTCTTTGCACCCACCATCAGGCCGCTGGCATTGATTTCGGGAACCAGGAAACCGCCGGTCAGCGCACCCACCACGTTGGGGTCGAGCACGGTAATCGCTCTCGAGCAGCAATCGTTCTGCTGGTCTTCCAGCGAAACCGCCATGTTGAACGTGAAGGGGCCGTTTTCGAACGCGGTCTTCAGCCGTACGCCCCAGCGCTCCTTCTTGTTGTCTTCCGAACCCTTGATCAGGTTGTCGAGAATGCCCTGGTTCTGGTCCAGGGTGTAAAACGACAGGCGCGCCTTCAGGCTGTCGGTGAGCGGGCCGCTGAGCACGCCTTCGATGCGGTACTCGTCGTATTCCGTCTCGTAGCTGAGCTTGCCCTCGCCTTCGAACTCGTCGGTGGGGTCGTTGGTGACGATGTTGAGCAGGCCGGCCGAAACATTCTTGCCGAACAGCGTGCCCTGCGGGCCGTTCAGCACTTCGATGCGCGCCACATCCCAGAAATCCACCAGTGCCGAGCCGCCGGGCCCCGCGGCCACCTGGTCGACCACCACGCTGACGCTGTTCTCGAAGGCGCTGGCAAAGGCGCCGCCGCCCACGCCCCGCAGATTGAGCGCCTGACCCGAGGTGCTGACGCCGCCCATGTACACCAGCGATGGAGAGACCTGATACAGATCCCTGACGTCAAACAGGCCTTCGAGTTCCTCTTCGGTCAACAGGTCGAGGGAAACGGGCACGTCGAGCACGTTCTGCTCGCGCCGCTGTGCGGTGACGACGATTTCCTCGAGTTCACCGGCGCTCTCGGCGACGGCCGGAATCGGCGCACCGTAAAGCCCGGCAACTATGACTGGAAGCGAAAGCAAGGTTGTTCTGGCAAGGCGCACAATGAAATCTCCCACGTTGAATAGGTACCTCGTTTGGGTGGGCAAGGATTGCCTCCCTTTTTTTCCTCGCGTTTCCCGGTGCGCCTCGGGTTTGCTCACGGCCCGGGCGGTGAGCCCCGCACAGGCGCGGGGCGGCCCATTGCCACCGACCGAACGCGCATGGCCGTGCAAAACGGTGCAGAAAACACGGGTTTTAGTATCTTGCACTTAAATTGGTAATGTAAAGATACACGGCCACTGGACAATCGATTTCCGGCAACAGGGGTGCTGCTTGAAGACGCGTAGAAGACGGTTCATGACAGCGGCGGGTGTGTCGGTCGGCGCCGCCGCCGTGCTGCCTCTGGCCTCCTGCAGCCGGGCGATGGCGCGGCCCGATGACCCCTGCGCGTTTTTCGAGAACGGCGATGCCTGGTCGTTCGGCGCGCTTCGGCGGTGCGCGGTCGCTGCCGCGGCGGGCCTGCTGGCCGTGCTGCTCGCCGGCTGCGGTACCGAGCAGGCGGCCGAGACTCCCGCCGCCGACCGCGACTGGCCGCTGCATGGCCGCGGTGCCGCCGAAGCCCGCTTTTCCCCGCTTGCGCAGATTCACACCGGCAACGTGGCCAGGGTGGGCATGGCCTGGCAGTTGCCGCTCGACAGCCAGCGCGGCCTGGAGGCGACGCCGATCGTCATCGATGGCGTCATGTACGTCACCGAAGCCTGGAGCCGGGTTTTGGCCATCGCCGCAGACACCGGCGAGGTGTTGTGGCGCCACGATCCACAGGTGCCCCGGGAGTGGGCGCCCAGGGGGTGCTGCGACATCGTCAACCGGGGTGTGGCGGTGGCGGGCGGGCGCGTGTTCGTCGGTACTTACGACGGCCGGCTGATCGCGCTCGACCAGGCCGACGGCAACAGGCTTTGGGAAGTCAACACCATCGACCGGGAACAGCCCTACACCATTACCGGCGCCCCGCGCGTGGTGCGCGACAAGGTCTTCATCGGCAACGGTGGCGCCGACTCCGGCGTGCGTGGCTATGTGTCGGCCTACAGCGTGGCGTCGGGCGAGCTGCTGTGGCGGTTCTTCACCGTGCCGAAGAACAGCACCGGCCCGTTCGAGCACCCGGAACTGGAAGCCGCCGCCGCCACCTGGGATCCGGACAGCGCCTGGGAACTGGGCGGGGGCGGCACCGTCTGGGACAGCATGGCCTACGATGCGGAGCTGAACCTGCTGTATGTGGGCACCGGCAATGGCTGGCCCTGGCCGCGCTTCCAGCGCAGCCCCGCGGGCGGCGACAACCTGTACCTGTCGTCCATCCTCGCCCTCGACCCCGACACCGGCCGGCTGGCCTGGCACTACCAGACCACCCCGGGTGACAGCTGGGACTACACCGCCACCCAGCACATCATCCTGGCGGACATCGACTGGCACGGCGAGCCGCGCAGGGTGTTGATGCAGGCGCCGAAGAACGGTTTCTTCTATGTGCTCGACCGGGCCACGGGCGAACTGCTGGCGGCGGACAAGTTCGCCCGGGTCACCTGGGCGACCCACGTCGACCTGCAGACCGGGCGGCCGGTGCTGACCGATACCGCGGATTACAGCCAGTGCGCCAGCGTGATATTCCCCGCCACGCTGGGGGCGCACAACTGGCACCCCATGTCCTACAGCCCGCAGACCGGCCTGGTCTACATACCGGCCCAGGATGCCGCCACCTATTTCGCGCCGGGACGGTTCTCGGTGCTGCTGGACACCATGCACCGGGCCGACATGGAAAAGCTGGTTCCGGATGCCCTGGTGGGCTTCGCGGTACTCACCGCCTGGAACCCGGTCACGCGCGGCATCGAGTGGACCGTGCCGTATCCCAACTTCGGCAATGCGGGCGTGCTCTCCACTGCCGGGGGGCTGGTGGTGCAGGGCGATGCCCAGGGCTTCATCAACTTCTATGAGGCCCGCAGCGGTGAGCGTCTGCACCGCATAAGCACGCGTACCGGCATCATCGCCCCGCCGGTCGCCTACGAGGTGGACGGCGAACAGTACATTGCGCTGATGGCGGGCTATGGCGGTGCCCTGTTCGTGCTGGCCGAACCGCGCGTCGCCGCCAGGCGCTATCGCAACGACGGCCGGGTGATCGCGCTCCGGCTCGGCGGCGGCCCGGTGCCACAGGCGGCGAAGCTGGAAACGCCGGCCTTGCCACCGGCCGGCGACCAGGTGCGACTCCTGTCGGAGCGGGAGACCCGCGGCAGAACCACCTACCTGACACGCTGCGGCGCCTGTCACGGCTGGTTCGGGCAGACCGGCCTGCTGCCCGACGTGCGCCGCAGCCCGCTGATCGACACGTTGGAGACGCTGCTGCTCGGCGACTCGCTGGTCGCCCGCGGCATGCCTTCGTTTGCCGGCCAGCTCGGCCCTGCCGAGATCGAGGACCTGAAGGCTTATCTGCGGGCGGCGCGGCCCGGCTAGCAGATGGTCGAGTTCGACCCGCGCAGTCCGGCTTTGGCTCGGGACCCGTACCCAACCCTGCAACAGCTGCGCGATGAGGCGCCACTGCTGCCTATGGAGATGGCCGGGCGCCGCATTCCTGTTCCGAGCCGGCACGAGAACGTGGCGCGGGTGCTCGGCGAACCAGGCACGCGGGTGAATTCGCCCGGCAGGGGCGTGCGCAAGTGGGCGACACGGGGCGCTTGAACGACCCCGCGGCAGAGGGAGTGACGACCGCATGAACAGCCTGATTGCGACGGATAACGGCCTTGCCGTGGCGGCGGTGCTGTTCGCTATCGTGCTGTGCGGCCTGCTGGCCGAGCGCACCGAACTCGGCGCCAAGCTGTCGGCGCCGCTGATTGCCCTGGGCGGTGGCATGCTGCTTGCCAACGTTCGCGTACTGCCGTTCGAATCGCCCGCCTACGGCTTCGTGGTCGCCTACCTGGTACCGGCGGCCATTCCCCTGCTGTTGCTGAACGCCGACCTGAAAAGAGTCTTTCGGGAAACGGGACCGACCCTGTTGGCGTTTCTGGCCGGCACTGCCGGTACGATGCTTGGCGCCGCCCTGGGTTTCCTGCTGATCGATGTCGGTCCGGAGACCGCCAAGGTCGCCGGCGTTCTTGCCGCGGCTTTCATCGGCGGCTCATTCAACTTTGTTGCCGTCTCCCAGGCGGTGGCCGTCGAGGATGCAACCCTGCTGGCGGCGGCGGCCACGGCCCAGGGCATTGGCGGCATCGTCTACCTGGGTGTTCTGATCGTGGCGGCGGGCATGCCGTTGCTGCGGCGCCTGTACCCAGGCCACCGGCAGTCCGCGGCAGCAAGTGCCCCGGCATCGGGGTTCTCCGGGTGGGACGTCTCAACCCGCGGCGAAGACCGCGCCGCGCCGCCAGCGCCGGTCAATGTGCCCGCCTGCATGACATTCACCCTGGCAGTCTGTGCCGTCAGCCAGGGCGTGGCGCAGCTGCTGGGTACGCCCCAGTTCGGGATTCTGCTCATCACCGTGGTGACCGTCGCCATGGCGTCCCTGGCCCCGGGCCTGATGGGCAGGCTGGCTGGCGGCGAAACGATCGGCCTGATGCTGCTGTATGTGTTCATTGCCGGTATTGGCGCTCAGTCCAACATCTGGCAACTGGCCGGTGCAACCACCGTGCTGGTGGGATTCCTGGGCGTGCTGCTCACCATGCATGTGCTGTTCGTGCTGGCTGCGGGCAGGCTGTTCCGGCTCACCCTGCCCGAGGTGGTAATCGGCTCCAATGCCTGCGCGCTCGGCGCGGCGACCGCGGCGGCCATAGCGGCGGGCCGGCGCTGGCACGCGCTGGTCACGCCCGGCATTCTGTGCGGCATCCTGGGCTACGTGCTGGCGAATTTCATCGGCGTGGGCCTGGCCACGATGCTGGGATAGGTCCGCCTCGTCAGCAGTGCCTCGCGGCAGTGTGCGGCCAGCCGGCGGTACGGTGGGCCGGGGCCGATGCGGCGGTCAGCCGGGTGCGTCGATCCAGTCTCGTACCCAGCCGACGCCGTAGGTAAACTCGCCGGGCGCAACCATGGCGGGGCGGCTCGGCGCCAGCATCAGCAGGGGAGCATCGCGCACTTCGAATTCCCGTTCCAGGGACGGCCCCCACAGGTCGAAACCGGGCCCGGTGCCGGCCGTCTCGCCCGGCCCTTCCACCCGGTAGGACTCCAGGCGCTCGCCGGTCACGACGTTGGTGATCCAGCCGATATCGCCCGGCGGCACCGGTTTGCCGAGATCGGCGGCGCCATGGCGGCCGTCGAGGGCGCCGCTGTGCGAAGAGAGAAATACCTTGACCCGGTCGAGTACCGCCACCTTGTCGGGCCCGGTGCGGGGTTCGTTCAGATGCCCCCGGTAGCGCAATGTGTTCAGGCAGCCCTCGATGCCGGGTTCCGGGTCATTCGCTTCGGCGCCGCCGAACTCGGCGAGGAAGGATGAACCGCCCTGGGCCACCACGGCCTGGCTCAACTGGCCCGGAACGTGCCGGTCGACCACCACCGGCAGGTAGCCGAAGGAGGCGCTCAGCTCCAGGTTGCCGTAGTCATAGGTGTAGTTCAGCGCCCTGCTGGGCGTGCCGGAGTGCAGGTCCACCACGCAGTCGACCCGGTTCAACAGTGCGCTGATCAGGGTGTGGGCAAGCTGGTCGGTCATGAATCCCGATGGGCGGCCCGGGAAGCGGCGATTGAGCTCGATGAGGTCGGGGTTGTGGCGCGTGCCGCCGGACAGCCCGAACGGGTTGGCGGCGGGCACCAGCACCACGGTGCCCGCCAGGTCGGCTTCGGCCAGCCGGCGCCCCAGCTGGTGCACGGCCAGCACGGCCAGGGGCTTGTCGCCGATGATGCCGGCGACGATTGCCGTGGCGGGGCCGGGACGCCTGCCCCGGTACTCGTGGAAGCGGATACGCCAGGGCTCGCCATCGACGCGCATGCCCGGCACGCTCTCCTGCCAACTGTTGACCGTTACGCTCATGATTGCACCACTTCAGGAAAAACGCGGGATGATCTCGCGGCCCACCCGCTCGATCACACGCAGTGTCGCCTCCGGCGAGGGGCCGAACTGGAAGCGAAAGCGCAGCACCAGTTCCTCGGGTTGAATCGCCTCGACCCAGCGCTCGAGGTTTGCCATCCAGGTATCTGTCGAGCCGACCAGCAAGCGGTCTTCGAGCAGGTGTTCGAGTTGCAGTTGCTCCTTGCGGTCGAGTTGCCCTACCCAGGGATCGACGCGCACGTCGTAGGGCTTGGCCTCGGCGCCACGCTCGGTCTTCCAGCCGCCCTGCATGCGCGGGAAGTACTCGGCATGCGACTGCACCACGGCAGGTCCGTATTCGGCCCGGGCCTGTTGGTCGGTATCCGCCAGCCAGGCTTCGCGCAGGAGGGCGATTCGCGGCTGCTTGCCGAAGCGTTCGCATTCGGCCCGGTATACGTCCGTCAGTTCGGCGACCACCGCCCCGGTACGCATCGGGTCGGGCAACCAGCCATCGGCCAGCCGCGCGGTGCGGCGCACGCCGGCTTTGGCCCAGGCGCCTACCCAAACTTCCGGACGGCAGTCGCCCATGGCCGGGTCCAGGCCGGGCACCGGGCCGCGGCCGAGATCGATGCTGATCTCACCGTTGCGGAACGCATTGATTTGCGCCAGGCCCTTCTCCATTGCCCTGCCGCGGTCATCGAGATCCCGGTCGAGCAACTCGAACTCGTGCTCGTTGTAGCCGGCGCCCACACCGAGCCGAAAGCGGCCGGGGAACAGCGCGTTCAGCACTGCCGCGTCCTGGATCACCTGAATGGGATCGCGCAACGGCAGCTGCACCACGGTGATGGCAAAGCCCAGACGGGTGGTGTTGGCCAGCGCCACCGCCGCCAGGATGTGTGGGCTGGTGTTGTAGGCGGTGACGCCCATGCGCCGTTCGCCGACCACCGCGGAATGAAACCCGGCACGCTCGGCTGCCCGGCATTCGGCGATGAAGCTCGGCAGATCGTACTGATAGCGCCCGTCAACGACACGTTGCAGGGGCACTGCGATGCTGAAGCGCATGGGCATCACCTGGTCCGGTTTGGGGAACTGAACGGTCCGGGGAGCACGCTTGCCATGCCTGGCGCGCATCGCTGTTGCCGGCGTGCCGCCTGGCCGGGTTCGACCGCAGCCGGGTACCGGTGCTCGACGGACACGATGGGCAGCATCAGCCAAACCTCGAGATGACCTGGCTGCCGATGCTCTCGATGGCTTCCAGGGTCTGTTCGATGCCCGGGCCCTGGAAGTGGCGCAACCGCAGCATCAGTTCCTCGGGTTGCAGCGCTTCCTGCCAGGCTTCGATCTGTTCGTTCCAGGTTTGCGGCGAGCCGCACAGCACGCGGTCGGGCAGCACGTGGTCGAGGGTCAGTTCGGCGGCGCTCGCCACGTCTTTCAACCAGGGGTCGTAGTGTTCATGGTAGGCATTGCCGCGCTCGAAATAGACGCGTGAGTATCCGAGTACGTGCGGGCCGTAGGTGCGCCGCGCCCCGGCATCGGTTTCCTCCATCCAGGCTTCGCGAAACAGCACGATGCGCGGCGTCTTGCCGAGCCGTGCACACTCTTCCCTGTAGACGTCGGCCAGGTGCGCCACCCAGCGGCCGCTGCGCAGGGGATCGGTAATCCAGCCATCGGCGGCGCGGGCGGCGCGCTTCACTCCAGGTACGCTCCAGGCGCCGATGAATACCTCCAGCGCATCTTTGCCGAGCGCCGCATCCCGGGGTGGCACGCTGCCCTGCCACGCACCGTCGAGTTGCATGGCCTGACCGGCACGGTGCGCGGCAATGGCTTGCATGCCCTGGTCCATCAGGTGCTTGCGCTGCTGCAACGACACGCCGAAGGGGTCGAAATCGCCCTGGAAGTAGCCGACCCCTACGGTGAGCCGGAAGCGGCCGGGGAACATCGCATCGACCAGGCAGGCGTCCTCGGCGACGCGTACCGGGTGTTGCGTGGGCAGCACCGTCACCGAGGTGCCGAATTTCAGCTTCTCGGTACGCGCCAACCCGAGTACGCAGGGCAGCAGCGCGTTGCTGGTGTAGCTGGTGTCGCCAATGTGCTTTTCCCCGGAATAGGCGCCCAGCCAGCCGCTGGCTTCCGCCGCCTGGCACTCGGCGAGGAAGCCGTCGATGTCCAGTTGCCGTTGGCCGCCTACCAGCTTCTGCAGGGCGGGCGCTATGCTGAATCTCATCCCTGGCCGGCCCTGGCTCGAGAACAGTGCGCTCTCAGGCCGCGCAGACCGGCGGCCGGCGCTGTGCCCAGGGCCGCGCCTCCTCGAGTTGCGCGGCCAGCGCGAACAGGCGCGCATCGGCGCCGAATGCGGCCGCGAAATGCACACCGATCGGCAACCCCTGATCGTTCCAGAACAGCGGCACCGACATGGCGGGCGTGCCGGCGACATTGGCCAGGCTGGTGAACGGGATGAACTCGAATACCGCCTTCAGGTAGGCATCGACATCCGATGAACTGGTGTCGAGAACGCCGATTGCCGGCGGCGGCGTGGCCACCACTGGCGACAGGTGCACATCGTATTGCTCGAAAAAGGGCGCAACCTGGCGGCCCGTGGCATGCATGGCCCACAGCGCCCGGATCATGTCTACGGCGTTGCGCTCGTGGCCCATGGCGCCAAGCACGTTGACGATGTTCTCGATCACCTCGGCGGTGGGCTCGGTGCCGGTTTCCTGCGCGTGCTGATCGATGCCGGCCTGCACGTTGGCGGCAATGATCAGCGGGTAGGCGGCGCCGATGCGGGCCACGTCGTACTGCGGCACCGCTTCCTCGACGATGTGTCCCAGATCGGTGAGCAACGCAATCGCATCGTCCACCGCCGCAATGCAATCCTGGTGCACCGGGGCGCCATTGAGCGCCTCGCGCTGCACGCCGATCCTCAGGCGTTGCGGGCGTTGCCGCGTGGCGTCGAGCAGCGGGCCGTCAAGGGTCGGCGCACAGTAGGGGTCGCCGGGGGCGGCGCCGCGAGAGTTGTCCAGCAGCGCCGCGCTGTCGCGGACGCTGATGGTCAGCGCATGCTCGGCACTGAGCCCGCTCCAGGCCTCGCCGTAGTCGGGACCGGCGGGATTCAGCCCGCGGCTTGGCTTGAAACCGAACAGGCCGCAGCAGGAAGCCGGTATGCGAATGGAGCCGCCGCCGTCCGACCCGTGCGCGGCGGGAACGATGCGCGCCGCTACCGCGGCCGCGGAACCGCCGCTCGAGCCGCCGGCGCTGTATGCGGTGTTCCAGGGATTGCGGGTAGCGCCGAACAGCGCCCCCTCGGTGCTTGGGCAACAGCCGAATTCGGGCGTGTTGGTCTTGCCGAAGATCACCAGCCCCGAACGCTTGTAGCGTGCCACCAGTTCACTGTCGTGGTCGGGTGTGAAGTCGGTGAAGAAGCGGCTGCCGGAGGTGGTGGCCACCCCCGCGTACAGGGCGCGAAGGTCCTTGAGCAGAAAGGGCACGCCGGCGAACGGGCCGGACGGCAGACCGGCCGCGACGGCCTGCCGCGCCTGCTCGTGCATCGGTGTCACTACCGCGTTGAGCTGCCCGTTGACCTGCCCGGCGCGCTCGATGGCGCCCTCGAGAAGCTCTGCGGCACTGACCTCGCCCGCAGCCACCAGCCGGGCCAGGCCCAGCGCGTCATAGTCGGTCAACTGGCTCATAACTCTCGCTTACCATTGGTTGCGCTTGGTGGATGCCGCTCCATGGCGTTCTGCGCGACCCGCGCGCAGGCGTCCGAAGCCGGACTCTCCGTCGAGGAGGTGCAGACGATAACCCAGTACCGCGAACCTGCACCAGAGCGCCCGGTCGACTTCGAGTCAGGGCGCATTGGCATTGCCGCGCGCTATTGCAGCGCGTTCTGCAGCGGCGCGGGCAGCATTGACATGCCGCCGTCGATCACGAACTCCTGGGCGGTGATGAACGATGATTCATCCGATGCCAGGAACACCACCAGGTCGCCAATGTTGTGCGCGTGACCCACAATGCCCGCATCGCCGACAGGGTCGATCAGGTCGGGCGATTCGGCCGCCTCACTCGAGGCCGCCTCGTTAGTGGCGCCCTCGCCAGGCTTCTCGGCGGGGGCTTCGGCCGCGGCGGCCTCCAGCAGTATTCCCAGGTTCTGCACCATGGGCGTGTCGATGACCCCGGGGTGGATGGAGTTGCAGCGAATCCGGTACCCGGACTCCAGGCAATGCGCGGCGATCGAGCGGGTCATGCCCTCGATGGCGCCCTTGGCGGCCGCATAACCCACGGTGCCGCTGTAGCCCAGCTTGGAAACCACCGAGGCCATGTTGATGATGGAGCCGCCGCCGCTCGCCGCCATCAACGGAATCGCGCTCTGGCTGCCGAGAAAGGTGGATTCCGCCATCACTGTCATCTGTGCGCGGTAGTGCGCAAGGGTCTGGCTCTCGACCGTACCGGGCAGCACGATGCCGGCATTGTTGACCAGAATGTGCAGGGCGCCGAACCGGTTCCGTATCTCGTCGATGATCTGCTGCCAGCGCGCCGCATCGGTGACGTCCTGGTGCTTGAACACGCCGCCGATTTCATCCGCCACCCCGCGGCCGGCCTGCTCGTCGATGTCGGTAAGCACCACCTGCGCCCCCTCGGCGGCCAGCGCCCGCGCATCCGCTTCGCCAAGCCCCTTGGCGCCCCCGGTTACGAGCGCGACCTTGCCTGCAACACGTCCTGTCATTGACGCGACCCCTGAGTTTCCATGAAAAGCGGGCGATTATCCGGGCAAAGCCGGGTGGGCGTAAAGCCCGGGAGAGCCCTGCACGGCACTACCGGCGAGCCACCGGCGCAATTGCCACCTGCCGGTCAGCTTCCGGAAACGCGCCGGTCCTGACCGGCCCAGAACGGCTCGCGCAAATCCTTGCGCTTGATCTTGCCAACGGGGCTCTTGGGCAGGGGCTCGGTCTGGAATGTCACCCCGCCGGGCTTCTTGTAGGAGCCCAACTCGGATGCTGCCAGGTCGATGATTTCCTCGGCGCTGATGTCGTCGGGGTCACTCACCACGCAGACGGCGTGCGGCGTTTCGCCCCACCGCGGATGCGGTACGCCGAACACGGCCACTTCGATGACCGCAGGGTGATTGGCTATGGCGTTCTCGAGCTCTGCCGGCCAGATGTTGAAACCGCCGGAAATGATCATGTCGTCGGCCCGGTCGACGACGTACAGGTAGCCGTTCGCATCGAGTCGGCCGATGTCGCCGGTTTTCACCCATCCGTCGACGATGCGTTCGCGGGTGGCCTGATCGTTGTTCCAGAAACCGCTCATCATGCCGTCGGCCCGGGCCACGATTTCGCCGACTTCGTCCGTTGGCAGAGGGTGATTCTGCTCATCCCAGATCGCCACCTCGGCGAACGGCAGCGCCAGGCCGCATGAGCGCAACGGTGACGAGCCCTCGACCTCGGCAAACCACTGGCGCGGCCCCATCATCGACACCGGCAGCACCTCGGTCTGCCCGTAGCCCTGGTAGAGCACGTCGCCGAATACCACCCGGGCCGCCAGGGCGGTTGCGTCCTGGATCGGCGCGGCGGCGACCAGCAGGCACTTCAGGTTCGAGAAGTCGCGGCCGCGGGCGCTGTTGTCCTGGACGATTGCATTGACCATGGTCGGCACCATGAAGCCGTAGCCGATGCCCTCGCGCTCCATGACGTCGAGTGTTTCCCGGGTATCGAAGTGGTCCAGCATCAGGTTGCAGCCGCCGTTCAGCCAGGTGGGCAGGTACTGGTAGCCGGAGCCGTGCGAGATGGGGCCGAGGTGCATGCACTTGTCGCCGGGTTCCACCGGCGGAAAGGCGTAGAACCAGTCGCGGCCGGCGGCCAGCCAGGCCTTGTGCGTGTAAGCCACGCCCTTCGGCTTGCCGGTGGTGCCGCCGGTGTGGCGGATGATGAAATTGTCGTCTTCGCTGATGTCAGGGTCCGGGTCGCTGTCGGGGTGGCCGGCCAGCCAGTCCTCGTAGCCCGAGTCGCGCACCCATACCTGCCGCAGGTCGGGCAACTCATCGGCGATACCCGCGACTTCTTCGCCATGGGCTTCGCTGACGATCAGCAGCCGGCACTGGGTGTGGCCGAGCATGTGCAGGTGCGCATCGCGCCCATTGCGCGGGTACAGGGGCACCCGCACCAGGTTGGCGGCGGCGGCGCCGCCGAACAGGTCCGCCGCCTCGATCGAGTTGTCCTCCAGCACACCCACCCGGTCGCCGGGCCTGAGACCGGCCGCCAGCATGGCGTTGGCCAGGCGCAGCGAGCGCCGCCAGGACTCGGCGAAAGTCAGGCGCCGCTCGCCATGCACCACGGCTTCGAGGTGCGAGTAGTGGGCGGCGGCACGACGCATCAGGGTACGAACGTTCATGTTTCACGCTCCGGGATTTCGCAGGTTGACCTGCCGGTCGGTGATTTGTCTGCGCGACCGTAGGGCAGGCGGTGGTGGAAGTAAACCGTTGGGGGGCATCCTGAGCCCGGCTGGGGAACTTTCCTTGCCGGCGTTGCCAAACTCATATTGGTTATTGTTTTTGCGCATAAGCAGAGCCTGTAACAAGGCCGGTACAGCAAAGGGGAATCGAATTGACGACAAACGTTTATTGCTATTTCGATCTCGCCCATGCAGCCCAGCCCGGCGCCGTTCTGGCGCTCACACCAGATCAGCAAAACCGGCCGCAGCTCACCGCCCGCTCGGGCCGGTTCGCGAAATGGTCCGCAATCTTTCGAAAGTCGGGAAACCGTTTGCTTGCCCGGCAGTTTGTCGATGCCCTCACAGCGCAATACGGTCGGGAACTGGCCGATCAGGCGACCGCCGCGGCCGGTGTCGACAGGGCGATGGCCCGAGGCAAGCCGCTGCGCTGTCGCGAAGTACGGGCGGTTTCTCGACAGGTATACGAACTGCGGGAGTCGTTCGCGAAACGAAACGCGGCCCTGGCCGAGCAGATTCGCACCGGGCGCCTGAAACACACCGATGGCAGTCACGGAGTCTCCCCGGCACAGGTCGCGATTGCTGCCGGCAGCCAGTCGCGTTACAGAGAGAATCATACTGTCGAGGGGCTCATCGACCCGGAACGGATCAGCGATCTGGTTCGCCAGCAGGTCATGGTGGAGGGCCGTGACGGCAAACACCTTGTCACCGTCGAGGAATCTGCCCGCATCCTCACCGGCATCGTATCCAGGGAACTCGATGCCGCCTATCTGCCGGCCCGCACCCAGGCCCTTGCCGACATGACACTGAAGCCGGGAACGATCGCCTTCGAGGTGCTGTCCGAGGCTTTTGCCGAGCACCAGCCACCGATTCGGGTTGGCCCGGGAGACCTGACCGAGTCTGCCAGGACGGCGTTTGTCGAACGGTTGCACGAGGCTTTGCGCCGGGGCGACGTTCCGGCCAATCAGTTACGCGACACCGACGCGCTCAGGTCCTTGGCCCGGGCCCATGCGGCTCGTTTCCTCGCGGAGCGGGACCAGGCTTGCGCCGCGGTGCAACGGCTCGAATCGCTTACGCCAGCGCAATCGGCAGCCCTGTCGTCCCTGGTAATGCGCGACAACATCCCGGCCGGCCTGGTGCCCGGATTGGGGTGGGCATACCGGGCGGTGCATGCCGATCTGGCGCGCCTGGCGGAGCCATCGACGGGTGTGGAACAGCAGAAAAACTGTCTTGCCTCGATTTCGTACGGTTTTCAGCGGGCGTTTTCGCAATCGGGGAGCAAGGTGTGCATGGAAAACCAGGACCAGATGCACGAGTGGGCGTGGCGTTTCCTGCTGGCTCCCGGTGGCTCGGAGCAGATTGAGGGGCTGCGGCGCGGCTTCGTCGGGAAGGAATGCCTGTTGCGGGGCATTGCTGAAGGGGCGACCTGGTACCGGCTGGACTGTCCGGGCACGCGCGAGTGGAACCGCAGATACATGCATGTCGACCCCGCGCTGAATGGCACGCGGGTGCACAGCGAAGCGTTCCGGGACAGAGCGGCCCGATACTCGACGCTGCTGCTTTCGTTGAACACCGTTCTGGAAGACGAGTCGGGTCGCCCGGTGACGGCGCAACCGCTGGAACTCGATGATTGCCCAAACGATGCCGCGATCTCGGCGCTGCGCAGCCTCGGCATTCCATTCCCCGCCCCCAACCGGGTCGGCCAGGCCAACAGGCAGGTGCCGCTTTCGGTATCCCAGACGCGGGAGATGAACCGGCAACTGCACTTCCACCTGGAAGACAGCGCCCGCGAAGGCGTCGATGCTTCTGGTCTGGCGATCGGATGCAAGCGCGATCTGCAGCGGGATCACCAGCGTTACCTCTTGCAGCAGCAGCAGCTCGGATCTGGCCGTGCCGTCACCCGCTACTACATCGACAGCGACGACTGTCTGCCTCAGGATCCTGACACCGTGGCTGCGGCCCTGAGGCGATTCTGCACGGTGCAGGATGCCGGCGGCCACGCCCGCGTAAACCACGAAATGCTGCGCAAGATCTCCGCGATGGCCCATCGGGCCACCTTCGACTGCGTGCACCTGGGTTGCATGGACCTGCGGCGCCCCGATCTGGCGATGGTGAACGGCCGCATCGAGAGCGCCGTGCAGTCCGTCAGCTACAAGCTGTTCAGAACCGACGACGGCGAGGTGCGGCTGCATCTGGAGCAGGTGCTCCGGCCCTGCTGGTACTCACCGGTGAACGGGGATTCACCTGCCCATGCCGCGGCACTGACGAACGAACCGGATGGCGGCAACCGGCGCGTCTCCCTGAACCCGAACGAAAGCCTGTGGCGAACCGGTATCGAGATGAGCTTCGATCCGCAGACCCATGATCCTTCCATCTACAAGGTCGACATCGACTACAAATTCGTTGCCGGCCGCCATGATCAAGGCGCGTACCCCTATTTCATTCCCGATCCCAACCAGCGCCCGCCCGGCGATTGACGGGATCCCCGGTCAGTACTTGTAGTCCGCGGGCTTGAACGGCCCGGCGGCATCCACCCCGATGTAGTCGGCCTGGGTGTCGGTGAGCCGGGTCAGCTTGCCGCCGAAGCCGGCG
Organism: uncultured Pseudomonadales bacterium; assembly: GCA_964572185.1. Taxonomy (GTDB): domain Bacteria; phylum Pseudomonadota; class Gammaproteobacteria; order Pseudomonadales; family Azotimanducaceae; genus Azophilus. The sequence goes on from CAZNFI010000039.1 coordinate 20,126, forward strand.
ACCATCAGTTCGGCCACCTCTTCGTCGAGTTTCTTGGGCAGCACCTCGATGCCGACCGGGGCGCGCTGATTGTCGGGCTGGTCGGCCCAGCGATCCTGGTAGAGATGCATCTGGGCGAGCACCTGGTTGGCGAAAGAGCCGTCCATGACCCGGGACGGGTGGCCCATGGCGTTGCCGAGATTCACCAGGCGGCCTTCGGAGAGCAGTATGAGATAGTCGCCCGGCACGTCGCTGCGGAAGATCTGATGCACCTGGTCTTTCACTTGCTCCCAACGCCAGTTGTCACGCATGTAGGCGGTGTCGATCTCGTTGTCGAAGTGACCGATGTTGCACACCACCGCCCCGGCCTTGAGCGCCTGCAGCATGGCGGCG
>CAZNFI010000040.1:0-17307 GCA_964572185.1 uncultured Pseudomonadales bacterium
GAGGCAATCAAGTTGCTCCGCAACTTGTCGAGGTCGATGCAGAATGCAACTCATCGGTACACATCAAGGCCGCTCCGAGATTCTAGAACCACATCGCCAGACAATTGATCCATGCGAGAAAAACAACCTTCCGACGCGCCCGTGATCCTCACCGAGGTCAACGAGCGCATCGGCGTGATTACGCTCAATCGCCCGCATCGCCTGAACGCCCTGAACGGCGAACTCATCGATGCCCTGGATGGGGCGGTGCGGAAAATGGCCGCCGATGACGGCGTCAAGGTGGTGGTGCTCACCGGCGCGCCGAACGGCGATGCGCCCGGGGGGTTCTGCTCCGGCGGCGACATCAAGGACGGCGGCGGGCCGCGTCGGGGCACGATGGGTGCCGATCCCGATGCGCCGGAGGACGATCTCACCCGCTACGACCTGCATGCGCCGATGTTGCTGCACACCATGCCCAAACCGGCGATCGCCATGATCGGGGGCCCGGCGGTCGGTGCCGGGTGCAGCCTGGCGGCGGCCTGCGACCTGCGCTACGCCTCTGAGGATGCGGTGTTTGCCGCCAACTTTTCGGCCAACGGCCTGTCCGGCGATTACGGGGGTTCGCTGTTCTGGACACGCATCATCGGCACCGCCCGCACGCGGGAGTTCTATTACCTCAACGAGCGGCTGACGGCACGCCAGGCCTGCGAGTGGGGCATGCTGAACCGCGTGCTGCCGCCCGCCGAGTTGCGCGATTACACGTTGTCGGTGGCGCGCAAGCTGTTGCGGGTGCCCGCCACCCTGCTGGCGCTGGTCAAGGACAACCTGACCGAGGCGGAGGAGGCGGCGGACCGGCGCCGCTACCTGTTCGACCACGAAGCGCGCAATCAGCGCCAGTCCGCCAAGGACATCGTTGCGCGCATGCGCAGGAAAGCCCGGGCAGAATCGTCTATATAAGTTGAACGTTTGTCGGGTTGCGCTACAATCCGGCGTTCTCTGGCGCCGGGTGATTGGACACGGGCGCCCTGGTCAGCGCTGCAATCGGGAGGTTGGCATGGATCTGAGCTATGGCGCGGAATACGAGGCATTCCGCGACGAGGTGCGCGCGTTCATTGCCGGTCACTGGTCGCGGGACGACGCACGGGATAAGCAACGAGTCACCGCGTTCAGACTGCGGGCCACCGCAGCCGGCTACCTGTACCGCAACATCCCGCGTCGTTTCGGTGGCAGCGAGCAGCCTGCGGACGTGCTGCGCGCCCAGGTCATCCACGAGGAGTTCACCGCTGCGCGGGCGCCCGTGGAAATCTATGGCAACGGCGTGCGCATGCTGGTGCCGACGCTGCTCGAGTGCGGCGCCCCCTGGCAGCAGGAAAAATTCATACCGCCCACCGTGCGCGGCGACATCGACTGGGCCCAGGGTTACAGCGAGCCCGGGTCGGGCAGCGACCTGGCATCGGTGCGCACGCGCGGCGAGCTGGTGGGCGATGAGTGGGTCATCAACGGACAGAAGATCTGGACCAGCCGCGCCCACGAGTGCCGGTTCATGTTTGCCCTGGTACGAACCGAGCCGGATGCGCCCAAGCATCAGGGCATCTCCTACCTGCTGCTCGACCTGCATCAGCCCGGTGTCACCATTCGTCCCCTGAAGCAGATTACCGGCCAAAGCACGTTCAATGAGGTGTTCTTCGACGATGTGCGCACGCCGGCGGACTGGATCGTCGGCCGGCGCGGCGAAGGCTGGCAGGTATCCCGGGCCACCCTCAAGCATGAGCGGACGGGCATCGGCAATGCCGAAACCTACCTGGTGCAATTCGACAAGTTGCTGGCCGTGGCCAACAGCACTACCCGCAACGGCCGGCCCGCCATCGAAGACCCGATCGTCAGGGACCGGTTCGCGGAAATAGAGGGCTACCTGCAGGCGCACCGTTATTCCACGTTCCGCCAGCTCAGCATGAGCCTGGCCGGCAAGAACCCGGGCCCGGTGACCACCATGAACAAACTCGTGGTCACCAATCTCGGGCACCAGATCGCGGCGCTGGCACAGGAACTGATCGGCGATGCGAGCCTGCTGCTGCCCGTCTACGAACCGGGCCACAGCGTCGGCAACGAACGCTGGATGAACCAGTTCTTCGGTTCGCTGGGTATCGCCATTGCCGGCGGCACCTCGAACATCCAGCGCAACATCATCGGCGAACGCGGCCTCGGCCTGCCTCGCGACCAGGTCGGAGGCAGCTCGTGAACTTCGACCTTTCCGAAGAGCAGACCGCGCTTCAGAACTCCGTCGGCCGCCTGCTGCACGACGAACTCGATCAGGCGCGGCTGCTGGAGATCTTCGACAGTGAGGACGGGCACGACACGCGGCTGTGGGGGGAACTCGGCAGGCTGGGCGTGTTCGGCCTCATGATCGACGAACGGCACGGGGGGACCGGGCTCGACATGCTGGATGCCGCCGTGGTGGCCGAAATCATGGGCTATTACGGCACGCCCGGGCCCTACCTTGCCCATGTCGCGGCAGCCCTGGCCATTTCCCTGGGCGGTGACGACGCTCAGAAAGAGCGCTGGTTGCCGCAACTGGCCAGTGGCGACTGTGTCGGCACCGTCGCCCTGGCCGAGAGCGGCAATGCGTGGCAGCCCGACGAATGGCGTTTGGCCGGCAACAGGGAACTCAACGGCGGCAAGCGCAATGTGCTGTATCCCGCCCAGGCCGACCTGATGGTGGTGGGCGTTGCCGGCGGTGAACTGATGTTGGTGGAGCACCCGTCGGAAACGGTTGAGGTGGCCCCGCTGCCCGCCCTGGATGCAACCCGGCGCATTGCCCATATCGCGTTTCACGAGACGCCGGCCGCACCGCTCGGCGCGCCGGCCGGGCCGTTCCGGGACGCGCTGCTGGTGCTGTTGGCGGCCGATGCCTTCGGCGGCGCGCGGCGCTGCCTCGACATGGCCGTGGACTACGCGCTCACCCGGGAGCAGTTTGGCCAGGTGATCGGCGCCTTCCAGGGGCTCAAGCACCAGCTTGCCAACGTGGCCGCCGACATCGAGCCGGCCCGAGCGCTGTACTGGTACGCCGCCCATGCCTTCGATGCGGTGCCCGACGATGCGCAACGCATGGCGGCCCTGGCGAAAGCGCACGTCACCGAGCGGTTCCTGCACGCGGCCCGGGAATGCACCCAGGCGCACGGCGGCATCGCCTACACCTGGGAGTTTCCGTTGCACGTCTGGCTAAAACGCGCGGTGTTCGACCGCATGTACATGGGCTCGACCAGCGTGCACCGGGCGCGGGTGGCGGAACTTTCCGGATGGGCCCGGGCGAGCTGACGGCAGCGGACGGCGAGGCACCGGATTGTACCTGAACACCTTCAGCAGCGATCTGCAGCCCCTGGACCTGACCGGGCTTGAGGAGTTCGCCAGCCTGCTGGAGAGCGCCCGCGATCTCGGCATCGGGGCGCCGGACAGCGTTCGCTACGTTTCCCGTAACACGGTGTTGCGTCACCAGCGCTTCCACTACCTGGAGTGGGGCAGGGAAGGCGCCTCGCCGGTGCTGCTGCTGCACGGCGGCAATCAATCCGCACATGCCTGGGATCTGGTGAGCCTGAACCTGTCGGCGCACTACCGGGTGCTCGCGCTCGACCAGCGTGGTCACGGCGATTCGGAGTGGAACCGGGGCGCGCACTACGGCATATCGGACATGATGCCCGACGCCCGGGACTTTGTTGGCGCACTGGGATTGGCGCGTCCGGTAGTCGTGGGCCACTCCATGGGCGGCATGGTGACGCTGGCGCTGGCCTGTACGCACCCCAAACTGGTGCGCGCTGTGGTGATTGTCGACATCGGCCCGGAAGTGGACGAGCGAGGTGCGCGCATGATCCGGGATTTTGTCGGCCGCAACATCGAGTTCGACGACATGGAGGCATTCCTCGACCGTGTAGAGCAGTACGACCGCTATCGAACCCGGACGCACATCGAGCGTACCCTGAAGTACAACCTGATCCGGCGCGCGGACGGGCGCTACATCACCAAGGCAGACCGGCGCCGCTACGTGGTCGAGAGCGGCGGTGACAAATCGGACCCCCGGCCCCGGTTGCCTGGCGTGCCCGATCTCGAAGATATCAGGCGGCTGGAAGTGCCGGTGCTGGTGATCAGGGGCGGCGACTCAAATGTTCTGGAGCAGCAAGCTGCCGAACGCTTCGTGGCGGCACTGCCCAACGGCACGCTCAAGGTGGTCCCCGATTGCGGCCACAATGTGGCATCACAGAACACACCCGGGTTTCTGGCGGCGCTGAAACCCTTTCTCGACGAATACGTGGGAGGCGCGGCATGAGCGACAACGACTACGCGGTGACCGACCAGGTGGCGCTGGTTACCGGCGGGGGCGGCGGCATCGGCGCCGGCATCGCCCTGGCGCTGGCGCGCCAGGGTGCCCATGTGGCGGTGCTCGACATCGAGCCGGTGCGTGCCCGTCAGGTTGCGGGACAGGTCGAGGCGCTGGGCCGCCAGGGGTTGCCGGTGGTGGCGGACGTGATGGATACCGAACAGTTGCGCCGTGGCATCGCCGAGGCGGACGAGCGCTTCGGCCGAATCGACATCCTGGTCAACAACGCCGGCGGTGTGAATGGCCGGCCGTTTCTCAAGCAGAGCGAGCGAAGCTGGCGGCGGCATATCGAGATCAACCTGGTGAGCATGCTGGCAGCCACCTCCGAGGTGGCGAAGATCATGATCCGGGAGGGACGCGGCGGCGCCATCGTCAATGTGTCGAGCATCGAGGGCCAGCGCGCGGCGCCCTATTTCGCCGTGTATGGGGCGTGCAAGGCGGGCATGCTGAGCTTCACGCGCAGCATGGCGCTGGAGCTTTCGTCGCATGGCATTCGCGTCAACGCCATCGCACCGGACCATACGGTGACGCCCGGCAACCGGGGCAACCGCACCGGTCCGGTCGACGAAAGCCAGTGGACGGTGCCGACGCCGGAGCAAATCGATGCCACCAACCGCCTGATTCCCCTGGGCCGCGAGGGCCATGTGGACGAGTGCGGCAACGCGGTGGTGTACCTGGCATCGAAAATGTCGGAATACGTCACCGGCGTGACCCTCAACGTCGACGGCGGCACCTGGGCATCGAGCGGCTGGGTACGCGACCCCGAGGGCCGCTGGGTGCAGAATCAGGGGCGCGTGCTGGTTGATGATGTGACCTGAATTCATTTGTCTCAGTTCTTGCGAAACAGGCTTGACAGGACACTAGCCCGACCTATTCATGAATGAACGAAGCGATGGTTGAGCGCGCAACGGTCGTGTTCGTACGCCTTCGGCAACCGCTAGAATCCTTGAGCGGCCTTGCAGCCGTGAATTCCTACGGCGCAGGCTCCTAGCTCATGATTGCCTTGTAGAACGCGGTTTTCATCTGACGGCGCCTGGTTTCGTCGGTCACCGGCTCTTCGTCGTAGGCGGGGCCGCGGGTTCCGCAATGGCCGTTACGAAATGTCGAGAAACGCAGGCCGTCGATTGCGACGTCCGATTCCGGCGCCTGGCCGGGCCTCACGTTGCGGTCTACCAGTTCCCAATCCAGCAGCGTCAGGAAATGGCGGAATTGCGGACCGAAGATCCTGTAAGTGGTGTCGTCAGCAGGCCTGAAGGGATACAGGGTGAACTGCATGCCGTCTGTAGTCCGCTGCCTGCGGGTCGCCGCGTCGCGTCGCGCGCGGTCGGCGTCGAATCCGGTTTCTTCGTTTTGCTCACGCTCCGCGATGCTGACCAGGCGACGCTGGTAGTGTGTATCGACATGGTCGAGCAGAGTGGTCTTCCAGCGAATGAACGGATTGTCTGCAGACAGCAGCAACGGCCGCAGCGCTTGCCAGGCGCTGGGCATGTCTTCCTTGCAGAGGTTGAGATGAATCTTGTTATTGTCCGCGGTGTATAGCCCGGGCATGTGTTTGCCGATGGCGATGCCTTGCGCATTCAATTTGGTGAAACTCGAGAATAGCTTGTTCGGGGCCGCGCCCTCCGTCGTAAAACTCCCGACACGCCTGCTCGCGCCAGGGTTCGACTTGAGCTGGGCGACCATCGTGGCGTAGTCCAGGTCAGGCAGTTGCGTGCGTCGGACCACGAACTCGGTCGACTCCTTGGCTTTGGCTTCCGCCAGTTGTGCGATACGCGTGTTCGACACCGGCGCGGGGCAGCGCTCGAGAGCCGCGAGCAAGTGCTCCTGAAAGCGCCGAATCGTGATGTCCCGGGTGAGTTCGTACTTGCGGCACAGCGCCTTGCATGGCTCGCCGCCGTGCAGGTAAGGCCGGGCGCCGGGCAGATCCGGAATATCGTGCAAGCGGGGCGAAGCCTGCGGGTTCGTGTGCTCGGATGGACCCTGGGACTCCGGCTGGCACCTGACCTCTGCCCTGATTGACTGAGCGTGCTGCCGTGCAGCAATCGATTGATGGTCGGCACAGGCTGGCAGATCGGCTGACTTGAGCGGCAGCACCAGCATTGACCGCTCTTGCAGGCGCCGCCAGGTCGTCTCTGAGCTACCGGCACCTGGTTGGCGGGCCGGCGCCTGGCCCGGCTTCGTCAGGGCCGCGCCGTCACCTGAGCGCAGCGAGTCCGCAAACAGGGAAGAAGCGGCCCGTCCGCGAGACGCATCGGTGCACTGCTGTGCGAACGGCACTGCGATGGTGGACGGTGCCAGCCGGCCCGATAAGCCCATGCCCAGCGGACCGGTGTGCGACTCGGCCGTCCAGGTAGGTGGAACTTCACTCAAGATCAGCAACCCCGTTCAATCACCCGCCATCCTGCGACGGAGTGCATTCCGAATGTCCAATCCGGGTGCCCCGATGCGCCGACACGAACGACTGGCGATGCTGCCGCAAAGAAGTGGCGCTTCCTGTAGTTGTCCGACATGGGCCTTGCGCTCGAGTTCCCCACCGCCGCCCGGCACTCAGGTTTTGCGCTTGGCGGCGGATGACGCTCGGCTGTCATGCGTTGCTCGCATAAAAAAAGCCGGTTTGCGATCGCGACGAGTACCGGGTGCGAAGCGGCCGCCCCTGCCTCAGCCGGCAAGTCGTGCTGGACCGAGATGCCGCCGCCTTTCATACTGGCGTGGATGGTTTCAGGGTCGATTCTCGATGGACGATCACATCACCGGAAAGTCCATTGTCATAACCGGCGCCGCCAGCGGCTTCGGCAGGCTGGTCAGCGAGAAAGCGGCCGCTCGGGGGGCCAGGGTGACTTGCGGCGACATCAATCACGACGGGCTGCATCACACGGTCACCGCTATCGAAGATGCCGGCGGCATCGCGCAGGCATGCCCCTGCGATGTAACCGACATAGACGACATGAAGGCAATGGCGGCGAAAGCCGTGGACGCCTACGGTGCCATAGACGTCATGATCAACAACGCAGGCACCATGCCGCTGGCGTTCTATGCGGATCATGAAGCAGCGCTTGCAAAGTGGCACCGGTGTATCGACATCAACATCAAGGGCGTTTTGAACGGCATTGTCTGTGCCTACGATCAGATGATGGCGCAGGGGCATGGCCATGTGATCAATATCTCGTCGATCTACAGCAATTTCCCGGTTGCGGGATCGGCGGTTTACCAGGCCACCAAGTCAGCGGTGAATTTCCTGTCGGAATCGTTGCGCGTCGAGGCGCGCGGCAGCATCAAGGTAACCGTCGTCCGCCCGACCGGTGTGCCTACTACCGGCATCGGTAGCGAAGTGGTCAATCCCGAGGCTGGAATCGGCATTGCCGGACAGAACTTCGCACCCCTCATGGAAATGATGACTTCCGTGATGGAAGGCAAGGTGCGCGCGGCAAACCTCGATCCGAAGAGTGCCGAGTACGCCATGCTCGCTCCAGACTACATCGCGGATCAGATCATTCACGCCATCGACCAGCCCAGGGGCGTTGTCCTTGGCGACATCACGGTCCGCGCCACCGGCGACTATTTCGTCCTTTAGCCCGGCCCGTTCATGAACAGGTGCGGCCAGGGGCGTCGCTGGCGCAATGCGATCGAGTTGCCGGGCAAACCTGGCGAGGAGGTGGGATTGGATGGCTCAAGCGCGCGGAGGTTAGCATGAGAGCCTGGCAAATGACCGAACTGGGGAATCCCTGGGACAGACTGAAGGTTCAGGAAGTCGATCTGCCCGAAGTCGCCGGCAAAATCTGCCGGATTGCCGTCGAAGCAGCGGATCTCAACTTCGCCGACATTCTGCAGTGCCAGGGCAGTTACCAGGTTAAGCTCGAACTGCCTTTCACGCCCGGCATGACTGCGGCCGGCAGTGTGCTGGAGGCTGGTGGAGATGTGCCGTTCAAGGCAGGCGACAGGATCGTCGGGGTCAGTTACCGCGGCTGCGGTGGGTATGCCGACGAGTGCCTGATCGCCGCCGCCGGCGCCAACCTGATCCCGGACGGCGTGGACTGCCTGCAGGCTGCTGCGATTCACATGACCTACGGCACCGGCTGGTTCGGGCTGCACCTGCGCGGTGATCTCAGGCCCGGCCAGACCGTGCTGGTGCTTGCCGGTGCCGGTGGCGTCGGCTCGGCCGCCGTCGATCTTGCCAGGGTGCACGGCTGCAGGGTGATTGCCGCTGCGGGAGGCGGCAAAAAAACCGAAGCCTGCATTCGGCTGGGCGCCGACGAGGCCATCGACTACAGCACCGAAGACCTGTACCGGCGGGTCATGGACCTGACCGACGGCCGGGGCGTCGATGTGGTGTATGACCCGGTGGGGGGCGATTACTTCGACGTGGCGCGGCGGCTGGTTGCGTGGGAGGGCAAGTACCTGGTCATCGGCTTTGCTGCGGGCAGGATTCCCGCCGCCCCGATGAATCACGCCCTGGTGAAAAACTATTCATTGGTGGGCGTTCATATGGGCGGCTATCGAGGGCGTGACGACGTGCAGTTTCAGCGCTGTTACCAGACCCTGTACCAGATGCTGCTGGACGGCAGGCTGAATCCGCTGGTGGAAGATGTCATCGGCTTCAATGCGCTGCCTGACGGGCTTTTGAAGCTTGCCAACAGGCGGATCATCGGGCGCGCGATCTTTGATCCGCGCCGCTAGTGTCCTGTGTCACAAATGCGCTACCTTTCAGCGTATTTGTGACACAGGACACTAACCCTTCGTAAAATGGAAGCGTGAGGCTGCTTCAACACCATATCGTCCTGGGCTCGCTACTGCTGGTCGCCGGTTGTGCCAACGAGCCCCGGACAGCGCTGATCGACGCAGAGTTGCCGGATGCCTGGCGGCAACCGGCCGGGGGCGATGTGGTGGAGGGCTGGCTGCCTTCCTTCCACGATCCTCACCTCGACGAACTGGTCAACCGCGCCATCGCCGACAACCACGGCCTGGGACAGCAGCGGGCGCTGCTGGAAAGCGCCCGGCAGCAGGTGCGGCTGGCGCGCGCGGCGCGCCTGCCCAACCTGAGCCTGGGGTTGGGCGGGCAGCGCGGCCGGGCGTTCGCTGCCGCGCCGGTCAGCGAACAGTTTGACCTGAGCGCCGTGCTGAACGCGCCCCTCGATCTGTGGGGCGGCCTCGGCGACCGGGAACGGGAAGCGCTTCTGCAGCTTGCCTCGGAACAGGCCCGCTACCATGCCGCGGAGCAGAATCTGGCGGCCGCCGTGGTCAGCGCCCACTACGATGCTGCCGCGGCGCTGCAACTGCAGGAGCTGATCGACCGGCGCCTGGCCAACCTCGGGCAGGCGCTCGATGTCATCGAGAGTGGCTATCGCAGCGGCCTCAACGATGCACTGGACGTCTATCTGGCGCGCAACACGCTGGAACAGGAAAGAGCCAACGTGGCGAGCCAGCGCCAGGAACGGATGCAGGCGGTTGCCAACCTGGAACTGCTGCTGGCCGACTATCCCGCCGGGCGCTTCGCCGCGGGCGAACGGCTGCCGCACATGGTGGTACCGGTAGGCGCTGGTGTTCCCACTGAACTGCTGCAACGCCGGCCCGACATTCAACAGGCCTGGCTCGAACTGCTGGCGGCGGATGTGGGCCTCGCCGTGGCCCACAAGAACCGTTTTCCGGCATTCGGGCTGACCGCCAACGCGCGCGACAGCGCCACCAGCCTGGGCGAGGCGCTGAATGGCGGCGCCCTGGCCTGGTCGGTGGCGGCCAGCCTTACCCAACCCCTCTTCCAGGGCGGCCGCCTCGATGCGCTGCACGGGCAGGCCAGGCAGCGTATCGCCCAACTGGAGCGGCGCTATCTCGAGACCGTCTACCGGGCAATTGCGCAAGTCGAAACGGAACTCAGCCGCACCGAGAACCTCGCCGCCCGGCACCAGGCGGTGCACGAAGCCGAGGCCAGCGCCGAGGCCGCCCTGGACCTGGCCTACGATCTTTATCAACGCGGGCTGGTTGGCTACATCACGGTGCTGGAGTCGCAGCGGCGCGCCTTCGATGCGCAGTCGTCGCTGATCCGGCTGCACAACCAGCTGCTGCAGAGCCGGGTGGCCCTGCTGCTCGCACTGGGCGGAGACTATTGAGCGATGCGGCTGCGCCGGGTAATGCCCGTGATCATTCTCGGCGCGCTCCTGGGCGCCGGCTTTCTGGTGCTGTGGAACCCGCCCGAACTGGAGCGCCGCGGCCCCCCGGGCGGGCCGCAGACGGTGGTGGAAACCGTCATCGTCACGCCGCGCGACTACCGGGTAAAGATCGCCAGTTACGGCACCGTCCAGCCGCGCACCCGCAGCACCCTGGTCGCCCAGGTCAGCGGCCAGATCGTCACCATAGCCCCCATCTTCCGGCCCGGCGGGTTTTTCGCCGAGGGCGACGTGCTGGTGACCATCGACCCGCGCGACTATGAAGCTGATGTGAAGATCGCCGGTGCGGCGCTGATGGATGCCCTGCAGGCGGAAGCCCAGGAAACGGCGCGGTCCGAACAGGCATTGGTCGACTGGCGCCGCATCGGCGACCCGGGAGAGCCGCCGTCGGACCTGGTGCTGCGCAAACCGCAACTGCTGGCCGCCCAGGCGCGCGTCATCTCCGCCCGCTCGTCACTGGCCAAGGCGGAACTCGCCCTGGAGCGAACCCGGGTGCGGGCTCCTTTCGACGGGCGGGTACTCACACAACTCGCAGACCGGGGCCAGGTGGTGGGCACGGGCACGTCGCTGGCCAACGTGTACGCCACCGACTACGTGGAAGTGCGGCTGCCGCTGCGCAACACCGACCTGCCCTTCGTGGATCTTCCCGAATCGGGCGCAGCGCAACTGCTCCCGGTGAAGGTGCGCTCCGAGCTCGGCGCAGCCAACGTCTGGGAGGGCCGCATCGTCCGTACCGAAGGCGCCATCGACGAGACCGCCCGGCAACTGCACGTCGTCGCCCAGATCTCCGACCCGTTCGGCGCAGCGAATTCCGGCGGCGCGAACGGGGCGAGGGGGAACGATGCCCGCCGGCCGTTGAAGATCGGCGAGTACGTCACCGCGGAAATCACCGGCAGGCGCCTGCCGGGGGCGCTGGTCATCCCCGGTGAGACCATCTACCAGAACTCGTATGTCTATACCGTCGCAGGAGGCGAGCTCGAGCGGCGGCACATCGAGATCGCCTGGCAGAACGGCGTGGATGCGCTGGTCACCGGCGGCCTCGCCCCCGGCGATGCACTGGTCACCACACCACTCGGTCAGGTCACTTCCGGGACGCCGGTACGCGTTGCCGAAAGCGGCGAAAGAGGCGGTAAAGGCACGAGGGTGGGCCGGTGATCCCCTGGTTCGCGCGCAACGACGTGGCTGCCAACCTGCTGATGGTGGCGGTGCTGTTGCTGGGGGCTTATTCACTGCTCTATGAGACCGCGGTGGAGGTCTTTCCGGAATTCGAGCCGGACAGCGTCCAGGTGAGCGTGCGGCTGCGCGGCGCAACGCCGGAAGATGCAGAACTGGGTATTGCGATACGCGTCGAGCAGGCGCTGGAAGGTCTCGACGGCATCGAACGGGTGACCAGTGTGTCCAGGGAGGGCATGGCCTCGGTGAACATCGAGGTCGACGACGACCACGACCCGCGGGTGCTGCTCGATGAGATCAAGTCACGGGTCGATGCCATCGACACCTTCCCGGAGAATGCGCGCAAACCCGTGATCCGGCTTCCCCAGCGAACCTGGGGCGTCATTACCCTGGTGGTCGCCGGGCCCTACTCCGAGGAGGAAATCCGCCTCTATGCCGAGCGCGTACGCGATGATCTGTTGCGCACCGACGGAATCTCCCAGGTCTCCCTGGATGCGGTGCGCCGCTACGAGATTGCCATTGAGGCCTCCCAGGACCGGCTGCGCCAGTTCGACCTGAGCCTGGCGCAGATCGCCGGCGCCATTCGCGCCAGTTCCATCGACCTCTCCGCCGGCAACGTGCGTACCCAGGGCGGCGACGTGCTGATCCGCTCCAAGGGACAGGCCTACCGGCGTTCCGAGTTCGAGTCCATCGTGGTGAAAACCAACGCGGACGGTTCCATCGTGCGGGTGGCAGACGTGGCCAGGGTTCTGGATGGCTTCCAGGAAGACACCGTGACCACCCTGTTCGACGGGAACGCCGCAGCGCTGATCGACGTGCAGCGGGTGGGCAACGAGAGTGCGCTCGAGATTTCCGAGAAGGTGCACGCCTACATCGCACGCCAGCAGCCCTCGCTGCCCTCCGGCATGCGGCTGACGTACTGGGACGACGACGCCCAGCAGCTCAAGAACCGCCTGGGTGTACTGGGCAAGAGCGGCCTGCAGGGCGCCATCCTGGTGATTGCCCTGCTGGCCCTGTTTCTGCGCCCCAAGATTGCCTTCTGGGTGTTCATTGGCATCCCGATCAGTTTTCTCGGTGCCTTCAGCGCCATGGCGGCCATGGGTGTCAGCCTGAACCTGATGAGCGCCTTCGGGTTCATCGTGGTGCTCGGCATCGTGGTCGACGATGCCATCGTCACTGGGGAGAGCGTCTACCAACGGCTGAAATCGGGGGAGTCCGGGCTGGACGCCACGGTGAAGGGCACCATGGACGTCGGCGTGCCGGTCACCTTCGGCGTGCTGACCACCATGGTGGCGTTCCTGCCGCTCGCCTTCATCGAAGGGCGCTTCGGCAACATCGCCGCACCCATCGCCGCGGTGGTGATCAGCGTGCTGGTGTTCTCCCTGGTGGAGTCCAAGCTGGTGCTGCCGGCCCACCTCAAGGGCATGGGCGGCAGCTACGAAAAGGCCCGCGCCAGCCGGTTCAGCGCCTGGCAGCGCAACTTTGCCGATGGCTTCGAAAGGCTGATCCTGCTCCACTATCGCCCGGCGCTCGACTTTCTCACCCGCCACCGCTACGCCACCCTGGCGGCCTTTGTCGGCGTGCTGTTCCTCATGATCGCGCTTCTCATGAGCGGCTGGACGCGGTTCACCTTCATGCCGCGCATCGAAGGCGAGACCATCTCGGCCAACCTGACCATGCCCACCGGCACCCAGTTCGCCGTCACCGACCGCTACGTGACCCGCATGCTGGAAGCCGCCCAGCAGGTGCAGGAACGCTACACCGACGAGGCGACCGGCAAGAGCATCGTTCGTCATGTGCTCGCCAGCACCGGTTCCCAGCGTTTTTCCCTTGGCTCCCACTACGGCCGCGTGGACATCGAACTCGTTCCCCCCGAGCAGCGTTCCATCGACATCAGCACGGGGGCGATCGGGGCTGAGTGGCGGCGCCTGATCGGGCCGGTTCCCGGCGCCGAGTCGCTGACCTTTCGCACGGATCTGTTCCGCACCGGCGACCCGATCGACGTGCAGCTGAGCGGCCGCTCCCTGGAGGAACTCGGTGCGGCCGCGGACGCCGTGAAGGCGCACCTGGCGACCTACCCCACCGTCTACGAGATCGCCGACACCCTGTCCGACGGCAAGCAGGAACTGCGCATCGAACTGAAGCCCCAGGGACATGTGCTCGGCCTCACCCGCAACGACGTCGCCGGCCAGGTCGGCCAGGCCTTCAAGGGATTCCTGGTGCAGCGCGTGCAGCGCGGCCGGGACGAAGTGGATGTGCTCGTGCGCCTGCCCTCCTCGGAGCGCGCCGATGTGGCCACCCTGGACGAGATGCTGATCGCCACCCCGGCCGGGCGCCGCATTCCGCTCTCTCATGTTGCCACCCTGAATCCCGGCCGCTCGCCGCTGCAGATCAAGCGCATCGACGGCTACCGTACCGTCAACGTCACCGCCGAAGTGGTCAAGTCGAACACCAATATGACGGTGCTCAACGATCAGTTGCGCGACTACCTCGATGGCCTGTTGCCCAGCTATCCGGGCCTCGACTACGAGATGGAGGGGGAGGCCCGGGAGCAGCGCCAGTCGTTCGGCAGCCTGCAGACCGGGGTGCTGATCGTGCTGTTCGTCGTCTATGGCATGCTGGCGCTGCCGCTGAAGTCCTACACGGAGCCGCTGGTGGTGATGTCGGTCATACCATTCGGGCTGATCGGTGCCGTGGTCGGGCACTGGCTGATGGGCTACAACCTCGCCATGGTGAGCATCATGGGGCTGTTGGCGCTGACCGGCGTGGTGGTCAACGACAGCCTCGTGCTGGTGCACGCGGTCAACCGGCAGCGGCAACTGGGCGACAGCCTGAAGGAGGCCGTGCTCAATGCCGGCGTCGTCCGCTTCCGCCCGATTCTCTTGACCTCGCTGACCACGTTCTTCGGCCTGTCGCCGCTGCTGCTGGAGAAATCCACCACGGCCCAGTTCCTGATTCCCATGGCGATCTCACTCGGATTCGGCATCCTGTTCGCCACCGCCATCACCCTGGTGCTGGTGCCGGCCAACATCCTCATCGGCGACGACCTCGCCCGCATCGCCCGGCGCCTGTGGCGGCGCGCAACGGCATCCGGACGGCCGCAGACCGCGGCGGACTGACCGGGCGGGACACCATCACACAACGACCGGGCGGCAAGCTGATGTTGTCGTTATCGGCCCGTGAACGTCGGCTTTCGCCCTTCCCGGCGCGCCGCGCGCGCTTCCTGCCGGTCGTCGGTCTGGTAGAGCATTGAAATGGCAAGCAACTCGTTGTTCATGCCCTGACGGATCTGCTGGCCATGCACGCCGTCGCACAGTTGCTTGGCCACCGACACGTGCATGGGCGGTTGCGCGGCGATCTTGCCGGCGATCTGCAGGGCCAGTGCGTCGACTTCTTCGTCGGCAACCAGAAAGTCGATCAGGCCCCACTCGAGCGCCCGTTGCGCATCCACCAACTCGCCGGTCATCACCATGTACTTGGCGCGCGAGGGACCGGCGATAGCTGCCGTGATACAGGTGCCGCCGCCGTCGGTGATGAGGCCGTGGTCGACTTCGGTCAGGCCGAACCGGGCGCTTGCGCCGGCTACCCGGATGTCGGCGTGCAGGGCGGCTTCGCAGCCGGCGCCGATGGCGTAGCCGCGGATCGCGGCGATTACGGGCTTGGGGCTTTCGATAATGGCGCGCTTGCGCTCGAGGGATGCGCTCACATGGGCGTAGTCGCTCACGCCTTCGGCTCGCTTGCCCAGTTCCTTCAGATCCATACCGGAACTGAACGACGCACCCTCACCGCGCATCACGATGGCCCGCACCGCCGGGTCCGACAGGGCATCCTGCACTGCTGCCTGGTGTGCCGCGCGCATGGCGCCGCTCATGGCATTGTGCTGCCGCGGACGGTTGAACGAGATGACCGCGACCCCGTTCTCGACCCGGTACAGCACGAGTTCTTCCCTGGTGGGCGCCTTGCCCTGTGACTCGTCGTTCATGAGACCCTCAATCTGCGTCCGGCCGTTGCGCAGCGTCGCGCCTGCCGCGCTCGGCCATCACCTTCCTGGCACGCTCGCCAAAGGTTTCCTGGGTGCCGAACCATTTCCTGACCTGGGTGGCCAGCGTCAGTGAGTGATCACGCTGCCGGGCGCCGGATTCCTGGATGTGGGCCAGTGCCTGCTTGACTCCGGCGGGGTTCATTTGCGCCATGGTCAGGGCCATGTCGAGCGCCTGCCGGTAAAGAGTTTCGGAACGGAACTGAGCGGTTGCGAACCCGGTGGCGACGGCTTCATCGGCTGTCATTACCCTGGCGGTGAGAATCATCTCCTTGGTGACCGCCGGGCCCACCAGGCTGAGCCAGCGGGCCGGCGAGCCCCAGGAACCGACGCCGGATCCCAGGTGTTTCAAGTGCCAGTCGCTGATGGCGGCGTCGGAGCCAACCAGCCGGAAGTCGCAGGCCAGGGCCAGTTCGATGGCGCCGGTGCTGGCGGTGCCGTCGATCACGGCGACGGACGGTTTGAGCATGTCGTCGATGGTGTTGGTCACCCGCGGGCCCAGGTGCCGGTCGAGGCGAATGCCTTCATTGATCGCTTTCAGGTCCACGCCGGCGCTGAAGCAGGGCCGTCCGTCCGGGCGCGGCGCGCCGGTGAGCAGCCAGGCGCGCACCTCGTCGTCGCGCTCGATGCGGCGCACCGCCCGGTCGAGTTCGCGCAGCATGTCGCCGTTGATGGCGTTCAGCCGCGCGGGGTGGTTGAGGGTGATGCTCGCCACCCGTTCCGCGGGCCGTTCCACCAGGATGTACTCGTCGCTCATTGGGTCCCCGTCATCGGCGCCTGCCCGCAAATGGCTAAAAGATTTATAGGATTGGCCAGAATCGGAATACTATTATGGGAATAGGGGCGTCCCCAAGGCCAGTGATTTCGCTGCTATTGACGACCGCAGTAGTTTATTCATGAATAAGGTCGGGCTAGAAGCGTGGAAAGCAATGGGACAGCACACAAGTGTCTACATGGGGTTCGTAACGAGTTCGATTTTGGTGAGGTCATGAAGCTGCAAAACCAGGTCGCGGTGATTACCGGCGGGGGTACCGGCATGGGGGCTGGTGCGGCACGCGTGCTGGCGGCGCGGGATGCGACGAACTGCCTGCTCGGTCGGCGCCTGGACGTGCTGAAGAAAACCGCGGCAGAAGTCGGTGGCGCGGCTTTTCAATGCGACGTATCGGACCCCGAGGCGCTGGACGCCGTGTTCGACGCCATCGAGGCTCGGTTCGGCACCCCGCGAATACTGGTTCATGCGGCCGCCAATGGCAGTATGCCGCCGCTCCTGGTCGGGGCGGGCAAAGCCTGTTCGAGGGAAACGGTGCGCGAGATCATCGAAACCAATGTTCTCGGCACGTTGTTCACCAACCAGGTGTTTGCCGAGCGTTTGAGCCGAGTCGAGCCGATGGAGGATGGCCTGCGCGGCCTGATCGTCAACGTTTCCTCCATTGGAGCGCTCGACGGTGTCGTCGGCACGAGTTATGTCGCTTCCAAGGCCGCGGTCAACGGCCTGTGCCTGAGCCTGGCCCGCGAATTGAGCAGCTACGGCATTCGCGTCATGACCATAGCACCCGGCGGTATCGACACCCCGATGTTCCGCGGCGGCG
>CAZNFI010000040.1:17356-20496 GCA_964572185.1 uncultured Pseudomonadales bacterium
ATTGCTTCATCGGTGCCGGCACTGGAGCGGGTCGGAACCCCACTCGAGTTCGGGGAACTGGTGCGGCACATCTGCGAAAACGACTACCTCAACGGTTCGATCATCCGTCTTGATGGCGGGATGCGCATACCGTTTGTAAAAGATGTCGGTGTGGATACGGCAGTGCTTGAGCAAGCCGACCAAGGGGCTTGACCGTTAACCGGTTTCGTCGTTCGGGCGAGTGTGGTCGGGTGGGACATGACCTGCCTGTCCGGCGTGCCGATTGGCCCTTCTCGCAGGGGAAACCGGCCATGAAGGGGAAGACGGAAACGCAGCTATCTCCCCCGCAGACCGGTGCATTGACAACCGTGGGACCTGTCGCTAAGGTCCCCAATAGACATGTGTCGATATACAGGATTCGTGTTATCGGTGTGGCCGATCAGCGATGTGCCCGCTGGTAGTGGGAGCAATGCATGAGCTTGCCCGAAGCGTTGCCGCATGCGTTCTCTGACCTGCAGGTCTACGTCGAGAAGTGGGATCTGCCGGATTACAACGCCCGCTACGCGGCGCGTCTGGCTTCTTCCCTGGACGAACTCCGGACCTTCTACGCCGCCATGCGGGAGCGGGCTGAAGACATCAAGTCGTACCTCGACCGGAAATCCTTCGACCGATACGACGAAAAGGACAGATGCTTGGCGCGCCTGATGTTCGCCGTCAGCGTGGTGGGTCCGGCGGTGGATATCTACCGGAGCCCAGTGGTGCCTGACAGCGGGGCCACCAGCTTTGAATTGGTCCTCGATGCGCAATTGCCCGAGAAGTGCGACCTGTCTTCAAGCCGGCACACGATTCACTGGGAATTTCTTCGGCGGGCAGGGCAGTGACGACAGTAAATCGATGTTGCGAACCCGAGGCGGGGAATCGTTCCATGATCAATGTCACGTACATTGAATTCAGCGGCGCGGAGCACCTGGTGGAGGCGAAACCGGGCCTGAGCCTGATGGAAGCGGCGCGCATGAACAACGTGCCGGGAATTCTGGCCGACTGCGGCGGCGCCTGCGCCTGCGCCACCTGCCATGTCATGGTCGAACCGGAGTGGCTCGGCCGCCTCCCCGAGATTACCGACGAGGAGGAGACCATGCTGGAATTCGGCCTCGAGGAGCGCACCGGGGCCAGCCGTTTGTCCTGCCAGATCGAAGCGACCGAGTCACTGAACGGAATCGTGCTGCGCCTGCCGGAATCGCAGACGTGACGGAGCGATTCTGACGGGGAACGACCATGACTGACAGATTGAAAGACAAGGTTGCCATCGTCACCGGCGGCGCCTCCGGCATCGGCAAGGCGACTGTCGAGCTGTTCGTGGCTGAAGGCGCTCGCGTGGTGATAGCGGACCTGCAGGAAGAAAAGGGCGAAATACTGGCCCGCACCCTGGGCAGCGCCGCCGCCTTCAAGCGCACCGATGTCGCCAAGGCCGATAGCGTGGAGGCGGTCGTTCAGTTTGCCGTGGAGACCTACGGCGACCTGGACATCATGTACAACAATGCGGGAGTGAGCGGCGCGGAGGGGTCCGCCTGGTTTCTTGAGAACGACCTGGCGACTTTCGATGCGGTGATGGCTGTCGACCTGCTCGGGCCGATGCTGGGCGCCCGGGCGGCCGGCAGATACATGGTGGAGCGGGGCAAGGGCGTCATCCTCAGCACTGCCTCGACGGGCGGCAGCCACGCCGGCCACGGCGTGCCGGATTACCGCGCGGCCAAGGCGGGCGTCATCGCCTTTACCCGGTCGCTGGCCATCGAACTCGGGCCCCATGGGGTCAGGGTGAATTCGATCTCGCCCGGCCCGACCAAGACCGAAATGATTGCGTTGGGCGCTGACATGAGCGACGACACCAGGGAGAAGATTCTCGACGCATCGATGAACGCCATGATCGACATGCAGGTGCTGAAGCGGGTCACCGAGCCGCGCGACATTGCCGAGGCGGCCTTGTTCCTCGCCAGCGACGGGGCCCGGCAGATCACCGGTATCGACCTGGTGGTGGATGGCGGCACGACGCTGGGGGATACGGTCAACCGCCAGGCTGCCATGGAAGCAGCGGTCGGGGCGATACTCGAGGGCCGGGCCTGACAACAGTCACGCTCAACCTTGTTCCGTTATAGTTGATAGACAATTCATTTCCGTTCGGGAGACCAGCGAATGCAAACGAATACGATCACCTATTACAGCGATGGCGATGTCGTCGTTGCAGACCTGCACGTACCGGACGACTTCGATGAAGGGAAGCAGTATCCGGTGATCCTGCAATGCCAGGGCTTTACCGGTATCCGAAAGATGGTTCAGCCACTGTTCGCCGAGTACTTCGTCAAGGCCGGTTTCCTGGCGTTGGCGATCGATTATCGCGGGTGGGGAGACAGCGGTGGCGAGCGCGGCAGGATGGCGCCCTTCGAACAGGTGGAGGATTGCCGGAACGGCTTTTCCTGGCTGGAGGCGCAATCCTTCGTGGACGGCGATCGCATGGGGCAGTTCGGGGCCAGTTTCGGCGCGCTGATTACCGCCTACACCATGGCGCTCGACAGCCGCGTGCAGGCCGGGGTGGCAACCGGTGGCGTCGCCCACGGTTACGAGGCCATCACCAACCACCGCACCCCGGAGCAGATGGCCGAGTGGGAACAGAAGATGGCCGAGGCCCGGCGCAAGCGCGTTCTCACCAATGAGGTCGACCGCTGCCTGACGGTCCTGGACATTTTCATCGACCCCGACAGCCGCTCATGGGAACCGGAATTCTGGGAAGCCGTACCCGCCTGGCGCAACTGGATGGGGTTCGATTCCATGTCGCGGGTGGTGGATTTCCGGCCGATCGATGTGGCTCACCGCATCAGGAAACCGATCGCCTATTTTCTCGCCGAGAACGACATCGTGGCCGACACGGACAGTTTCAGGGAACTGTACGAAGCCACCAGCGACCCCAAGCGGTTGTATACCTACGATTGCGGGCACTACACCTGGTACGAGGGCGAGTACTTGGAAAAAACCATGAACGATGCCAGCGCCTTCTTTCTCGAACACATTTGAACCTGGCCCCCATTGCGATGAAATTGCTCCAAGGGAAGGTGGCGGTGATCACGGGTGCGGCCGGCGGAATAGGCGCCGTGCTTGCCCGTCAACTG
>CAZNFI010000041.1:0-20239 GCA_964572185.1 uncultured Pseudomonadales bacterium
GAGCGTTCAAAGGGGCGGATGAGAGCGGATTTGCAGCCGTGAATTCCTACGGCGCTGGCTCCTAGCGGCGATATCCCGGTCCCCTGATGAAACGCCCCGGCGTTGCGCCCGTGTGCTCTCCGTTTTCGATGACCTGTTCCCCGTTGACGAATACATGCCTGACGCCGGTCGATAACCGGTGGGGATCGGTCCAGGTGGCGTGATCGGTGACGGTGGCGGGATCGAAGATCACGATGTCGGCGAAGTGGCCGGTGCGCAGGCGGCCGCGTTCGGCAATGCCGAGGTTGTCCGCCGGCAGCGCGGTGAGTTTGCGGATTGCCTCTTCGAGGCTGATTGCCTGTTCTTCGCGGACGTATTTGCCGAGCAGCCGGGCGAAGGTGCCGTAAGTGCGCGGGTGAATGCCCTGCTCGAGAATCTCCCCTTCCGGGGCCACCGCCGCTGCATCGGAACCGAAACTGAGCCAGGGCAGCGCCACTTTCCGCTTCATGTTCTCTTCGCTCATGATGAAGTAGATGGCGCCCGCGCCGGCACTGTCTTCCAGGACCAGGTCCAGGGCGGCCTCTTCCGCGGTAACGCCGCGCATGGCTGCCACATCCGCCAGCGTTCTGCCGAGGTGCGCTTTCAGTTCGGGGGACTCGAAGTCGGTGAGCAGCACGCCTTCCGGGCTCGCGGCCATGAGCAGGTTTTCCCAGGCATCGCTCGGCGTACGCATCTCTTCCAGGATGCGGGCGCGGGTTTCCGGGTCGCCCAGGCGGGCCAGCAGTCGTTCAGTGCCGCCGTCGGAGGCCCAGGGGGGTATGACGGCGGCAAGGCCGGTGGCGCCGGCGATGTAGGTGTACATGTCGGCGGTGATGCGCAGGCCCTCGGCGCGGGCGGCTTCGATCATCCCCACGACGCTGTCGAACTTCCCCCAGTTCGGTTTGCCCGCGAACTTCAGGTGGTAGATCTCCGCGGCAACGCCGGCCTCGCGGGCAATGGTGATGAGTTCGTTCACGGCCCCTTCGATGTTGTTGCTTTCGCTGCGCATGTGGGAGGTGTACATGCCGCCATACTCGCCCACCGCCCTGGCGAGTTCGATGAGCTCTTCCGTACTCGCGAAGAAAGCCGGCGGATAGATGAGGGAACTGCCCAGGCCCATGGCGCCCTCCTCCATGGCCTGCCGCGCCGCCTCGCGCATGGATTGCAGTTCTTCCGGCGTCGGGGCGCGGTTCTCGTCGCCCAGCGCATTCATGCGCAGGGTGGTGGCGCCGACGAAGGACGCCACGTTCGGCGACACGCCCCGCTCTTCGAGCCACTGGAGATATTCGCCCAGGGTCTGCCAGGGGGCCGGTTCGTCCTTTTCCAGTTCGAGCATTCCGGCAAACACCGCGGGCAACTTGCCGTCCTTCAGCGGGCCCATGCTGAAGCCCTCGCCGAACACCTCCAGCGTCACGCCCTGCACCAGGTCGCTCAAACCCCGCCCATCGACGATGAGGCTGCCCGCGGCCCAACTCAACATGTTGATGAATCCGGGAGAAACGGCCATGCCCGCGGCATCGACGAAGCGCTCGGCCGTGGCCCGTTCGAGGTTGCCCACAGCGGTGATGCGATCGTCCGTGATGGCCAGGTCGAGCGCCTTGCCCGGCCCGCCGCTGCCGTCGTAGAGGGTGCCGCCGCGGACGATGATGTCGTGGTGCGCCACCGCCGCCTGGGCGTCGATCCAGCGCTGGACGCGGCTGTCCAGCACCGTCAGGGGCAGCGACCCGCCGGACAGTAACTCAACGTGAAAATCGCGCAGGTCGAACCTGTCGCCCAGCGCATTCTCGGCACGCCGGCGCAGTTCGCGGATTTTCAGCTCGCCGTGCTTGTAGGCGGTCGCCTGGCCCGGGTAGGTGATGTAGCGGTCGACTTCGGCAATGACGTTGGTTCGGGTCAGGCCCGTGTTTGCCAGCATGAAATCGATGGCCTGGTCCCGAGTCCAGCCCATGGCGTGCAGGCCCGTGTCCACCACCAGGCGGGCCGCGCGCCACATGTCGTAGATCAGCCGCCCGAAACGCTCGTAGGGGGTGGTGTAGATGCCCATTTCCTCGCCGAGGAACTCGCTGTAGAGGCCCCAGCCTTCGCCGAAGGCGTGGAAGTAGTAGAAGCGCCGCCAGTCGGGGAGATCCCGGTTCTCGCCCTGGAAGGAAATCTGCAGGTGGTGGCCCGGCACCGCCTCGTGCAGGCCCAGGGCGGGCAGTTCGTAGAGGGGGCGGCTCGGCAGGTCGTACAGGTTCACGAAGTACTGCCCGGCGCGCGTGCCGTCACCGGCGCCGGGCTGGTAATAGGCGGTGGTGGTCAGCGGCGCGATCTGTTCGGGGATCGCGCTGATGCCGTAGGGATTGCTCGGCAGCCGCGAGAAGAACCGGGGCAGCCGGGCCTCGATGGTCTTGGCGATCCAGGCGATGCGGTGCAGGTAGGACTCCTCGTCGGCAGCGTAGAAGCGCGGGTCGGTACGCAGGAAGGCGAGGAAGTCGGCCCGGTCGCCCTCGAATTCCACCTCGGCCATCACCGCTTCCATTTCCCGGCGGATGCGCCCCACTTCGCGGCGGCCGAGGGCGTGAATGGCGGGTGCGTCCGTGTCGAGGCTGGTGTAGTAGCGCAGTGCGTGGTCGTAGGCTTCGCGCCCGCCAGGCAGGGAGGAGAGGCCCACCGAGGTGCGGCAGGCCGGTTGATAGCTCTCGGCGAAAAAGTCAGCGAAAGCCTCGTAGGCGGGATTGACGACCTCTTCGATGACGCGCAGCCCTTCAGCCCGCAGTGCTGCACGGGTGGCCTCGGCGATGGAATGGGGCATGCTGTCGAACGGTTGCGCGAAAACGCTCGCCTCGGGGGTTGCCGCAACGTAGTCGGCGATGGAGTCCCCATAGCCCCTGAGCGATGCGCAGGGCTGCGTGTAACCGCGCTCGATCGCGGTGCGCAACAGGTCCAGGTTCTGGCGGGCGAAGACGCCGAAGCCCCGCAGTCGCGCCACCAGGTCCCGATAGTCCTGTTCCGACGCATAGGGGGTCGCCAGGATGACGTCCGCAAAGCTGCTGTGCCAGCCGCCGAGGGAATTTATGGTGAAATACCGGGTGTCGAAATCCAGGTTGCGCCGTTCGTGGACAAGCATCCATTCGAAGGCGCCGTGTTGCTCGCGATTGTCCGGGCTGAGCTCCGCGACATCGATCGCCTTGAGCCGTTGCATGGTCTCGTCGAGCCTGTCGAGGTTGGCCGCGAGCGCTTCGGGGCTGAGATCGTCGACCCGGTCACGGTACCGGTTTTCTCCCCAGAGCGTCGCCGCCAGGGGCGAGGCCTGCACGCGGGCTTCCCAGAATTCCTCCATGAGACGCTGCAGCGCCTCGTCGGCGGGCGAGGCATGCGCGGCGCCGCCGGCGAACAGGACACCGCCGGCGAACAGAAGGACAGCGAGGATGAGGCGCCGGCAGGTGCCGTTGCGCGCCGAGTGCTTCGAGATCATGTCTTGAACCTTGCGATTGGAGAGCGATGGCAGTCGTCGGCTCGATAGTTGAATCATCTGTAGTCCGAATCCGGGAATGACGGGCGTAGTCCGGCCTATTCCATAGACGCATCGCCGGGCCGGTCACTCAGTTTACATTTCGTGGAGGAGCTTCGAACCCGCAGGCCGACCCAATGATGCAACGGGTACGCCTCTCGCTCCTGATTCGAGAGCGGGCTCGCGCGCCGCGCACCGCCCGGCGAGTGCAATTGACCGGCGCTTCCCCACTGCCCACAATCGAGCCGGCACGCCAAACCCCACCTGGAGGAGAGAACATGAGCCCGACGCGTTCCCTGGGTCTTTTTTCCCGGCCGCTCGTGGCTTTGGCGCTCTGTGCCGGCCTGTCCGGTCACTCGAACGCACAACTTTCCGATGCCGTTGACGCGAGCGATTCGTCGACGCCGCCGGCCGTTGCGGCAGAGGTCGGTCCCGGCGTTGGGCCCGAGGCACTCCCGCCATCGTTCGAGCCCTATCTGGACGGGGTCATGAACGCCCTCTTCGAGGATTACAACCTGGTCGGCGCGGTGTTTTCGCTCGTCCACGACGGGCGGCCGGCGCTTTCGAAGGGCTACGGTTACGCCGACCTCGAATCCCGCGTGCCGGCGGACCCGGCCGTGCACCTGTTCCGACCCGGATCCGTCTCGAAACTCGTCACCTGGACGGCCGTGATGCAGCTCTTCGAACAGGGCAAGTTGCGACTCGATACGCCGGTCGGCGAGTACATCGATCAGTTCCCCATTCCCGACCGTTACGGCGCCGTCACCCTGGAACACGCACTCACCCATACGCCGGGGCTCGAGGACGGGGGCATGGGCTACCTCTTCGCCGAATCCGCGGACGACCTGGTGCCCCTGGCGGAATCCCTGGCAACCCATGCGCCCACGCAGCAGTGGCCCCCTGGCACGACCGCGGCTTACTCGAACTGGACGACGGCGCTGGCGGGCCTGGCGGTGGCCAACGTTTCGGGCATGACCTTCGAGGAATACGTGGCGCGTAACATCTTCGAACCGCTCGGCATGCACAACTCGAGTTTCGCCGAACCGTTGCCCGCGCCCCTCGTTGCCAACATGGCCACCGGCTATTCCGACACCGGCAAGGGTCTCGAGGTGCTCGGCTACGAGTACATCGGAAACTTCGGGCCCGCCGGCGCCCTGGCAGCCAGCGCCGACGACATGGCGCGTTTCATCGTGGCCCACGTGAACGGCGGGGAACCCAACGGCGCCCGCATCCTTGAGCCCGAGACCGCGCGACTGATGCATTCCAGGCTGTTCGGCCCGGTCGAGGGCCTGCCCGGCATGGCGCACGGCTTCATGGAGGTCTGGCACAACGGCCACCGGTTCGTGGGGCACGGCGGCGACACCATCGCATTTCACTCCGATCTCGCGATCGACCCCGACAGGGGATTCGGCTTCTACGTTTCCTTCAACGCGCCCGACGGCGGCCAGGCCCGGGACGTGGTAACGCGCGCCGTGCTGAACTATTTCTATCCCGAAGCCGCCGCGGCGGAAACGGCCCCGCCCCCCGAGGGCACGGCCGAGCGGGTCGCCGACATCGTCGGGGCCTACCGCGCCAACCGGCGTTCGCACACGAAGCTGGAAGCCGTTGCCGGTCTCGCGGGCGACATCCCGATCGTTCCGGGGAACGACGGCCGCATCGTCATAGCCCTGCCGGAGGTCGGCGCCGAATACGAGGAAGTGGCGCCCTACCTGTTCCGCGAGGTCAACGGACGGTCGATGCTGGCATTCCAGACCGACGCATCCGGCGCCGTGCTCCGCGCACTGCCGAGCATGCCGATCATCGCTTTCGACAAGCTGGCCTTTCACGAGACCGCCGGCAACCACCAGCTCGTGATCGTTCTGGCGCTGCTCGCCGCCCTGTTCGTCGTCATCAACGCGGTGCGCAACCGGTCCGCCATTCGCGCGTCCGGCGGCACGGGAGCCCGGGCGACCTGGACGCTGCTGGCACTGTCCATCGTCAACCTGGTCTTCGTGCTGGGATTCGTCGCCCTGTTCGCAACCGCGGTCCAGGACCCCGTATCGGCCATGGTCAACTTCCCGCCCACCGGCACCGGCGTGCTGCTGGTCCTTCCCATCGCAGGCGCTCTGCTGACCCTGGCGACCCTGGGATTCGGGGCAGTCCTGTGGGCGCGCGGCACCTGGAACCTGGCGAAACGCCTGCGCTACACCTACGTGACGGTCGTCAACGTGCTGTTCGTGCTGGTTCTCAACTACTGGAACCTGATCGGCTGGAACTACTAGCAACCGGTGAACGAGGGCTATCGATAGACCGCCCCCATCGTCGCTTGAGTTGGGGTCGACCCGCCCGGAATCGCCGGAAACGTCGGGTGAACACGCATCACGGTTGCAAGGCAGCGGCAACATTGTTCCAATCGCCGGGGAAGAACCACCTGGGAGCGATCGGATGCCTGCCGCACCTCACCGACCGTTCGGCAACCGCCGGACATTCCTGAAATCCGCCCTGGCCGGTGCCGCCGCCGGTGCATTCGCGCCGCAATCCGCGCTGGTATTCGCCGACCGGGTGGAACTGCTTTCCGACGAGGAGCGCCGCCGGCTGCTCGAACTGGCCAATTTCGGTCGCAAGGTTTCGGACTCCGGCAAGCAGGGCCTGGTCATCTGCTCGCACCCGCTGGCGACCCGGGCCGGCGTGGACGTGCTCAGGGCCGGCGGCAACGCGGCCGATGCGGCGCTCGCCACCTCGGTGTGCCAGACGGTGGTGGAACCGCACATGACGGGCATCACCGGCGTGCTGTCGATGCTCTATTTCGATGCCGCCAACGGCGAGACCACCTATGTCAACGGCAGCGCGGCGCGCCCCGCGGCACCCCTCGACGGGTTCTCCCCGGCAGACCTGGCCACCGGCCGCGGCGTCGCCGTACCCGGTTTCTGGGCCGGTTTCGAGGCGGCCCACGCCCGGCACGGCCAGGCTTCGCGCGCTGCCGTCATGGAAGCGGCGATCGGCTATGCCCGGGACGGGTTCGAGATTCATCCGTTCCTCTGGGGCGAGATTTTCACCGAGTATTCGAGGATCGGCCGCACCTCGCAGGGGCGCGAGATCTTCAGCCGCAACAACACCCTGCCCCGCCCCGGCGACCTGCTCGTGCAGAAACGGGCCGCCGACACGCTGACGGCGCTGCTGGAAGAAGGTAACGATTACTTTTACCGCGGCGCCTTCGCAAAGGAACTCGTCGATGTGGTGCAGGCGGCCGGCGGCGTGCTCACCCTCGAGGACATGGAGCAATACGAGGCCCGCTGGCAGCCGCCCGCCGCAGGCAGCTATCGCGGTTACAAAGTGCTCGGCTCGCCGCCGCCGGACCACGGCGGTTCGCACCTGATCGAAATCCTCAACATGGTGGAACTGCTCGACCTGCAAAAGCTCGGCCCGCCCACGGAGTCCGCCGAGTCGCTGTTCCACATGGCGCGCATCGCCAACCAAGTGTACCTCGACGGCTTCAAGCAGCACGACCCGGCAACCCACGAACTGCCGCTGGAACTCATCCTCAGCAAGGAGTACGCCCGCATGCGCTTCGAACTGATGCAGATGAGCCAGACGGTCGATGCCGGCCCGGCGCCGCCGCCCGCCGGCAGCAACCACGTGACCGCCGTGGACGCCGACGGCAACGTGGCGACCATCCTGCACTCGTGCATGTCGATGCCCTGGTCGAACGGCCTCTTTGCCGGCGGCGTCACCGTGGTCGCGGCCGGCGCCCACTACATGCGGGTCATGCCCGGCCCCGGCGACCGCATCTCGGCCTACGTCTGCCCCAACATCGTCTTCGACGGCGCACGGCCGGTGCTGGCCTCGGGTTCGCCGAGCGTGAGCCTGTTGCAGAATATCCTGCAGAACACCACCAACATCCTCGACTTCGGCATTCCCATCGGCGAGTCGGTGAACCGGCCGCGCTTCGGCGGCGGTTCCTACACCAGCCCCGGCCGGCTTCTCGTCGAGGTGGACCTCGACGAGAAGGTCCGCGACACGGCCGCGAAACGCGGCATCGCCTGGGACGTGGTCAACCCCTGGAACTGGCACCACGGCTCGTTCGAAGGCATTTTCATGGCCGCCGACGGCACCGCCCACGCCTGCGGCGACCCGCGCCGCAACGCCATGGCGCTGGCGGTCTGACGGGGACGGCGCCCGGCAACCGGCCGTGCGATCGATGGCCGCCAAGAGGCCAAGACGGGTAGAGGACACGCTACAGGTTCGCGACGCACACCAGCGCGATCGCCAGCGGCACGACGAAGCGGACGAGCAGGTGCCAGCTTGAGTACAGGGCGCCTCGCGGTAGCCGCAATTCGCTCATCGTTGCCGGTCGGGTGAGCCCCCAGCCCGCGAGCACGGCGAGTTGTCCATGGACTTGACGACGCTCGCCCCGCCGCGCCGTCCCACCAGGAACTCCGCGATGAGCGCCGGCAGCGCGGCTGGCAAGAGTAGTGAAAGCACTGGGTGCGCGGAGCAAGAGCGAGCACAGGCGTGCTTGACAGCACGTCGAGCACGCGGGGAGCACGCCCAGTGCTTTCGCGACTTCCTACGGCGCAGGCTCCTAGACGCCCACTTCGTAATACAGGTTGCTCGGATCATCGAAGTCGTGCTGCCGAAAGCGGCTGAAGCCCGCCTCCCGCACCATCGACTCCGCCACCACGGGGTTGAATCCCAGCGTGCCGAGCCCGGCGCCGTCAGGTTCCGACAGCGCTGAAGACATGCAGGCGGAAACGGAAAACCCGTAAAACATCGCCAGCAGCGGATTGCGCCTGTTCTGCCTGAAGTCCGGTGTGCTGCGGATATCCTTGATGAGCCAGGTGCCGTCCGTTTTCAATGCCCGGCGAATCGACGCAATCACTTGCGCGGGGCGGGTCATGTCGTGCAGACAGTCGAATGTAATCAGGAAATCGTAGGTCGCCTTGCGGGGCAGCGCCTCGCCGCCGGCCACGAACACCTCGAGGTTGTCGAGGTTCCGCGCCCCTATCTTCTCCCGGCAGCGGTCGATGGCGTGGCTGCTCGGGTCGTAGCCGTGAAACTCCGAGTTGGGGAAGGCCTCGGCCATGGCGGCAATCGCCAGCCCGCCGCCGCAGCCGACATCGGCCGCCAGCGCCCCGCGTTCCAGTTTTTCCACGACCCCGTCGAGGGCCGGCAGTATCCGCGGAACCAGCGCCTGGCGCACCCAGGGCCCAAGCATGCGTTCGGTGCGGTGCGCCGCGTTCGGGCCCAACTCCTCGTAGGAGAGGCCGATGCCCGTGCGGAACGCGTCCACCAGCCTGTCAACGGTTTGCGGCGGGATGGGGTCGCTGAAGGCTCCGGCGGCAAAGGCCAGGCTGTTCTGTTCATCGGCCAGCACCGCTGCTCCCACCGGGCTCAGTTCAAACCGCTCACCCGTTTCGGAATCCAGCAGGCGCGCCGCCGCCTGGCCGCGCAGCCATTCGAGCAGCCAGCGTTCCTGCAACCCGGTCTTTTCCGCCAGTTGCGCGGCACTGACCGGGCCGGCACCGTTCATTGCCTGGTATAGGCCCAGCCGGTCGCCGATGTGAATCATCAGCGCTACCATTTCGCCCTGCTTGTAGGTCCAGACGTTGAAGGCGAAATGCTTGAGTTCGTCCGCGTCGATTGACTTCGTCATGTACTTGTCACCCCTGTTCAGAATTTCCACACCAGCAGTGCCTGCACAGCATGCTCATCCGTTGCGCCGTCGCCCAGCTTGTTCAGCCAGAATTGGTATTCAATGCCGATCGAGACCCGGTCGGTGGCATTCCAGCGTACCTGCGGCTGCGCCAGGACCCATGACTTGACCCGCTGACCCAATTCGTTGTCACGACCATGGGTGTATTCGATGTGGCCCTCTATGCTGAAATCGGCCGCACCGATCCGGAATGGTCGGCCGAAGTTGAAGTCGACCAACAACCCGTTGTCTTCCTTGGGCGCCCCCCCGGCGGCAATCCCTTTATTGCCGTCGATGTAGGCCATCATGTCGACATTCGCGAATGCGAAGCCGGGCAGGTCCAATGCGAGCCGAATGCCAGGTGTGTACTTGCGCACCTTGGCATCGTCGCCATAGCCGATGCCCACGATGAAGCCAATGTCCCGGACAATTCCGCCACCGACCTCTTTGCCGGTGATCTTGCCGAGGCTGAAATTCGAATACCATTCGCCGTAGATTTCGAAATCCTGAAACCCGGACCGTCGTGCATCGATGGTGTCCACGAACATGAAGTTGCTGCCGTACTTCCAGCCGCTGGCATGCTGAAAGGTGTAGACGAGGTGGGTCGCATCCCCTCCTCCGGCAAAGGCCGGAATGTCCAGGTTGCCGACCTGCAATTGCAACTCCGTGTTACTCCACTGGAAGGCATGGCTGGCCTGGCCAAGGAGCAATGCCGGCAGCAGCAGCAAAAAGCCGGGCCAACGCTTGTTAAAGGCCCGCATGGAACATTTTTTTTGGGTCATGGGCATTCCGAACACCGAGCGGCCATGAGGTAGGTTCCTGCGGCACGCCAAGCGGGCTTTGTCTTGCAGGATTCTAACCCGACCGATTCATGAACAGGTCGGGCTAGCTTACTGCGATTTTGCTCCGCGATGCAGGTCGGGCGCCTCTACCGGGCTGGTACGCGGTATCATCCCGCGCTTTGAGACTTCGGAGCATCGCGGTGCAGTTACCCGTACTGGTCGGAATCAGCCAGCTTGAACAGCGAGTCGAGGAGCCGTCGGAGGCTCTGGAACCCATCGAATTGATGATTGAAGCGGTGCGCGCCGCGGCGGACGATGCCGGCGCGCCGGCGCTTCTGCAGCAGGCGGGTTCGGTACGGGTGATACGGGGATTCTGGCGCTACGAGAACCCGGCGCGGGCGGTCTGCGAGGCTGTCGGCACGAGCCGCGCCGAAACCGGCCTGACGCCCTACGGCGGCAATTACGTGCAGACGACCCTGAACCGTTCTGCCCTGGATATCGAGGCCGGCCGCCACGACGTGATCGTGCTGACCGGCGCCGAGTGTGGTTACAGTCAGGCCCGCGCAAGGCGCGCCGGGGTCAAGTTGCAGTGGCGCGACATCGGCGGCGTCCCGGACCTGTATATCGGCAAGGACGGGCCCATGGGCCACGAGGTCGAACTGGCCCTGGGCATTCGCCGGGCCGCACAGATTTACGCCATTTTCGAGACCGCGCGCCGTCATCATCTCGGCGAAGCGGTAGATGCGCACCTTGAGCGCATCTCGGAACTCTGGTCCGGCTTCAGCCGGGTGGCCGCCGGCAATCCCCACGCCTGGATTCGGGAGGCCAAGTCGGCCGAGGAGATTCGCACGCCGTCGCCGCGCAACCGGCCGGTAACCTTTCCCTATCCCAAGTTCATGAACGCGAACAACAATGTCGACCAGGCCGCGGCGCTCATCCTCTGCTCCCAGGAGAAGGCATCGGCACTGGGCATTCCTCGGGAAAAATGGATTTTTCCCTGGGCCGGCACCGATGCCCAGGACCAGTACCTGGCTTCCTACCGTGACAATTTCTACAGCTCCCCGGCCATCCGCATCGCCGGCAATCGAGTCCTGGAGCTGGCGGGCCTGACACCGGGACAACTCGATCATGTGGACGTCTACAGCTGTTTTCCGGTAGCCGTCCAGGTGGCCGCCGCCGAACTCGGCCTCGACCCGACCCGGCCAATGACAGTCACCGGCGGCCTGACCTTTGCCGGTGGCCCGCTGAACAACTACGTGATGCACTCCATTGCCCGCATGGCGCAACTGCTGCGTGCGGCGCCCGGCGCCAGAGGGCTGATCACCGCCAACGGCGGCCTGCTCAGCACGCATGCGTTCGGCGTCTACTGCAGCGAACCGCCGCCGAACGGGTTTCGCTACGCCAATCCGCAGCCGGAGGTCGATGCCGTGGCGCCGCCGAGACAGGTGGCGGCCAGTCATCACGGCGATGCCGAGGTTGAGGGATATTGCGTGTATTACGGCGCCGACGGGCCCGATGTGGCGAACATCGCCTTGCGTCTGCCGGGCGGCGAACGCGGTTGGGCCAACAGCAGCGATCCGGACGTGATGGCGGCAATGACTACCGAGGAGTTCTGCGGCCGCACCGCCAGCATCGATGGAAACATCGCCATTTTCTGAGCCGGGCGCGCCGGCCAGCCTGCC
This sequence comes from uncultured Pseudomonadales bacterium, assembly GCA_964572185.1. GTDB lineage: Bacteria > Pseudomonadota > Gammaproteobacteria > Pseudomonadales > Azotimanducaceae > Azophilus. The sequence goes on from CAZNFI010000041.1 coordinate 11,647, forward strand.
GCGGCGGCTCGTCGCCATGGTCTACGACGGTCTGCTGGTGCTGGCGCTGTGGCTGATCACGCTGCTGGCCATGGTGCTTGCCAACCGTGGCGAGGCGGTGTTTGGCGCGCTGGTGCAATCGGCGCTGTTGCTCGAGGCATTTGTGTTCTTCGCCTGGTTCTGGATGCGTGCCGGGCAGACCGCCGGCATGCGCGCCTGGAAGCTGGTCCTGGTGTCCAACGAGGGTGGGCGCATTACCCTCAATCAGGCGACGGTGCGGTTTTTTGCCGCGTTGATCGCATTGGCCCCCTTGGGCATCGGCTACTGGTGGGCGCTGTTTGACCGGTACAACAGAACCTGGCCCGACCTTCTGAGCGGCAGCCGCGTTCTGTACCACGCGCGCTGACCGGCCGGGGCCGCCATCGCGCCTGGTGCAGCAAGTGCAGGCGTACCGGTTGCGGGATTCACCGTGCGGCCAGGCTCCATAACCGACTCCGGCGGCAACCGCTTCACCCTGACAGCAACCCGCTTGTCAGGCGATGCGGCGCATGCCCCACAAACCAACCAGCCAGCAGGCCAGGATGGGCAGCGCTACCGCGACCGGCGCCTGCAACCCGTATACCTGGCTCATCGGGGCGAACAGGTCCTGCAGATACTTGAAGCACAGGCCGACCACGATACCGGCGCTGACGCGCACGCCCAGGCTGGTCTCGCGCAATGGCCCGAGCACGAAAGACAGGGCCAGCAGAACCAGTCCAAGCAGGGCCGCGGGCTGCAGAATCCTGCTCCACAGCGCCAGCCGGTAAGGTCCACCGTCCAGGCCTTCCCGGCTCATGTAGCTGAGCCGGTGGTACAGATTGGCGATCGACAACCGTTGCGGGTCGACCAGCGCCTGTTCGCTCACCAGCCGCGAGTCGATTCCGCCCCGCCAGCGCAGTTCCGGAAAGTGCTGCGCAACGGCCTGCTGCTCGCCGAGACGGGTTTCCCGTACATCCTTCAGCAGCCAGTGCGGCTCCGTGCCCGGCACGAACGAGGCACTCGCGGCTTCGCGGACACGGTGCATCGAACCGTTTGCATCGAGCCAGTATTGGCGAACGCCAACCAGATCGCCCGAACTCGAAAGAGCATCCACCTGCATGTACAGGGGGCCGTCGCGATACCAGCCGGATAGGGTTACCGGCCCACCGCCCCGCAGCACACTGGCCTTGCGCGCCTTCCCGGCGGCCTCGGCCGCCGGCGCGATCCATTCACCAAGCAGCGCGCCGGCCAGCCACACACCGGCCACGGCCCAGATCAATCCCGCGAACAGCCGCTGAACCGACACCCCCGCGGCGCGCAGCGTAGCCAGTTCCCAGCGACTGGCCAGATGTCCGAGACCGATCAGGCTGCCCAGAAAAACCGCATAAGGCAGCAGTTCGTAGCTGCGTCGCGGCAGCGTCAGCGCCACGTACAGGAACGCTTCCGGCAGCGTGTAAGCGGATTTGCGCTGGTCCACCTCCTCAATCAGCGCAAACACCGACAGCAGGCCGAGAAACGCCAGGAACACTGCCCCCGTGGCCAGCAGCACGGTTGCGCACAGGTAACGGTCAAAGCGTTTCAATGTGTCAGGCCGCTACCGGCCGGCCGGCGCGCACGACCAGCGCCGCGCCCGCCGCCACGAAGGCGGCATGAGCCGGCCAAAGCCCGGCCACCGGCGGCAGTGCGCCTGACAACAGGGCATTCCGGTTGGCGAGCAACACGAAGTGGTACAACAGCAACAACAGCACGCCGGGCACGACGCGGGCGAACCGGCCCTGCCGGGGCCCGGCCCTGGCAATGCCCAGGGCCATCAACGCGCTTACCAGGCAGAACAGCGGCAAACCCAGGCGCCAGTGCAATTCCGCCGCTGCCTCCGCGTCCGCGCGCCGCCACAGGGTGGCCGTGGGCAGGGCGTCCGCATCGATGGCCCGACGCGGGCGCTGTTGCCCTGTCAGGCGCTGGCTCAGAGTCTGAAAGCGGGTCACGCGGTAGTCGCCCGAGCCGCTTTTGCCGAGGTAGCGGCGGCCATTCTCCAACACCAGGAAACGGCTGCCGGTTTCGCCGTCCAGGTACTGCCGGCCCCGTTCCGCCCAAACCGTCACAATGGGTTGCTGCGCCCGGTATTCGGAAATGAACACGTTGCCGAGGGTGCGCCTGTCATCGCTGACCGCCTCGGCATAGACCACCCGGTCGTCCCGATCGAATACATTGAACAGCCCCGGGTTGACCGCCTCGAAGGCACTGCGCAGGCGCTGCTCCATCATGAATCCGGCCAGTGCCTCGTTGCTGGCCGGCGTCACCTGCAGCGACAGCCAGGCGACCAGGCCGACAAGCAGCCCAAGCGGGCCCAGAATCCACGCGAACAGGCGCCCCGGACCGACGCCGCCGCCGGTCAGCACGGCCGCCTCACGCTCTGCATGCAGGCGCGAAAAGGTCAGCAGCACGGCAATGAAAAACGCGAACGGCAGCAACAGTTGCAGGAATCCGGGCATGCGCAGCCGCAGGATGTGCGCCAGGCTCTCCGCGGCGAACTTGCCGGCCGCGGCATCCTGCAGGTAGCCGATGAAACGCCCGCCCACGGCAACCACCAGCAATACCAGGGTGGTCACCGCAAACATCAGCATCAGTTCCCGATTAATATACCTGGCAGCAACCATGCCGTAGAATCGCCGGTCAGCTTCAATCCATTGATTATGAAGTATTCGCTCAAAACCGGCAGCCTGGCTGCCGCCACCCACTGTCTCGTATGCAGCCTCGCCAGGGCGCGTCGCGTAGCCGGCGAAACCGGCGCAAAAGCGCTGTTCGATGCCGTCGTCCAGGATTTCGAGGACAAACCGGGTACAAACCGCCTGGTTCGGCTGCCGAGAGGCACGCGGGTCAGACGGTTGCTGGTGGCGGGCGGCGCCGACGGCGAGGTCAGCGCAGCGGATTTCCGGAAGATCGTGCGCAGCGCCGCAAACAACCTCGGCGCACTGGCGGCGGCCGGCGCGCGCAATGCGGTCTGGGCCCTGGCTGCGACGCGGGTCGCAAGCCGCGACCCCTACTGGCGCACGTTCACCGGCGCCTACGAGCTGGCCCTGGCCCTGTATCGCTTCAATGAGCACCGGTCGCAAGCCGACCGCGCCGGCATCACTAGGATCGCGTTTCATGCCGATGCCCGCAGCCGGGCAACGGTAACCCGGGCGGTACGCCATGGTCAGGCCCTGCAGACCGGCCTCGCCTGGGCCCGCGACCTGGGCAATCAGCCGCCCAACATCTGCGACCCCAACTACCTGTTGAAGGAAGCACGCAAGCTCGGCCGCGCCGCCAACGTCACCGTCAGCGCCCTCGATGAACGGCGCATGACGGAACTGGGCATGGGCGCCTTCATGGCGGTATCCCGGGGCAGCGCCAAGCCCGGGAAGATGATCGTCGTCAACTACCGGGGGGGCAAAAAGGGCGATGCGCCGATTGCGCTGGTGGGCAAGGGCATCACCTTCGACACCGGCGGCATCAGCATGAAGCAGCCCGCGCAAATGGTCGAAATGAAGTTCGACATGTGCGGTGCCGCATCTGTGCTCGGCGTCACGCGGGCGGCGATGGACGCACAGTTGCCGGTTAACCTGATTACCATTCTCGCAGCCGCCGAGAACATGCCGAACGGCAACGCCACCCGCCCCGGCGACATCGTCAAGACCCACTCCGGCAAGACGGTGGAGATACTGAACACCGATGCGGAAGGCCGCCTGGTGCTGTGCGACGCGCTGTCCTACGTGGGTCGCTACAAGCCGAAAACGGTGATCGACGTGGCCACGCTCACCGGCGCGATCATCACTGCCCTGGGCCACCATGCGAGCGGCGTCTACGCCAATGACGACCGGCTGGCCAAGGCCCTGGTGGATGCCGGCGAGTGGGCCGGCGACCGCGCCTGGCACATGCCGTTGTGGCCGGAGTACCAGCCGGCACTGAAAAGCAAGTATGCCGACATGGCCAATGTCGGCGGCGGTTCCGGCGGCAGCATCATCGCCGCCTGTTTCCTGTCGCGGTTCACGGAACAGTACAGCTGGGCGCATATGGATGTCGCCGGAAGCGCCTTCGGGGGCGGTTCCGCCAAGGGCGCCACCGGCCGGCCGGTGGCGTTGCTGTTCAAGTATCTGCTGGACGCCGCGGCGTGACCCGGGTGGACTTCTACATCCTGCAGGACAGGGATCAGGCAGCCATGCACCGCTTCGCCTGCCGGCTTGCCGCCAAGGCCATATCGAAGGGCCAGCCTGCCTATCTGCACGCAGCCAACGATGTCCAGGCCCGTGATGTCGATGAACTGCTGTGGCTGTACCCGCCGAATCGCCTGATCCCGCACGGTCGGGTCGGCACACCGGAGGCGGAAAACGCACCCGTGCTGATCGGCTCCGAAGGGATGTCCGCAGAGCAACTGCCCGCCGACGGGCTGCTCATCAACCTGGTCGACGAAGCGCCGGCCTTCCCCGGGCGCTTCGACCGCGTGGCCGAGATCGTGGTCGGCGAGAAACGGGCCAGCGGCCGGGCACGCTACCGTTACTACCGCGACCGCGGCTACCCGCTGTTCCACCACGAACTCAACGACTGGGAAGCGGGCTGAAGTGGAGCGCAGCTTCGATCCGCACGCCATGGAGCGCACCCTTTACGCGGAGTGGGAAAACGCCGGCTACTTCGCTCCCGACGGCGATGGCGACAGCTACTGCATTGCCATTCCACCACCCAACGTCACCGGCAGCCTGCACATGGGGCACGCCTTTCAGCACACGCTGATGGACGCCCTCATCCGCTATCACCGCATGAACGGCCGCCGCACACTGTGGCAGATGGGCACCGACCACGCCGGCATATCGACGCAGATGCTGGTGGAGCGGCAGTTGAACAGCGAAGGCAAGGCCCGTACCGAAATCGGCCGCGACCGATTCCTCGACCGCGTATGGCAGTGGAAACGCCAATCCGGCGGCAACATCTCACAACAGCTTCGGCGCATGGGCTCCTCCGTCGACTGGTCCCGGGACCGCTTCACCCTCGACGAGGGTTTCGCCACTGCGGTCGTCGAAGTATTCGTGCGCCTCTACGAAGAGGGGCTCATCTACCGGGGCAAGCGCCTGGTGAACTGGGACCCGCAACTGGGCACCGCCATCTCCGACCTGGAGATCGAAAACCGCGAAGAAGACGGCCAGCTCTGGCATTTCCGCTATCCCCTGAACAACGGCGCCAGGGCCACCAACGGCAAGGATTATCTGGTGGTCGCCACTACCCGCCCGGAGACCATGCTCGGCGATACGGCGGTGGCGGTACACCCCGACGACGAGCGCTACCGGGGCCTGGTCGGACAGACCGCGCGACTGCCCCTGGTAGGCCGGGAACTGCCCATCATTGCCGACGACTACGTCGACCCGGATTTCGGCACGGGCTGTGTGAAGATCACCCCCGCCCACGACTTCAACGACCACGAGGTCGGCGCCCGCCACAACCTGCCGCTGGTGAATGTTTTCACCGCCCGGGCGGCGATCGGCGAAAACGCGCCCGAGGCCTACCGCGGGCTCGATCGCTTCGAGGCGCGCAAGCGCATCGTCGCCGACCTCGATGCGCTCGGCCTGCTCGATGGCGTGGAACCGCACAAGCTCACCGTACCCCGGGGCGACCGCTCCGAGACCATCATCGAGCCCTGGCTGACCGATCAGTGGTTCGTGAAGATCGCCCCGCTCGCCGAACCCGCGGTGGCCGCCGTCGAGTCGGGCGCCATCGAGTTCGTACCGCAACAGTACGCCAACGTCTATTTCGCCTGGATGCGCGAAATACAGGACTGGTGCATCAGCCGGCAATTATGGTGGGGGCACCGCATTCCCGCCTGGTACGATGCCGAGGGCAACATTTTCGTCGGGCGGACCGAAGCGGAGGTGCGTCACCGGGAAAGCCTGGCCGACGACGTCGTGCTGACCCGGGACGAAGACGTACTCGACACCTGGTTCTCGTCCGCCCTGTGGACCTTCGGCACCCTGGGCTGGCCGGAGTCGACCGCAGACCTGAAACGCTTCCACCCCACCGACGTGCTGGTGACCGGGCACGACATCATCTTCTTCTGGGTCACCCGCATGATCATGATGACGTTGAAGTTCATGGGGCAAGTGCCGTTCCGCAAGGTTTACATTCACGGCCTGGTGCGCGATGCCCGGGGGCGCAAGATGTCCAAGACCAAGGGCAACGGGCTCGACCCCCTCGACCTGATCGACGGCATCGGGCTCGAGGAACTGGTCGCCAAGCGCACCGGCAACCTCACCCAACCGCAGATGGCCCCCGGTATCGAGAAAGATACGCGCAGGGACTTCCCGGACGGAATTCCCTCATTCGGCACCGATGCCCTGCGCTTCACCTTCTGCGCGCTGGCTTCCACCGGCCGCGACGTGCGCTTCGACCTGAGCCGCACCGAGGGCTACCGCAACTTCTGCAACAAGCTGTGGAATGCCGCCCGGTTCGTGCTGATGAACACCAGCGAACAGCCGCTGGACGGCCCCGCCGAACTCGGCCTGGCCGACCGCTGGATACTGGCACGCGCCAGGCGACTGGTGGACGACTGCCGCCTGGCCGTGGACGGCTACCGCTTCGACCTGTATGCCAACGCCATCTACGAGTTCGTCTGGCACGAGTACTGCGACTGGTACCTGGAACTGACCAAGCCGTTGCTGTGGGACGAAGGCGCCGGACACGCCCGGCAGACCGGCGCACGCCGCACCCTGGTGCAGGTACTGGAGCTGCTGCTGCGCGCATCGCACCCGATTCTGCCGTTCATTACCGAAACCATCTGGCGCGACCTGGCGCCGATGCTGGGCATCGAGGGGCCGAGCATCATGCTGCAACCCTTCCCCGAGGCGGCGGACCTGCCCGCAGACCCGGGGGCCGAGGCCGCCATCGACTGGCTCAAGGGCGTGGTTACGGCGCTGCGCAACATTCGCGGTGAAACCGGCATAAAGCCCGGGCAGTCCATTGGCGTACTGCTGCAGGGCGGCGGCGAGCGCGACCGCGAACTGGCGGAAACCGCCCGCCCGCTGCTGGAAAGACTGGCCAAGGTCAGTTCCATCGACTGGCTGGCGGACAGTGGCCGTCCTCCCGCCAACGCCCTGGCTCTGGTCGGTGAACTCCAGGTCATGGTGCCCCTGGCCGGGCTGATTGACATCGCCGCCGAGCGCGCACGTCTCGACAAGGAAATCGATCGAAAACAACGTGATCTGAAAAGAACCGAGTCGAAGCTGAACAACGACAAGTTCGTGCAGAACGCCCCCGCAGCCATTGTCGAGAAGGAACGCTCGAAGGCCGCCGATACACAATCGGCCCTGCACGCGCTGAACAAGCAGCTGCAATCGCTGCTCTGAGCGGCTCGGGACGGTCGCAATGTCCATTCGACATTGCCATGCGGCCTTGTATGCGAGCGCCCACGGGCAACGCCCACAGGTGAGAGGTCTCGCAGATGCTACAGTGGCGTTCGTTGTACGAGTGACAACCCCCAACTCCACAATGCCGTTATGAGCATCGAGTCGATCGCAGTTCTCTGCACCATCGTGGGCGTCGGGCTCGCGCCAGGCGGGCTGATCGTGCCCAGTCTGGGCATGCTGCGCCGCGACGTGGCTGAACCGAGGGAGCGCATGGCCCGCCTCGAAGGCCTGTTCGAAGGGGTTACCGGCCGTGTCAATCCGTAACGTTCACGCCCGCTACAACTCCAGCAACACCTTTCCCACCGTTTCGTTTCCGGCAATCAGTTCATGGGCCCGTTGTGCTTCGGGCATCGGTATCACCGTTTCGATGACCGGCTGAATCGACCCGTTTTCCAGCTTTGGCCACAGGTCGCGCTGCAAGCCGTCCATTACCGCCGACTTGGCGGCGATGCTGCGTGCGCGAAGCGTGGAACCGATAATGCGCAGCCGCTTCATGATCAACTGCGCCATGTTCAACTCGGCCTTGACACCGCCCATCAAACCGATCGCTATCAGTCGGCCATCGGTGCGCAGACTCGCCAGGTTGTCGTCAAGATAACCGGCGCCAACCGGGTCGAGGATCACATCGAACCCTTCACCCCCGGTCCACTCCACCACCTTGTCGGCGAACGGCTCCTCGTGCCGGTTGCTGCCCCCGGCGGCACCGAGCGCCAGGCAGCGGTCGAGCTTGGATTGCCCGCCCACGGTAACGAAACAGGGGTTGTGGCTGTGCCGGCACAGTTGTATGGCGGCCGTGCCCACGCCACTCGCACCGGCATGAACGAGCACCCGCTCGCCGGTGGCGAGCCCCGCCTCGCCATACAGATTGAGGTAAGCCGTGGCGAACACTTCTGGAATGGCCGCAGCTTCCAGCATTCCCAATCCCGCGGGCAGGCGCAACACCTGCCCCGCCGGCGCCACGACCCGTTCCGCATAGCCACCGCCCGCCAACAGGGCGCACACTTGGTCACCGGGAGCCACCCGCATCACCCCCTCGCCGACTTCAATGACCTCGCCTGAACACTCGAGTCCCAGGATTTCACTGGCCCCCGGCGGCGGCGGGTAACTTCCGCCGGCCTGCATCAGGTCGGCACGATTGACCGCACTGGCCCGCTAAGCGATCTTCACCG
>CAZNFI010000042.1:0-19934 GCA_964572185.1 uncultured Pseudomonadales bacterium
CCGAGCCCCAGTTGCGGCAGGTGTGTCCAGCGCTTCAGGAACGGGTACAGGGCGGCGATGCCCAGGCCGGCAGCCGCCAGCAACCGGGCGGGTCGGTTGAGAAACAGCAACAGAACGGCGGCGGCGAGACAAAGCAGCACGAACAGTGCGATGGCTTGCCTGAGGCTGATCGCGCCGGTCGCCAGCGGGCGGTCGCGAGTTCGCTGCACGTGCGGGTCGACGTTGCGGTCGGCGATGTCGTTGATGACGCAGCCTGCCGACCGCATCAGGAAGGTGCCGACCACGAAAACCGTCAGCAGCGATGCGGGCGGACTCTGTCCGGCGGCCAGCCACAGCGCCGCCAGCGTGGGCCACAGCAGCAGCAGCGTTCCCACCGGGCGGTCGAGGCGCATCAGGCGCAGGTATGGGCCGGGTTGCATGGCGGTTTGAACGCTCGGCGACCGGAAACCGGCCAGTGTAGCCGCTGCGTTGATTTTTCGGGACTGCCCAAGTAGGTTAGCGCCCCCTTCGTGAACAGGAGCCCCCGGGCCGGCTATGAAAAAGTGGCAATGCATCGTGTGCGGATGGATCTACGACGAGGCCGAGGGGTTCGAGGACGAGGACATCGCGCCCGGCACACGGTGGGAAGATATCCCCGAAGATTTCGTCTGTCCCGAGTGCGGGGTAAGCAAGGAGGACTTCGAGATGATCGAGGTCGGCTGACGCGCCAACGCCTGCACAAATTCCTTTTTCCCGAACTGGCCGCCGCAACAGCGCCGGATTAAACGGCGATATGCCCGGTGTCCGCCGGTGCCCAGGCGCGTAGCAGCGCATCGGCGTCTTCCGGCGCTTCCCGGAGCATCCGGTCCGCTTCCTTGATGACTTCTCCGAACAGGTGGGCGTGGCGTCGCAGGTCGGCCACCCGGAACTGGGTTTCGCCGGTCTGGCGGGTGCCGAGGATCTCGCCGGGGCCACGCAGCTTCAGGTCCTGCTCGGCGATGTAAAAGCCGTCCTGGCTTTCGCGGATGACCTTGAGCCGGGCACGGCCGGTTTCGCCCGACTCATCGGCATAGAGAAGAATGCAGTGGCTCTTCTCGCTGCCGCGGCCGATTCGCCCGCGCAATTGGTGCAGTTGCGCAAGCCCCAGCCGTGCCGGATTTTCGATGACCATCAGGGTCGCGTTGGGCACATCGACACCGACTTCGATGACGGTGGTGGCCACCAGCAGTTGCAGGTCGTTGCGGTGGAAACCCGCCATGACCTCAGCTTTCTCATCGCTCTTCATGCGGCCGTGGATCAGCCCGACACCGATGCCGGGCAGGCGGGCCTTCAGGGTCTGCCAGGTGGCCTCCGCGGACTGGGCCTGCAACTGGTCGGAATCCTCGATCAGGGTGCATACCCAGTATGCCTGACGGCCGGCGGCCAGCACCCCGGCAATGCGGTCCAGTACCTGCTCGCGGCGGCCGGCGCTGATCAGCCGGGTCTCGATGGGCTGCCGTCCGGCCGGCAGTTCATCGATGGTCGATACATCCATGTCGGCGTACAGCGCCATGGTCAGGGTGCGGGGTATGGGTGTGGCCGTCATCACCAGTTGGTGCGGCGTGTTGCCCTTTGCACGCAATGCCATGCGTTGGTGCACGCCGAAGCGGTGTTGTTCGTCGACAATCGTGAGCGCCAGGTTGCTGAAGTTCACGCCGTCCTGGAAGAGCGCATGGGTGCCGACCGCGACCAGTGCCTGCCCGTCCGCAATGGCCTGCAGCCTGGCCTGTCGCTGAGCTTTTTTCAGCCCGCTGGTCAACAGCACCACATCGATGCCGAGCGGTGTCAGCCAGTCGGAGAAGCTCAGGTAGTGCTGCTCGGCGAGAATCTCGGTTGGCGCCATCAACGCGGTCTGCGCCCGGTGTTCGGCGGCGCGGATGGCGGCGAATGCGGCCACCACCGTCTTGCCGCTGCCGACATCGCCCTGTACCAGGCGCAGCATCGGCGTGGACTCGGTGAGATTGTGCAGCACATCGGTGACAACCCGTCGCTGCGCCGCCGTCAACTCGAATCCCAGGTTTTTCAACAGGGTTCTGCCGAGCTGCTGGGACCGGGGCAACGGCAGCGCTGTCTGGCTGGCTCGCTGGCGCTGCCGGTTACGCATGATCAGGGAGTAAGCGGTCAACTCATCCCGGGCAATGCGCTCCTGGGCCGCCTCGATGTCGCTGTGCGTCGCATCCTTGGGTGGCTGGTGCAGGAACAGCAGGGTCCGGTAAGGGGCAACCTCGTCTTCCGGCCAGGCAATCTGTTGAAGTTGCGCGGCGAGTCGGCGCAGGCGCCCCTGGCTGAGCCCCCTGGTGGTCGGATAAACCGGCGTCAGTCGCCCGTCCATCGGTGCGGGCGACTGAGCGAACACACGGTATTCGGGATGCGCCATTTCCAGTGCGCTCGGGCCGAAGCGGGCCTCGCCGAAACAGCGCAGATGCTGGCCGGGCTTGACGCTTTTGAACTGGCGTTGCGCAAAGTGAAAGAAGCGCAGTGTCAGGGAGCCGGTGCCGTCGTCCAGGGCAACCAGCCAACTGCGCCGGCGCCCGTAGGCGATGCGGCTGTCCATTACCTCGCCCTCGACCAGGCATTCGCGCCCGGGCTGCAGTTCGCCCAACGGCACCACGCGGGTGCGGTCCTGGTACCGGTAGGGCAGGTGCAGCAGCAGGTCGATAAGGCGGTGTATGCCCAGCCGCGCCAGGGTTTCGGTGAGGCTGGGACCGACACCCTTCAGTTTGGAGACGGGGTCGTCTCCGGTAATCGTCGAGGTGTCGTTCGGGGTGCTCAAGCTCGGAGATTGCGGGCCGTGACCGGCATTCGGTCAGCGATCCAGGACCAGGATGCCATCCACTTCGACCAGGGCGCCGCGCGGCAGGGAGGCGACGCCGATCGCGGCGCGGGCCGGATAGGGTTCTTCGAAGAACTCGGCCATGACCTGGTTGACTACCGGAAAATCGTTCATGTCGATCAGGTAGACGGTGAGCTTGACCGCATGGCGGGTGCTGGCGCCGGCCGCCTCGATGACCGCGGCGAGGTTGCGGAACGCCTGGCGGGCCTGGGCCTCGAAATCCGGGCCGACCAGTTCCATGGTCGCCGGGTCCAGCGGAATCTGCCCGGACAGGTAAACGGTGTCGCCGGTGCGCACTGCCTGGGAATAGGCGCCGATGGCGGCCGGGGCATTGGCGGTTGAAACCGGATTGCTCATTGGTGGGTGCGCCGCATGGTCAGGACGCTGCCGATGCCGCGCAGGCGCCGCATTACCCGGGCGAGGTGAATGCGGTCGGAAACGGTCACCACCACAACCACGGAGCTCACCCGGGCATCGCGTTCCTCGACATTGATGCGGTCGACGCCCGCATCGACCGCGGCAATGGTGGCGGCGAGCTCGGCGATGACGCCCTTCTTGCGATTGACCTCGATGCGCAGCGCCGTGGTGAATTCCTGGTCGGTGGTGGCGGCCCAGCGCGCCGGTATGGTCTGCTCCGGGTGCCGGCGACTGATATCACGCAGGTTCTTGCAGGATTCCATGTGCACCACCAGCCCCCGGCCCTGGGTCATGTGGCCGGCGATGTTGTCGCCGGGAACCGGGCCGCAACAGCGGCCGTAGGTCACCACCATGCCCTCTCCGTCATCGATCGCCATCGGCCCTTCGTGTTCCACCGGGACAGCCTCGAAATCGGAGTCGTCGGCGGCCAGCAGCCGCTGGGCCACGGCATAAGCCATGACATTGCCGTGTCCGATGGCCTGCAGCACCTCGTCGAGCTTGCGCACGCCGAACTCCTTGAACACCCGGCGCAGGCGGCGGAAATCCAGTTCCTTGATGCTGGTGCCGGCGTTGGTCAGCGAGCGGTTCAGCAGCCGGCGCCCGAGCACGATCGACTCGGCCCGCTCCTGGCTCTTCAGCGATTGGCGGATGCCGGTGCGCGCCTTGCCGGATACCGCGAAGCTCAGCCAGTCGGGGCTGGGCCTGGCGCCCTTGGCGGTGATGATCTCGACGCTCTGGCCGCTCTCGAGCTGTTGCGACAGCGGCGCCAGCGCCCGGTCGATGCGGCAGGCGATGCAGTGGTTGCCGATGTCGGTGTGCACGGCGTAGGCGAAATCCACGGCGCTGGCGCCCCGGGGCAATTCCATGATGTCGCCTTTGGGCGTGAACACATAGACGTCGTCCGGAAACAGGTCGATCTTCAGGCTGTCGATGAACTCCAGCGGGTCGCCGGCGCGCTGTTGCAGTTCCAGCAGGTCGCGCATCCAGCGGCGCGCGCGCTTGCCGCCTCTGGTTTTTTCCTCCTGGGCCTTGTACAGCCAATGGCCGGCGATGCCGTGGTCGGCGACGTCGGCCATGTGGGTGGTGCGGATCTGTACCTCGATGGGTACGCCATGCATGCCGAACAGTGTCGTGTGCAGCGACTGATAGCCGTTGATCTTGGGAATGGCGATGTAGTCCTTGAAGCGCCCCGCCACCGGCTTGTACAGGTTGTGCACGATTCCCAGCGACCGGTAGCAGGCGTCCTCCTGCTCGACCACGATGCGAAACCCGAACACGTCCATGATCTCCTTGAAGGACTTGTGCTGGGTTTTCATCTTCTTGTAGATGGAATACAGGTGTTTCTCGCGGCTGGTGACGGTGGCCTTGATGCCTTCCGACTTCAGTGCCGCCTGTATGGACTGGTGCAACTCCTCGAGCAGTTCCTTGCGGTGTCCCCGGGCCCGCTCGACGGTGCGGCGGATGCTCTCGGCGCGCAGCGGGTGCAGGGCGGCGAAGCCGAGGTCTTCGAACTCCACCATGATGTTGTGCATGCCAAGCCGGTTGGCGATGGGGGCGTAGTAGTCGAGGGTTTCCCGGGCAATGCGCTTGCGCTGGTCCCGTGACATCACGCCGATGGTGCGCATGTTGTGCAGCCGGTCGGCGATCTTGACCATGATGACGCGGATGTCCTTGGCCATGGCCAGCGCCATCTTCTGGAAGTTCTCGGCCTGCGCCTCGGCACGGCTCTCGAACATGATGGCGAGCTTGGAGACGCCGTCGACCAGCCCGGCCACCTGCTTGCCGAACCGCTTGCCCAGGGTCGATTTGGCGACGGCCGTGTCTTCGATCACATCGTGCAGCAGGGCCGCCATGATGGTGCGGTGATCCATGCGCATCCCACCGAGAATCTTGGCGACCGCCAGCGGGTGGGAGATGTAGGGGTGGCCGGTGCGCCGGAACTGGCCTGCATGAGCGTTGGCCGCGTAGTTGTAGGCGCGGCGCACCTGGGCGGTCTGTTTGTCGGGAAGGTAGGTTTCGAGTTCGCCGAGCAGCGACTCTATGGTGCAGGGGGCAGCGACCGCGTCGCGCCGGGCTTCATCCGCTAAACGCGATACGAAGTAGGATTCAGAGCTCGCCGTCTCCGCTTTCGTCATCTGCAACGCCGAAAGTCACCTGCAGTGCGTCATCCTGAGTGGCGGCTTCCTGCTCGTCAAGAATTTCGTGGGTCACCAGGCCCTCGGCGATTTCCCGGAGCGCGATTACCGTTGGCTTGTCGTTTTCGACCGGCACCATGGGTTCGGACCCGAACTCGCGCATCTGGCGTGCGCGGCGCGTGGCCAGCGAGACCAGCTCGAAGCGGTTGTCGACGTTCTGCAGGCAATCTTCTACGGTAACTCGTGCCATCGGTATTCACTGAAGCGCAGGGAACCAGTGATTTTAATTCTGGCGACTGCTCAAGACAATAGTTTGTCGACCAGCTTCCTTTGGTTCACGGCCTGGGCACCGCCTTTCAATCGTTCCGCGCGAATGATGGCCTCGATATCCGCCAGTGCGTTGCCGAAATCGTCGTTGACCACCAGGTAGTTGAAGTCCCGGTAGTGCGACATCTCGGTGCGCGCTTCCTTGAACCGGCGCTCGATGGTTTCCATGGCGTCTTCGCCCCGGGTGACGAGGCGCTGCCGCAGTGCCTCCACTGACGGAGGCGCGACGAAGATGCCGATGGTTTCAGGCGCGGCAAGGCGCACCTGGGCGGCGCCCTGCCAGTCGATTTCCAGAATGACATCGCGGCCTTCGGCGCGTTTGCGCTGCACCGCTTCGAGCGAGGTGCCATAGTGGTGGCCGAACACCACGGCGTGTTCGAGAAAGCCGCCTTCCGCGGCCATTGCCAGGAACCGCTCGCGGTCGATGAAGTGGTAGTTCACCCCCTCCCGCTCCGTCGGGCGGCACGGCCGGGTGGTGTGCGACACCGACACACACAGGTTCGCGTCGCGTTCCGCCAGAGCCTTCACCAGGCTGGTCTTGCCGGCGCCTGACGGCGCGGAAACGGCCAGCAACAAACCCTTGGCCTGCATGCGAGCGGCGCCTAAGGCGGCAACAGTGCCGGGCTGGCGGCGCCAACCGGCGGAATGGAGGGGCGGGTGCGATGGCTCATTCGACGTTCTGCACCTGTTCGCGAATCTGCTCGATGATTACTTTCAAATCCACCGCCCGGGTGGAGATTTCGGGAGTCAGCGACTTGGCTGCGAGCGTGTTGGCTTCGCGAATCAGTTCCTGGGAGAGAAAGTCCAGGCGTCGGCCGTGCGGCCCCGGACCCTGCTGATGCGTACGCATCTCTTTCGCATGGATGGCCAGCCGGTCGAGTTCCTCGGCGACGTCGGCTTTCTGTGCGAGCAGGGCCACTTCCTGTTCGAGGCGTGCCGAATCCACCTCGATGGCGAGGTCGCGAAGCCGGGCATTCAGCCGCGACTGCACTTCCCGGGTGATCCCGGCAGCCAGGCTCTGCAGCTCGCCAACGATTTCGCCGATGGTCTCGAGCCTGGTCTCCACGGCCTCCTGGAGATCGCGCCCTTCGCGCTGGCGTTCCTCGATCAGGGCGCTCAGGGCCTGCTCGAAGAGCGCGGCTATGGCGGGTGCGGTCTGTTCCGCATCGAGCGCTGCCGCTTCCCCCAGCATGCCGGGCCAGCGCAGCAGGTCCATGGGATTCGGGGAGTGGATTTCCGGCGCATCGCGGCGCACCTGTTCCAGCACCGCGAGAAGCTGCAGCAGCAGCGGCCGATTGAGTTCGGTAACGCCGATTTGCGCCTTGCTCTCGATATGCAGGGTACAGTCGAGCTTGCCCCGTTTCAGATGGCCGCGCGCCACATCGCGCAGTGACCCTTCCAGGGAACGCAGCGCCTCGGGCATGCGGAACTGGGTCTCCAGGTAGCGGTGGTTTACCGATCTCAGTTCCCACACCAACTGCAATGCGGGCGTTTCTGCCTGGCGTCTGGCGAATGCGGTCATGCTCTGCAACATGGTCGAAGTTTAACGCGAATGCGCCTCATCTGACCGCACGGACGCCGCTTGAGAATTCTCGAAACCGATAGACGCGCAATGGGTCAAAATTCACCGCGGCGGAAATGTCCGGGCCGTATAATGCGCGTTTGCGAGCAGGAGAGGCGTATGAACCATGCGCACTGACGGCCGGGCCGCGGACGAATTGCGCCCGGTGCGAATCACCCGGGGATACATCAGGCACGCGGACGGGTCCGCGCTTGTCGAGTTCGGCGACACCCGGGTGATCTGCACGGCCAACGTGGAAAAAGCCGTTCCCCACTTCATGCGCGGGCAGGGCCGGGGCTGGGTCACCGCCGAATACGGCATGCTGCCGGGCGCCACCCACACCCGCGGCAACCGCGAGGCGGCACGCGGCAGACAGGGCGGCCGCACCATGGAAATCCAGCGGCTGATCGGCCGCTCGCTGCGCGCGACGGTGGATACCCAGCGCCTTGGAGAGCGCACGGCGCGGGTCGACTGCGATGTCATTCAGGCCGATGGCGGCACGCGCACCGCGGCCATCACCGGTAGCGCCGTGGCGCTGCGCGATGCGCTGGTGGAGATCGGCCGGGGGGCGGCCTTCAGGCAGTTCGTGACGGCAATCTCGGTGGGAATCCGCCGTGGCGAGCCGCTGCTGGACCTGAACTATGCCGAGGACTCCACCGCCGAGACCGACATGAACGTGGTGCGGCTCGCCTCCGGCGGCATCGTCGAGATTCAGGGCACGGCCGAGGGCGCGCCGTTCAGCGACGACGACCTGCTCAAGCTCATGGCGCTCGCCCGCAAGGGCACCACCGAGTTGCTGGCGATGCAGAAGAGCGCCTGATGGCCCCGGCAATTCGATGAACGAACACCGAACCCGGCAGGATTTCGTGCAGTTGATGGTCGACCAGGGCGTGCTGCGTTTTGGCGAGTTTCGATTGAAATCGGGACGCTTGAGCCCCTATTTCTTCAATCTTGGCGCCATCAGCGAGGGCGCGGCACTGCGGACGCTTGGCGAGTACTATGCCGATGCCATTGCCGCGGCCGGCCTCGGCTGCGACGTTCTGTTCGGGCCGGCCTACAAGGGCATTCCCATTGCCGTTGCAACGGCGGTCGCGGCTGCCGGTCGCGGCATCGAGGTCGCCGTTGCGTTTGACCGCAAGGAGATCAAGGATCACGGCGAGGGCGGCAACCTGGTCGGCGCCGAAATGGCCGGCCAGCGCGTGGTGCTGGTAGACGATGTGACCACCGACGGCGCCACCAAGGAGCAGGGCGCGCAACTCATCGCCGCCGTCGGCGGCGTCCTGTCGGGCGTGGTGTTGGGGCTCGACCGCCAGGAAAAGGTGAATGGCGAGACCACCGCCGTTGCCCGCCTGCAGCAGCGACTCGGGGTGCCGGTGCGCAGCGTGCTGACACTCAAAGACGTCCTCGAGTGGCTTGATGGGCCGCAAGACGCCGTCAGCCATGACCGCGCCCTGTCGAATTCGATAAGAGCCTACCGCGATCGCTATTGCGTGGTGGGTAGCTGACTCATCGGCGGCCAACCGGGCCGAATCGAACCCCCGTCAGCATCCTACCAGGCAAAGCCCGCTTGGCGTGCCGGAGGAACGTACCGCATGGCCGCTCGGCGTTCGCGATGCTCCTGACCAAAACAGTGTTGCATGCGAGCCCCCCGATCATTCACCCGGCGGCGGATCTGCCGTGATCTTGGTACCGATGCCGGCGTTGGTGAAGATCTCCAGCAGCAGCGCATGGGGCACCGTGCCGTCGATGATCTGAACGCTCTCGACGCCGCCCGCCACGGCGTTCAGCGCACATTGCAGCTTGGGCAGCATGCCGCCGCTGACTGTGCCTCTGTCGACCAGGTGCCGGGCCTGCCGGGCGGTCAGGCTGTCCAGGGTAGCGCCGTTTTCGAGAATGCCGGCGGTGTTGGTCAACAGGACGAACTTGCGGGCATCGAGCGCCCTGGCGACGGCATCGGCGACCAGGTCGGCATTGATGTTGTACGACTCGCCTTCGGGCCCGACACCGATGGGGGCGATCACCGGTATGAACCCGGAACGGGTCAGCGTATCGAGTAAGCCGGCATTGACCGACTGCACCTCGCCCACATGGCCGATGTCGATGATTTCCGATGGCGTCGGGTCGTTGCGCGACAGCTTGAGCTTGCGCGCCTCGATCAGATTGCCGTCCTTGCCGGTAATACCCACGGCACGCCCGCCCTGCTGATTGAGCCGGGAGACGATCTCCTGGTTGACCAGGCCGCCGAGCACCATTTCCACCACGTCCATGGTGGCGGCATCGGTGACGCGCATGCCGTCGACGAAACGCGTAGGGATGTTGAGCTTCTCGAGCAACGCGCCGATCTGCGGCCCGCCGCCGTGCACCACCACCGGATTCATGCCGACCAGCTTCATCAGCGCCACGTCCCGGGCAAAGGTGGTCTTCAGGTGTTCGTCAACCATGGCATTGCCGCCGTACTTGATGACGATGGTCCAGCCCTGGAACTCGCGAATGTAGGGTAGCGCCTCGGTCAGCACGGAGGTGACGTTGCGCGCCTGGTTTTCAGAAACGGGCATGATCGTTCACCGGAAACTCAAGGCCGGGTCGACGAGATCGAGCTGTGCCTGGAAGGTCTGTTGAATGCGCTCCAGCGCCGGCTCGCTGTCCGCCTCGAAACGCAGCGTCAGCATGGGGCTGGTGTTGGAGGCACGCACCAGGCCCCAGCCGTCGTTGTAGTCCACGCGCAGGCCGTCGATGGCGGTAAGCGCGCCATCGCCGAAATCGGCCGTCTCGGCGAGTGCCTGGATGATCTCGAACTTGCGCGTCTCGGTGGTCTCGATCTTCAGCTCGGGTGTTGCGCTGGTCTCCGGGAAACGCTCGAACAGCGCATCGATGCCGCCGTTGTGCGCCGGCCTGGCACCGAGAATCTCGAGCAGCCGCGCCGCCGCATACAGCGCATCGTCGAAACCGTACCAACGCTCGCTGAAGCAGATGTGGCCGCTGAACTCGCCACCGAGCAGCGCCCCGGTTTCCCGCAGTTTGGCCTTGATATGAGAGTGGCCGGTCGGGCAGACGATGGGTGCGCCGCCGAGCCGGCGCACCAGGCCGCCGAGGCGGTGGCTGCACTTGACGTCATAGACGATGCCGGCGCCGGGGTTGCGTGCAAGTATGTCCTGGGCGAACAGCATCATCAGAACGTCGGGCCAGACGATCCTGCCGCCGCGGGTGACCAGGCCGATGCGGTCGCCGTCGCCGTCGAATGCGATTCCGCAGTCGGCCCCTTGCGACTGCACGGCGGCCAGCAGGTCCTGGAGGTTGGCGGGGTCGGCCGGGTCCGGGTGGTGGTTGGGGAAGTCGCCATCGACATCGCAGTAAAGCTCGATGACCTCGCAACCCAGTTGCCGCAGAAGTTCGGGCGCGATGCTGCCGGCCACGCCGTTGCCGCAGTCGACCGCCACCTTGAGCGGATGGGCGACTGTTGCGTCTGCCAGTATCCGGTCGAGATAGCGGCGTACGACATCCGATTGGCGCAGTCGGCCCCGGCCCTCTGCAAGAGTGCCGTTCTCGATGCGCGACCTGAGCCCGGCAATGGCCTCTCCGGCCAACGCCTTGCCGCCGAGCACCATCTTCAGCCCGTTGTATTCGGACGGGTTGTGACTGCCGGTGATCATCACGCCGGCGCCGGTATCGAGCGCATGGGTTGCGTAATAGAGCAGCGGCGTGGGTACCTGGCCGATGTCGATGACGTCGACCCCACCCCCGGCCAGGCCCGCGTTCAATGCGTCTTTCAGGCTCGGGCTCGAATGGCGGCCGTCACAACCGACGGCAACCCGGGCCTGCCCGATCTGCAGCGCCTGGGTGGCGTATGCCCGACCGACGGCCCGGACAACGTCTTCAGTGAGGTTATGGCCGACGATGCCGCGAATGTCGTACGCGCGGAAGATGGTTGGATCGAGGTGCATTGTTCAACTTGCCCGCGACTCCCGATTGGCGCCGGCGAGCGGGTCGGCAAAGATCTCGGCGAGGTGGCGCACCAGGCTCTGTGCCAGGGACTGCTTGCTCTGATACGGCAGCGCCAGTTCGCCATCGTCCCAGATGAGGGTGGCGGCGTTGCTGTCGCTGTTGAATCCGATGCCGCGGCGCGACACATCGTTGACCACGATGGCGTCGAGGCGCTTGCGGCGGCGCTTGTCCCGGGCATGTTCGAGCACCTTTTGGGTTTCGGCGGCAAAGCCGACCACCACCGGCCTCTCGGGCAGTGCCGCCACCGAGGCGATGATGTCCGGGTTCTCCTCGAATGCCAGCTCGAAGCGGCTGCCGACGGCGTCCTTCTTCATCTTATGCCCGGTCGCTTCGGCAGGGCGGAAATCCGCGACCGCGGCAACGCCGACGAACAGGTGCTGCCGGGCGATGCGCGCGTGCACGGCATCGTACATGTCGCGTGCGCTGGTGACATCGACCAGGTCCACGCCCGGGGGAGGCGCTAGGTTGCAGGGGCCGGAGACCAGGGTGACCTGCGCGCCCGCTGTTGCCGCCGCCGCGGCGATGGCATAACCCTGTTTGCCGGAACTCTTGTTGGAGATATGCCGGACGGGATCGATGGCTTCCTCGGTGGGCCCGGCGGTCACCAGCACGCGCAGGCCGTCGAGGCAGCGCTCGGCGAAGCTCTGGCAGATGGCCTGGAACAGGTCTTCGGGTTCGACCATGCGCCCGGGGCCGGTGTCGCCGCAGGCCTGCTCCCCTTCCGCGGGGCCAACCAGCGCGTGCCCGTCGCCGCGCAGGATTGCCGCGTTGCGTTGCGTCGCCGGGGCGCGCCACATTGCCTGGTTCATGGCCGGCGCCAGTACGATGGGCGCATCGGTCGCCAGGCAAAGGGTGGACAGCAGGTCGGCGGCCAGGCCCTGGGCAAGCGATGCCATGCAGTGGGCGGTGGCGGGGGCAACCACCACCAGGTCGGCCCATCGGGCCAGTTCGATATGACCCATGGCCGCCTCGGCGTCGGCATCCCACAGATCGTCGCGAACGGAACGCCCGGACACCGCCTGCAAAGTGGTCGGCGTGACGAATTCGCGTGCGCCACGGCTCAGCACAACCTGCACGTCCGCAGCCGCCTGGCGCAAGAGTCTTACAAGCATTGGGGTCTTATACGCAGCGATTCCGCCGGTCACCCCGAGCAAAATGTTCTTTCCGGCAATGTCCATGGCTTCATAGTAGCAGTAATGGCTTGTGACCCGAATATCCGGCAAGCGGGTGGGGTTGGCCCTCCAGTGACGACACCGACGCCGCAGCGGGGCTGTTTGTGCCGGCTTTGCGGGGCCACCGTCGGCAAGCGGCTCCGGTGAGCGGTAAGGCTCGACCAGTGACGGCGAGGGCTTGAGGCGATGGCGTGAACTGGAAGGCCATCAGAGACTGGCCCCCCTCGGAGCGGCCGCGCGAGCGGTTGCTGGCTGCGCAGCACGAACGCCTGACCGACGGAGAACTGCTGGCGGTGCTGCTGCGCACCGGTACTCGGGATTGCAGCGCCCTGGCGCTCGGGCACCGGCTGTTGTCCCAGTACGGGTCGATGCGGGGGATACTCGATGCGTCATCCGAAACACTGCTTGGTGACGAGGGGCTCGGGCCGACCAAGGTTGCGAGCCTCAAGGCTGTTTTGCCGATTACCGCGCGATATGCGGCCAGCGGGTTGACGCATGGCCGCGCCTTCGCCGGGTCTCAGGATGCGGTGCTGTTTCTGACTGCCGAGTTCGGCGGGCTCGAGCGGGAGGTTTTCGCCTGCCTGTTTCTCGATACCCGGCATCGGTTGCTGAGGTTCGAGAAGCTGTTTCTCGGCTCGGTGGACCGGGCCAACGTGTATCCGCGCGAAATCGTCAAGCGAGCGCTGTATTGCAACGCCGCCGCAGTGATCTTCGCGCACAATCATCCGTCGGGCATTGCAGAGCCTTCCGTGGCGGATATCGATTTGACGGAACGCCTGGTGAGCATCCTCAAGGAACTCGATGTGCGGGTTCTCGACCACCTCGTGGTGGGGGCCGACCGGACCGTATCGATGGCGGAGCGGGGCCTGCTGTGAAAACGGCCAGGCGGCCGGAGCGCGCGAAAAGGCCACATGGATGACCCGTTGCAGGCAATTTGAGGTCGCTGCAGCCTGCGGCTACGGCGAAAAACCGATCGACGGGCCGCCCGGTTTCCCGCGGCGCGCTGGACGCACAACCGCCCCTCTGGTATAACCCCGCGCTCGTTTTTGGGGCCCCGACATGTCTCGAGTCTGCCAGGTAACCGGCAAGCGGCCAATGGTCGGCAACAACGTCAGCCACGCGCACAACAAGACGCGCCGCCGGTTCTCGCCGAACCTGCACTACCACCGCTTCTGGGTAGACGGCGAAAACCGCTACGTGCGTCTGCGTGTATCCTCCAAGGGCATGCGCATCATCGACAAGCGCGGTATCAATGCCGTGCTCGCGGACCTGCGTGCGCGGGGCGAGAAGGTCTGAACGGGCCGCCCGCAACGAACGCCACGGAGAACGCCATGCGCGACAAGATCAAGCTCGTCTCCTCCGCCGGAACGGGCCACTTCTACACCACGGACAAGAACAAGCGCCGCACCCCCGACAAGCTCGAATTCAAGAAGTTCGACCCGGTGGTGCGCAAGCACGTGCTGTACAAGGAAGCCAAGATCAAGTAACCGGCCCGGTGCCCGAACTGCCGGAAGTCGAAACCACCCGGCGCGGGCTGGAACACCGGGTTGTCGGCTGCTCGCTGGACGACTGGGCAGTGCGGCATCCGTCGCTGCGCTGGCCCATTGAAATCCCCTCATCCCTTCAGGGCGAAAAGCTCCTTGCCCTGTCGCGGCGGGCCAAGTACCTGCTGTTCGAGTTCTCGGAAGGCACCCTGATCCTGCACCTGGGCATGTCCGGCAGCCTGCGCTTCGTGCCGCCTGAGGCGCGGCCGGGCAAGCACGACCACGTCGACCTGGTTTTTTCCGGCGGGCACACCGTACGCTTCAACGACCCGCGCCGCTTCGGCTGCGTGCTCTGGTGGGGGCGCGGTCAAGCGCAGCATCGCCTGCTCGCGCACCTGGGCGTTGAGCCATTGACCGGCGAGTTGACCGGCGCCTACCTGAAGCACCGGGCCAGGGGCCGCAAGGTGGCGGTAAAGAACTTCATCATGGACAGCCGCATCGTCGTCGGCGTGGGCAACATCTATGCCGTCGAGTCTCTGTTTCTTGCCGGGATCCGGCCGACGGCGGCCGCCGGCCGGGTGACGCGCAAGGCATACGAGGCACTGGCAGCGGCCATCAAACAGGTGCTCGACCGGTCGCTGCGGGAAGGCGGTACGACGTTACGCGATTTCGTGAGCAGCGACGGCCGTCCCGGCTACTTTCAGCAACGGCTCAATGTTTACGGTCGTGGCGGCAAGCCCTGCCGGCAATGTGGCGCGGCACTGGTGAGCCGGCGAATCGGCGGCCGCGGCACGGTTTTCTGCCGCGTGTGCCAGGCTTGAGGCCGTTCTGCGCGGCGCGCGGCCGCCGCGGGGCGAAAGGTCATTCCGCCGAGAGCGCGGCACTCACGGCGGGATGCACGAACTTGCTGATGTCGCCGCCGAGCTCGGCGATCTCGCGCACCAGGGTCGATGAGATGAAGGAACACTCCTTGGAGGTGGGCAGGAATACGTACTCGATTTCCGGATCCAAAGACTGGTTCATCTCCGCCATCTGGAATTCGTAGTCGAAGTCGGTGACAGTGCGCAGGCCGCGCAGGATGAATGTGGTGTGCTTGTTGTGCACGTAGTCGACGAGCAGCGAATTGAAGCCTTCCACGGAAACCCGGTCGCCAAACTCCTCGAGCACCGTCTCGCAGAGTGCGATGCGGTCTTTCAGATAGGTGGCCGGATCTTTCTGGGCGGACGTGCCGATGGCCAGCACCACGTGGTCGAACAGGTTCAGTGCGCGCTTGACCAGGTCGGTGTGGCCATTCGTGATCGGATTGAACGAACCCGGATAGATGACAACTGCCATGGGTAGCGCATTCCGCCTTCGGGAAGGGCCCGGATGGTAACGGCAGCATCATGGGGAAACAAGGAGTCCGAACCGGGTTTCACCGGCACGACCCTGTTTCAGGATGGTCCAGTCCTCGAGGTCGATGGTGCCCCGCCGTTCGAGTTCAAAGTAGATTCTGGCGTCGGGTCGCAGGACGCCGCAGGCCCTCAGGGTGGTCAGCGCAGCGGCGAGCAGGCCCGAAGCGAACGGCGGGTCGAGAAACACGATGTCCCAGCCGTCAGCCGTTGGCCCGGCGCGGCGCAGAAAGCCGAGAGCCGATTGCTGCCGAATGCTGCAGGCACCGGCGCCGAGGCGTTGCGCGTTGTCCCGCAGGGTGCGTGCGGCGGCGCGGTTGTTGTCCACCAGCACGACGCTGCGCGCACCCCTGGAGAGCGCCTCGAAACCGAGCGCACCGCTGCCGGCGAACAGGTCGAGGCAGTCGCTGCCTGCCAACTCCGGCGCCAGCCAGTTGAACAGTGTTTCGCGCACGCGGCCCAGTGATGGCCGCACACCGGCACCGGGCGGCAGCTGCAGCTTTCGCCCTTTCCACAGACCTCCGATAATGCGTACTTCGTTTCGAGCCATACGAGTTTCCGTAATGCCCGTTTCCATCCAGCAACTGCGGCCGTGAACGGCTGACCGGGAGGCCATGTTGAGCGAAACCGCCGGCAAAAACGAGGGCGCTTTCTGGCAGCGGCTGAAGCAGGGACTGAGCAACACCCGCAGCCGGCTGGCCGATGGGGTCGGCAACCTGCTGCTCGGCGAGCGCCAGATCGATGAGAACGTGCTCGAAGAGCTGGAGACCGCGTTGCTGCTGACGGATGTGGGCGTCGATGCCACCCGGCACATCGTCGAGGCGCTCACCGCCCGGGTAAAGCGCCGGGAACTGAACGATACCGCGGCCCTGCACCGCGCCCTGGCCGAGTTGCTCAAGGAGCGGCTGGCCGAGTTGCAGCAACCGTTCGAGGTGGGGGCGGCACGGCCGTTCGTGGTGTTGTTCGTCGGCGTCAACGGGGTGGGCAAGTCCACGACCATCGGCATGCTGGCCAGACGCCTGGAGGACGCTGGCCACTCGGCGCTGCTGGCGGCGGGCGACACCTTCCGGGCAGCGGCCGTTGAACAGCTGCAGGCCTGGGGCGAGCGCAACGACGTGGCGGTCATCGCCCAGAGCCAGGGGGCAGATAGTGCCTCGGTGGTCTTCGATGCCGTTCACGCGGCCCGTGCGCGGGGTTTCGATGTGCTGCTGGCGGACACCGCCGGGCGCCTGCAGGCCAAGGTCAACCTGATGGAGGAACTGAAGAAAATACGGCGCGTCGTGCAACGCCTCGATGCCGGCGCTCCCCATGAAACACTGCTCGTCATCGATGCCGGCAGCGGCCAGAACGCGGTTGCCCAGGTGGCGGAGTTCGATGCGGCCGTGGGGCTCACCGGTATCGTCATCACCAAGCTGGACGGCAGCGCCAGAGCGGGCGTCATCTTCGCCATAGCCGAGCGCCTGCGTGCCGACGCCCGTAGGCTTCCCGTGTACTTCGTCGGCGTGGGTGAAGGCCTGGAGGATCTGCGGCCGTTCGATGCCGGCGCCTTTGTCGACGCGCTGCTGGCGCCGGATTGAAAGGGCAGCAGGAAGGGCAGTCGTGGGCCAGGTCCAGTTCCAGAACGTCGATAAGCGGTTCGAGAACGGCTTCGAGGCGTTGCGGGACATCGACCTGTCCTTCGAAGAAGGGTCCATGACCTTCCTCACCGGGCACTCCGGCGCCGGCAAGACAACATTCCTGAAACTGCTGCTATGCCTGGACCGGCCGACCAGGGGCCGCATTCTGGTCAATGGCGTTGACCTGTGCAGGCTCAGGCCGCGGAGCCTGTCATTTTACCGGCGAGGCCTCGGCGCGGTGTTTCAGGACCATCACCTGCTTGCGGCGCGCACGGTATTCGAGAATGTCGCCCTGCCGCTGCGCGTTTCCGGCATGCGCGAACGGGATGTGGGGCGCCGGGTACGGGCGGCGCTCACCCGTGTGGGGCTACTGGAGCGGGAGCGGTTGCTGCCGGTGCAGCTCTCCACGGGGGAGCAGCAACGGGTGGGCATTGCCCGGGCGGTGGCCATACGTCCGCGCATCCTGATCGCCGACGAACCCACCGGCAATCTCGACCCGCAACTGTCGCGGGACATCATGGCACTCTTCGAGCAGTTCAATCAGGTGGGCGCCACGGTCATCGTCGCCAGCCACGACCTGCAGCTGGTAAACAGCCTCGGCAAGCGCATCGTCGAACTGTCGCGGGGCGCCGTCGTGCGTGACATCGGGGCGACGCCAGGAAGCGGGCGGCATGGCTGAACGTGGCGGCCGGCCAAGCGGGCGCGCGCCGAAACAGCCCTGGCCACGGCAGGCGTACCGGGGTTCCTGGTGGCGCGAGCATTACCGGGTAGCCGGCGATTCGCTCGGCCAGGTTTCCCGGCGCGCCGGTTCCACGCTGCTTGCCTGGCTGCTGGTGGGCATTGCGCTGGCGCTGCCGGCGGCCCTGTACCTGGTGCAGTCGGGCCTGAACGAGCTCACCGGGCGCTGGGACCATCGTCCGGGGCTGTCGGTGTATTTCGAACCGGGCAGCAGCCCGCAGGCACTGGCGGCGCTGATGCGCGGGCAGCCGGGCGTGCAGCGGGTGGAAGTGGTCACCCAGGCACAGGCACTGGCCGAATTCCGTGCCCGGGCGAAACTCGGCGATGCGCTCGAGGCGCTGGAATCCAATCCGCTGCCCGCCTCGCTGCGCATCGTGCCGGTGGCCGGGACCTCTGCGGCGGGGCTGGGACGACTCGCCGGCCTGGTTCGGCAGAATGCCGAGGCGGTGGAAATCGTGATGGAGGAGACCTGGCTGGAGCGAGTGTCGGATGCTTCCCGGGTGGCCTGGCGGCTCGGCGTCCTGCTGGCCGTGCTGTTCGGTGTCGGTGCGGTGCTGGTCACTGCCACATCGGTACGCCTGGCCATCGAGGGGCGGCTTGCGGAACTGCAGGTCATGAAGCTGGTGGGGGCAACAGACGGCCAGGTGCGGCGGCCGTTTCTTTACCTGGGCCTGGCGTACGGTCTGGGTGGCGGCATGGTCGCAGCCATGCTGCTGAGTCTGGGCATCTCGGTGCTGGAGCCGCCGCTCGAGAGCCTGCTGGGCAGTTATGCAATGGACTTCGAGGCGGCTGCGTTCAGCGCCCGATTCCTTGGTGTTCTGCTCGGTACCGGCGCAATCCTGGGTGTTCTCGGAGCGACCATGGCGGTGCGGCAGCGGCGGGCCGGCCTCGAAATTCTCTGACTGCCCCGGCCAACGGGTTGAAATCGCTCGCTCGTACCCCAATTGTCAAGCGTAGTGGAACATTTGGCCTGGTTAGCAGTCCAAGGTGCGGAGTGCTAAAATCAGCCTCGTGCATCGGCTGAATGCCGGTTGCGGCGCGCTGGCGAAAGCCGGTCGCGAACCACTTCCGGCACCGCAAGCGCCCAAACAACGGGGCCGGGAAAGGCCGGAAAGCCCGGAAAGCCCGGAAAGCCCGGAAAGCCCGGAAAGGTCGGAAAGGCCGAAACAGGCTGGAAAGACCTGAATAGGCGCTGGAAAGGGCCGGAAATAGAGAAACCGGAAAAGAGAAACCGGAAGAGAGAGGCCTGAAGAGAGAGGCCTGAAGAGAGAGGCCTGAAGAGAGAAACAGGAAGGCTTATGTCAAAAAACCTGTTGTCCATGAACAGCTTGTCGCCGGGACGCGACCTCGCCAGCTATGTGCAGACGGTGAGCGCGTTCCCGATTCTTTCGGCCGAGGAAGAAAAAGCCCTGGCCGAGCGTTTCTATTACGAACAGGATCTTGACGCCGCGCGCGAACTGGTGCTGTGCCACCTGCGCTTCGTTGTCCATCTGGCCCGCACTTATCAGGGTTACGGGCTGCCCCAGGCCGATCTCATTCAGGAAGGGAATGTCGGGCTCATGAAAGCCGTCAAGCGTTTCAACCCGGAAGTGGGTGTGCGCCTGGTCTCCTTCGCCGTCCACTGGATCAGGGCGGAAATGCACGAATTCATCCTGCGCAACTGGCGCATCGTCAAGGTGGCCACCACCAAGGCGCAGCGCAAGCTCTTCTTCAACCTGCGCGGCGCCAAGAAGCGCCTGGCCTGGCTGACCCGGGAAGAATCCCAATCGGTTGCCGACGAACTCGGCGTACCGGTCGAGGAAGTCAACCGCATGGAAAGCCGTCTGGCGGCAGCGGACCTCGCCTTCGACGGCTACGACACCGATGACAGCGACAGTCCCGCGGCGCCGGCGCATTACCTGCCGGTCGACGGGCTGTCCGGCACCGACCCGGCTGAACTGGTCGCGGCTGAAGACTGGTCGGAGGTGTCCGGGGAATTGCTGCGCGATGCCCTTGCCAGCCTCGACGACCGCAGCCGCGACATCATCGTCGCGCGCTGGCTCAGCAACGGGAAATCGACGCTGGCCGAACTCGCCGAAAAGTATGGCGTCTCCGCCGAGCGCATCCGCCAGCTCGAGCAGAACGCCATGAAGAAAATCAAGGCGCGTTTTCTCGAAGGCGAGTCGGCGGAGCATCTGATCGCGGCCTAGGAGTCGGGAACCCGGCGCGCCGGGACGCTGACATGCAAGGAACATCAGCGC
>CAZNFI010000043.1:0-19904 GCA_964572185.1 uncultured Pseudomonadales bacterium
TTCACTTCATCTGTCCGCAGCAGGTGGAAGAGGCGCTGATGTCCGGGGTAACCACCATGCTGGGCGGCGGCACCGGGCCGGCCACCGGCACCAATGCCACCACCTGTACGCCGGGTGCCTGGCATATCGCCCACATGCTCAAGGCGGCGGATGGTCTGCCGATGAACCTTGGGTTTCTGGGCAAGGGCAATGCCAGCCTGCCGGAACCGCTCGACGAACAGCTCCGTGCCGGCGCCATGGGTCTGAAACTGCACGAAGACTGGGGCACCACACCAGCGGCCATCGACAACTGCCTGGCGGCAGCGGAACGCTTCGACGTGCAGGTGGCCATCCACACCGACACGCTGAACGAGTCCGGTTTCGTCGAGCGTACGCTGGCCGCGTTCAAGGGCCGTTCGATACATACCTATCACACCGAGGGCGCGGGCGGCGGACACGCACCTGACATCATCAAGGCCTGCGCCTTGCAGAACGTGCTGCCGTCGTCGACCAATCCGACGCGGCCTTACACGATCAACACCGTCGACGAACACCTCGACATGCTGATGGTCTGCCATCACCTCGACCCGTCGATTCCCGAGGACGTGGCCTTTGCGGAATCGCGAATCCGCCGGGAGACCATCGCTGCCGAAGACATCCTGCACGACCTCGGCGCCTTCTCCATGATCGCCTCCGACTCCCAGGCGATGGGGCGGGTCGGCGAAGTGATCTGCCGCACCTGGCAAACGGCGCACAAAATGAAAGTACAACGCGGGCCACTGCCCGAGGACAGCGGCCGCAACGATAACCATCGCGTCAAGCGCTATATCGCCAAGTACACCATCAATCCCGCCATCACCCACGGCATGGCTGACCTGGTCGGTTCCGTGGCAGTGGGCAAGCTGGCCGACCTGGTACTATGGAAACCGGCCTTCTTCGGCGCGAAGCCGTCGCTGATCCTGAAGGGCGGCATGATTGCCGCCGCTCCCATGGGCGACCCGAACGCCTCGATTCCGACCCCGCAGCCGGTGCACTACCGGCCCATGTTCGGTGCCTTCGGCGGTGCGCTGGCGGCAACCTCCGTGTCCTTTGTCGCCAAGGCGGCGCTGGAGGAAGGCATACAGGACAGGCTCGGGCTGTCCAAGGCCGCCGTCGCGGTGGCTGGCACCCGATCGGTGCAAAAACGGCACATGCTGCTGAACGACTATGCCCCGGAGATTACCGTCGACCCGGAGACCTACGAGGTACGGGCCGACGGTGAGCTGCTGACCTGTGAGCCCGCCAGCGTGCTGCCGCTGGCGCAGCGGTACTTCCTGTTCTGAGCGGAGGCGAGAAATGGAACGATTCACCGAATGTCTACCCGCGCTGAAATCGCCGGCTTGCGTCAGCGATACCCTCACGCTGCCCTTCGCCCGGCGTCGCAAAGCCCGACAGCGCGCCACGCTCGACTCCGGCGAGGAAGTCGCCCTGATGCTGTCCAGGGGTGCGGTCATGCGCGGCGGCGATCGCCTGCTGTCGCGCGCAGGACGCGAAGTTATCGTAGTCTCGGCCGCAGAGCCGGTGTCCACGGTGCGCTGCGACGACCCGCGCCAGCTGGCGCGTATTGCCTACCACCTCGGCAATCGCCACGTCGCGGTACAGGTGGGCCGCGGCTGGTTGCGCTACCTGGCCGATCACGTACTCGACGACATGGTGTGCGGCCTGGGCGGAGCCGCTGTACGCGAATCGGTCCCATTCGAACCGGAGTCCGGCGCCTATGGGCGGCACGCGCACGAACATGGCCACGCGCACTGATCCCACCCGCCTGTGGCAGTTGATCAGCCCAACCCTGCCGGTGGGCGCTTACCACTATTCGCAAGGTTTGGAACAGGCCGTATCCGACGGCTGGGTGGCGAACGAAGCGACGGCGCGCACCTGGGTGGCCGGCCTGCTGCACACCGCTGTGGCGCGGGTCGACCTGCCGGTCGTGTTGCGTGCGCATGGCGCCTGGCGTGCGAACGACGCGGCTGCCGTTCGCCATTGGGACGCAATTGCCCGTGCCTGCCGGGAAACCGCCGAACTGCGCGAGGAAGACGCCAACATGGGTGTGGCGCTGATGCGCCTGGCACGAACGCTGGATTTGGCGGTGCCCGGCGAGCCATTGGGATTTCCGGCGGCATTCGCCGTGCTGGCCGCCGAGTGGAGAGTCGATGCCGGCGAGGCGGCGGCCGGCTACGCCTGGTCCTGGTGCGAGAACCAGGTGGCCGCGGCGGTCAAGCTCGTGCCCCTCGGCCACAGCGCCGGTCAGCGTCTGCTGCGTGCCCTGGGGGACAGCATTGGGCAGGCGGTCGACGATGCGCTTGCCTGCAAAGCGGGGGACATCGGCTGTACGACACCCGGCCACGCATTGGCCTGTGCCTGGCACGAGACCAAACAGGTCAGGCTGTTTCGATCATGAGGAGAAAAGTATGAAATCGACCCTGAGACTCGGCGTGGGTGGTCCCGTCGGGGCCGGCAAGACAACCCTGGTGGAACTGCTGTGCCGGCGCCTGCGCGACCGCTATGACCTGGCGGTGGTTACCAACGACATCTACACCCGGGAGGACGCCGAGATCCTGTTGCGCGCAGAGGCCCTGGAACGGGAACGTATCGTCGGCGTGGAAACCGGCGGCTGCCCGCACACGGCCATTCGCGAGGACGCTTCGATGAACCTGGCCGCCATCGACACGCTGAGCCTGCGATTTCCGCAGCTCGAACTGGTGGTGGTCGAGAGCGGCGGCGACAACCTGAGCGCCACCTTCAGCCCGGAACTGGTCGATCTCACCATCTATGTCATCGACGTGGCCGCCGGCGACAAGATTCCGCGCAAGGGTGGGCCCGGCATCACGCGTTCCGACCTGCTGGTCATCAACAAGATCGATCTCGCCCCCTACGTGGGCGCGTCCCTGCAGGTCATGGAGCGGGACACGGCGCGCATGCGTGGCGAGGCGCCCTACGTGTTCGCCAACCTGAAGGCCGGGCAGGGCATCGATGACATCATCGCCTTCATCGAGCGGGAGGGCATGCTCGACGTTGCGCGGACCAAAGCACCGGAGTTATCGGGAGTAGGTGCCCGCTGAGCGGCCGCGCGCCTGCACCAGCGCCAGCACCACGTCGATGGTCGGCGTCGGCACCCCGACCAGTCGGCCGAGTTCCTGCACGGCGGTGACCAGGGCATCGATTTCCATCGGCCGGCCCGCCTCCAGGTCCTGCAGCATCGAGGTCTTGTGCGCGCCCACGGCGCGGCCCGCCGCCAGCCGCCGGTCGATGTCGATCTTGAAGGCGATACCGAGTTGCTCACCCACATGCCGCGCTTCGCCCATCATCCGCCGGCACAGGCCAGCAGTCGCAGGTTCCCCGGCAATCCGGTCCATGGTGGCGTGGGTGAGCGCGCTGATGGGGTTGAAGGTTACGTTGCCGAGCAGCTTCAGCCAGATTTCCTCCCTGGGATCGGCTTTCACCCGGCACCGGAAGCCCGCCTCGCGCAGCACTTCGGCCAGCCGTGTGGTTCGCTGCCGCACACGGCCGCACGGCTCTCCCAGGGTAAACCGGTTGCTTTCGATATGACGGATGACGCCGGGTTCGGCGACCTCCGTGGCCGGGTATACAACACAGCCGATGGCGCGTTCCGGACGAATCGCCTCCCAGATGCAGCCACCCGGATCGACGCTTTCAATGCGGCGATTGCGATGCGGGCCGTCCACACCGTAGAAATACCACCAGGGGATGCCGTTGGTGGCCGTGACCACCGCCGTCTCTTCGTGCAGCAACGGTTGCATTAATCCGGCGACGGCTGGAACGGAGTGCGCCTTGAGCGTCACGATGACAAAGTCCTGGGGGCCGGCGGCGGCCGGGTCTGCGACACAGCGCGGCCGGGCAACGCGCTCTTCGCCATCGATCAGCAGCTTCAGGCCGCGTTGCTGCATGGCTTCGAGGTGCGCTCCGCGAGCAATCAGCGTGACGTCCTGCCCGGCCAAGGCAAGCTGCAGGCCAATGTAGCCGCCGGTGGCTCCCGCCCCATAGACGCAGATGCGCATCAGGCCAGCCCCAGCCTGGTGGCCAGGCCGATGCGCTGCAGCTTGCCGGTGGCGCCCTTGGGAATCTCATCGACCACCACCACCCGACGGGGCACCTTGAACGGCGCCAGGCGCTCCGCGGCAAAGCGGCGAATGTCGTGCTGTCCGGCGGAGCCGTGCTCGCGCAGCACGACGGCGGCGGCCACCTCTTCGCCGAGCGCCTCATGGGGCATGGCGAAGGTAACCGCCTGCAGCACGGCAGGGTGATCCATGAGCACGTCGTCCACTTCCAGCGGCGAGATCTTCTCTCCGCCGCGGTTGATGATTTCCTTCAGCCTGCCGGTGATGGTCAGATAGCCTTGCCCGTCCATCACCGCCTGGTCACCGGTGCGAAACCAGCCATCGGCGAAGGCGGCGGCATTGGCCTCGGCATTGTTCTCGTAACCGGCAAAGACATTGTCGCCGCGGATGACGACCTCGCCGGTTTGCCCCGGATCGAGCAATGTAGTGGCTGTCTCGTGCATGACCGCGACCTCCGGCCCGGCCGCCCGGCCGACGCTACCGGGAATGCGTTCACCCGGTGGCAGCGGATTGCTGGTCATCTGGTGGGCAGCCTCGGTCATGGCATAGGCCTCGATAACGGCCACGCCAAAGGTCGATTCGAGTTCCGCCAATACCTGGCGGGGAAGCGATGCGGACGCCGAGCGGATGAATCGCAACGGGTTACTGCCGATGATGGCACGATTGCGCGCGGCTCGGCGCAAAATGGCCTGGTGCATGGCGGGCACGGCGCTGTACCAGGTGGCTTCTGCCTCCTGCAGCCAGACGAAAAAGCGCAGCGCGTCGAAGCCCGGCGCGGCGAATACGGAGCCGCCGGCTCCCAGCGAGGCGAGCAG
This sequence comes from uncultured Pseudomonadales bacterium, assembly GCA_964572185.1. Taxonomy (GTDB): domain Bacteria; phylum Pseudomonadota; class Gammaproteobacteria; order Pseudomonadales; family Azotimanducaceae; genus Azophilus. The sequence continues at coordinate 4,910 of CAZNFI010000043.1, forward strand.
GGCCGCCACCAGGCCATGGATGTGAAACAGCGGCATGACGTTCAGGCACACATCGCCCGTGTCGAGGCGCAGCGTGGCGGCAACATTACGCGCCGAAGCGCACAGATTGCGGTGGCTCAACGGTACGACTTTGGGGCGCGACGTGGTACCGGAAGTGTGCAGCATCAAAGCGATGTCATCGGGTTCGGCGGGTCGCGCTGACTGTGCCGCGCTGCTTTCGGTGCCGCTTGACGGCCGCAACTGAAAGGTACCGGCCGGTAGCGCTGGCCTGGTGACCAGTTCGATGACCTGCAGGCCCAGCCTGGTAGCGGCAGGGCGGGCGCGCGCGCGGCCTTCGCCCGCGACGATGAGGGCACGGGCGCCAAGGTCGGATAGATAGAATTCGAACTCTTCCTGTCTGCAAGCCGGGTTGAGGGGAGCAGCCGTGGCGTGACAGGCGACCGCCGTGAAACAGGCGGCCATCTCCGGCCCGTTCGGCAGCACGATTGCCACCCTGCTCTGGCGGCCGATGCCCAATTCGCTCAAGGTTCCGCCGACCTCGTCGACGAGTTTGCGCAGTGCCCGAAAGGTCAATGGCGAACGTTGCGCACCGACCATGGCCGGAGCGCCGTCTGCACCCGAGTCGAGCAGCGTGCGGATGGTGGGGAAGTCGCTCATTGGCGGCTCCGCAACTGCGCAGTGCGCGCGGTGTTCATCGGTTCAGGCGCAGCGCTTCCAGCAGACCGGTAAGGATGAGGTCGGGTATGACGTCATCAAACAGGCTCTCCCGGTCGAAAAGGTGGGAAAAGCCACCCGTACCGATGATGACGGGTGCATCGTCCGGGAACAGTTCCCTGGTAATGCGGCCTGTCAGTTCCTTGACCATGCCCACGTTGCTCCAGTACAGCCCGCTCTGGATGCTCTCCACGGTGGAGCGCCCGATGGACCTGCGCACCGGCCGGATCTCCACGGACGGCAGTTGCGCGGTCTTGGCCTCCAGCGCATCCATGGAAAGCCGCAGCCCGGGCAGAATATTGCCGCCAAGGAACTCCCGTTCGCTGCTGATGGCACACACCGTTGTCGCGGTGCCGAAGTCGACGACGATCAGGTTGCGCCCGGGGTACAGCTTGACCGCGCCCATGGCATCGGCAATGCGGTCGGCGCCGACTTCCCTGGGGTCCTTGTAGCGTATCTTCAGCCCGGTCTTGACTCCTGGCCGCATGATCATGGGTTCGAGGCGGAAATACTTCTGGCAACAGGCCCTGAGCGAGTAATTCAGGTCCGGCACCACCGAGCAGGCGGCGATTTCCACGATTGAATCGGGGTCTATGCCGTTCTCCCGCAGGGCGGCGCGCAGGAATATGCCGAGTTCATCCGATGAACTGCGGGTGATGGAGGTGCGGCGAAACTGTACCTTCAGACGGCCGTCGCCAAACACGCCGCAATAAATCTGGCTGTTGCCGACATCGAGCGCAAGAATCATGCACTGTGCTCCTCATTGCTTTCGCGGGATCACCGCCAGTCGCGGGTTCGACACCGGGCCTGTCAATCGAAACGCCATACCAGGGCAATCGCCTGGTGCGCGAACATACCCTGTGTAGTACCCGGTTGACAAAGTTCCGGGGGTGAGAGACACGCAGCCGGTTTCTATGATGTTGCGGTCGGGAACGGTAGAATGGCCGTGCATGCCGCTGCCCGGTCCGGGCAGTGCGCCGCGAAGTGGGGCCATAGCTCAGCTGGGAGAGCGCTACAATGGCATTGTAGAGGTCGGCGGTTCGATCCCGCCTGGCTCCACCATCTCACACTTCCACGATGTAACGACGCCGTTTCCGGACATTCGACCACGGCAGCCGCTCCGCCGCGAGACCGGCAATTCGCCCGACGTACGGCTTGCGCGGTCAAGCTGAATGCGTAGCAAGACGTGTGACACGACACCGGCATCTTCCCGGAACCAAGCACCACTCCTGTTGTCAACTTCCGGGCAAAGTGACTGATGCCGACCGGCTTTCGCCATGACGGCAAGTGCACGGCACACATGCAGAGGGGCGCCTCCGTGTCACTCCTGGTAGCCCATGTGGCCGCTGGAAACGGAGTTGGCCTGCCGCGCCCCTTTAGCAGAGTGCTGTGGAGGAAGCCAAGAGATGGACCATTCGCTGAGCTTGCCCGACAAGACGCCGGCAGTCTCCGGTGCCGGTGCATCGCCTGCACCGGGCCGACCCGCCAGTGGCGCCCTGGGCAATCACAGGGTTACCGTGCAACCGCAGCAGGCGGACGGCCTTTCCGTGCGCCAAACCCGCCGCCAGGCCCCGCATCCGGGGACGGCGATGGCGTCCCACGGCCCCGCGCGCACAGCGCAACTCGCGGCCTGCACAGGCCTGGCCGAACGAGGCGCATCGTCCGCTTCAGTGGCGGCAGTCGGGGCGTCACCCGCCGCGCGGCTGCCCCAGGTTCGAGAATGTCGCCCGGTGGTGCGTCCGCCATCCCCAACCCGCGAGGGGCTCGGATCACCCGCGGGGGAGGGCGAAGTGGCCGGTCTGCAACCGGGTGCCCATGCGGGGCCGAGGCTCGGGCCACAGGCGCAGGCGCTTCGCCAATCGCTCGGACAGCGGTTGCAGCAGTTTCGCGACCACCTGGGCCGGGCGTGGGGCCTCGGTCAGGACCTGGTTTCCACGGAGATTCAACTGCGCGAGACCGAGTCAAGCCTGAGACAGTTGAATCAGTCCGTGCATCGGGCTTCACGGGCGTTCATGCGCGACTCCGAACTGCTGTACCTGCAAAGCCAGCTCGACGATTTGGGCAAAGACCTGGCTCGCTACGAACAGCGTTTGACAGAGGACTTTGGTTCGTCGCTGCATCAGTGCGGCCACCAGGAAGCCGATGCCCGCAAGTTGCTTTTCGAATTGACTGCTCACCATCGGCAAGCCACGGATTTCGCGACGGCGGTGCAGTCGAGCCTGCACGGGCATCTGCGCCGATGGGTAGTTCGCCTGCCGGTCCTGGACGGTGGCGGCACCGATGCGTACCAGGCAGTCAATGTCACCGGCCGCAAGGTGCCGGGAAGGGTGCTGCAGGCGCAACATGCAGGCGACCGCCCAACGGTCGTTGATTCCTGCAAGCGTCCGGCAGCGCGGTATGCCCAGGCACCCGGCCTGGCGCTGTCCCTGCTGTACGAACGCTTCGAGCAGCCCCTGTTCCACGCCCTGCACCATCACCTGTTCACCGCCAGTGAACTGGATGCTTGCGCTCTTGCCCGGTTGCCCGATGCCGATCTTCGCGCCGTGCTTAGTGAGCTGTTCGTTTCCGAAACGGACGGCGCACGTCTGCGCGCGAGCGACGCCGAGCGCATTGACGGGTACTGCAGGGCGATCCGGCAAGGCGGTGAGCAGGCAGTCGTCCTGGCGCGCATTGCCCGGCAGTGCGCCTTCGCCGGGATGGCACGGGCAACCGTAGCTGCCGCCGTCGCAGCCGACCCGGAGCTGCTGCAATGTGCCCGCAACGGGCACAGCGTTGATGTCCGTCTGTGCAATGTCTCCCTGGTGGCGCCCGGGGAATATGAAGCATGGCGGGCACAGGCCGACGCCTTCGAACGACTCGAGGCCGGGGACCCGGTTTCTTTGCAGGTCAGGCCGTCGGGGTGCCCACCGGTTACCGTACGCGCGCGCATCCACGTCAGCCAGCAGGTGCTGTGCTCGGACACGGCGGCGCTGCTGACCGAAGCCCGCCGGTCAGGTGCCGACATCCGCTGCGAGTCAGCCGGTGACGAATATCCCACAGCGTCGGAAGGCCATTCGAGCACCGGCGCCAGTGCCGTGGCCGAGCGCGTTTCACAATTGCGAGCCGAACGAGACGTGCTGAGCCGGGACCTGGCCCAATTGGCCTGGGACCAGGACCAGGCCGCAGGCAAATCGATGCATGACCGCATTGATCGGATTGATCGTGAACTGGTGCTGCTGCGACGCAACGCGGAGATGTTGCGCTGGGCGGGGCAGCAACTGGAAGGCATGCGCAGGAACGGTCGAATCTGGCCGGTTGACGACGAGTCGAGAAACCGGGCGGCGGCGTGCCTGGCGCTGATCGGCTACCTGTCGGGCGAGACACCGGTTCTGAGCTGCATGAGCGGTCGCGGATTCACCGGACAACTCGATGCCGAGGCCAGGTTCCTGGCCACGCTCACCCGATACGATGTCGGCCGCCTGCCTGCCTTCACGCCTGCCTGCATGGTCAGCAACAGCCAATGCACCACGGACCGCACGCGGCTCGCAAAGCGCTGTGCCCATGGCGACCCCGAGTTCTTCAGTACCAGGCTGCTGACATGCAATTTCTTCAAGCCGCCGGCAAACCTCGCGCACACTCGTGTCGAAGGCGCCGGGAACGAAATACTCTATTCCGGGCTGAGTCACGGGCTTTTCAGCACCGTCAAGTTCCAGGGGAGCAGCCTGGCCAGGCTTGGCGACTGGGAACTTCGGGCGATCGTCGGCCTCAGCATGGATCGGGAAGTCCCCAGTCAAGACATCGAGGAGACTACCGACATCCAAGTCCGTGCAATCAGAACGAACGCCGCGATCGCCGAAGGATACGCCGCGCGCGCGAGGACCCTGGCGTTCCACTTCATGGCCATGCAAACAGCCGCCGCCGCTTTGCTTGCAGCCGACCGTCAGACTTATGCGCGGGCGATAGCCGGCGAGGTCGTCGACCTGAACCTTTTCAACGTCTGCCTGGTCTCCCCTTCCGACGTAAGTCCTGACGCGATAACGTCCCAGATTCAAAACCTGGACGCGCTGGGGCGCGGTCGAAATCGGTCGTCCCCCGTTCGACTGCACATCACCGGCCCGGAGGGTGCGCAGGCCGTGCAATGCCGAATCCATACCCGGCAGTTTCCGCTTCCGGCTCATGAGTCACCTCTTGCGCTTCAACATCGTGCAAGGCTCGTTTGCGAGTTGCACCGCCTTCTTGGAAGCGTCAGCGGTCCGACGTTGAGTGGCGATCTGGGTGCCAGGGCGGATGCCTTGCAGGAACTTGCATCGGTTGCGGAAAACAAGGCCAGATCGCTGCTGACTGACCGGCATCGGGTCGCTCGAACCAAAGGACAGCACCAGCCCGAAGTTCGCAGCCTGGACGGGCAGATCAAACGCCTGAGTACGGAAGCAGCCGGTTATCGGAGGAGTGCCCGGACCCTGCTCGACGCCGGAAAGCAACTCCAGCAAAGGTGCCCGGGTTTGCTGGAGCCGAACCAGAAACACGCGGACGCCGCCTGTGCTGCGGCACTGCTGGCCTTGATCGGGTATCACATGTCCGAAACGCCGATCTTGAGCGGTTCGAGCCGTGCGATGCTGGAAGACGAGGTGCCCGATGCCATCCGTTGGCTGGGCGCGGTCGCACACAACAGGGGCGGAAGCGTTCCCGCGCCCGTCGGCGGCGAGATGGCGTTCGAACGAGCCCGCCAAACCTTCCATGAACACGCCACGTACCAAAAGGGGTATGCGGACAGTCCGTTCCGCCAACGCCGGTCAACCGGGTAATCCGGCGCCAGGATGCGGGGTGTCGGACCCTGCGGCATGCACCGTTCGGAATCCGCCTGGTTTCGCCAACTTGCGGCAGACCAGCTTTCCGGCGCTCCCGGCGTTGTCAGCAGGTGTTCTCGACCGGGACCCAATGAATCCAGGGTACGCCCTTCAGGGTGGCGGGGATTGGTCGCACCGGCCTTTATCGCCTGAATCGTTTTGCCCGCCGAGGCGGTGCCCAGGTATCCGCAAACTCGATTGGTGGAGGGGGTACCAGCGACAGGACCCGGTCGCCGCGATTCACTGTCGCGGTTGAGGAGTCGAGTTGGGCAATACTGAATTTCTCCCGGACTTCGGTTACCCGCGCCTGCCCGGTCACGGTATCTTCAGTGCCGAGATTGAGGCCGGTTTCGGGGTCGATGAGATGTTCGCCCCTGGCGAGTACCTGCAGTGCATCGCCAACCGTTACTGAGTCCTGACCGATGTTCAGCCAGATTCGTGCTCCGTCGACTTTCACCACGCTACCCTGTGCGGGCTTCGTGCCTATGACCTGAACGAGGTCGTACACGCCCTGGTTCACGCCCGCTATCACCGCCTGTCCGATTGGCGTCTTGGTGTACCTGCCCAGGAATCCGCCCAGACCGACGCCGCCACCCATGCCGCCCACGCCTAACAGCAGGCCGCTCTCGCGGATGATGGACTCCAGTTGCCTGGTGTAGACCACTTCGCTGGTCTGTGCATCGATCAGGCGAAAATTCAGGCCAACGCGCCCCTCGCTTCGCTTGATGCCGACGCCGCCCAGCACTGGTACACGGGTTAGCGCGCCGATGGCGCCGCCGCCCATGCTGCTGACCTTGTCCTGGTAGTCGGTGACCACCACCTGCAGGAGATATTGCGCACCCAGAACCTTGCCGGTCTTGGCCGCCGATGGCTGCGAGACCCTATCGCCCAGATCCTGTTCGCCGAGCACCTCGTTGAGAATTTTCCGTTCGACCAGCGAAAACCGGCCGGTACGGGCCATCGTGTCGGTGACGATCGCCTCGATGCCGTTCACCGGTACCTGTTGCCCGTTCAGCGAGATGTCGGTCTTGGTGTCGCCGGAGCCGATGGTGACTGTTCCGAGGCCGCTGGTGTTGTCCACCTCGAGCACCCCCACACGGGCCCTGGGCCCGGCATACGGACCCCAATCGATGTTAACCAGGTGTTTGGCCTCGATGTTGTCGAGGTGGCGGGGCAGTGGCGACCTGTCCGATTGAGTGACCGAATAGGCGAGGAACTCACCGTGAGCGGACATTGCGCCCAGCGTCAGAATCAGGCCGCACAAGGCGATCATGACACCGTTGGCCGGCAGCGAAGGACGCAGGCTTCCGGCCGTTGCAACCGGGTTGACGTGACAGGACGTCGGGGAAGTGGGGGCGTGACCTGGAAACGCGGAACGTGATTCGGTTGAGTGCCTGACGCGTCGACGGGCTGTCAGCATCGGTTATCCCTCACATGCAATTATTGGGTGACGTTCGCATCACAACCTGCTCCCGTGGGCTGTCAGCATCGAATGCCGCTATGCAGACAGACCCGGGCGCGCCGCTCGTTGCGATGGTGTGCTCGTACAGGGGCCTGATCGCCTTGTGATCCGGAAAACGCTCGATCGGGCGCAGCTTCCCTGCGCGTGGGGTTTGGCGTTGTCAGCCAGCCCCAATTCACGCATGTGTATTAGGAATGCCGGGGCCGAATGCTGGCAATGGACTATCTCTTTGATTGGTGTGCGAAATTGCCCTTTCGTGATCGAATGACGGGGCGTGCGGGCCATGGCCAGGGGGTGTCAGGGAGCGCCCTCGGTTTGCGCGACGCTGCCGGGGGCGGGCCTGGCGCGGACGACCCCAAGAGGTTGAGCACGCCTTGCATTGCGCCGGCGACAACCGCCTGCCCGATCGGGGGGCCGGCAGGCGGCTTGTGAACGTCGGGCCTGCCTCACGCACGCCTTGCTGATGCAGTTCAATTGACAGCATACTCTCCACGGTCACCAGCAGCAGAGTCAAGCTCCAGAGTGCGCCAGTTCACCGAAGAGCAAACCATGTTCCGGGACGCCTATCGGCGCTTTCTCGAATCCGAAGTCGCGCCGCGCATGCCGGAGTTCCGCGAGGCCGGCATCGTCGACCGGGAGATATTCAGGAAGGCTGGCGAAAAGGGCTTTCTCATGGTCTGGCCGGACGAAAAGTATGGTGGCATGGGCGATTCGGGCTTCCGCTTCGAACAGATCATCATCGAGGAAACGCAGCGGGCACGGTGCGCAGACTGGTACAACACGCTGCACAGCCGCCTGGTGGGGCCCTATATCGACCAGTACGGTAGCGACGAACAGAAGATGCGCTTGCTGCCTGGATGCGTCCGGGGCGAGAAGATCCTTGCCATCGCCATGACCGAGCCCGATGCCGGCAGTGACCTCGCCGGCATGCGCTCCAGCGCCAGGGACTGCGGTGAACATTACCTGCTGAACGGCTCCAAAACCTACATCTCCAACGGCATCAATGCAGACTATGTGATCGTCGCCGCCAAGCTCGACGGGGCCGAAAGCCGTCATGCCATGGTGCTGCTGATCGTCGACCACTGCGTGGCGTTTCACAATGCCGGCGAACTGACCTCCAACATGGCCGCCAAGGCCAAGTTGCTCACCGCGGAAATCGAATGGAAAATGGTTGACCTCGGGGTGCAGCTGCACGGTGGCGCCGGGTACATGATGGAGTACGACATCGCCACCCTGTTTACCGATGCGCGGGTAGACCGCATCGATGCGGGTACCTCCGAAATCATGAAGCTGATAATCGGACGCGACCTGTTTTCAGACGCTTATCTGAGCATACTGGACTGATTCGCCCACAGTGTGGCAAATGGTCAACCCGTACAGACCGCCATGCAGTTTCGTTTCATTTCGAGGCGGTCGGCGGATACCCGGAACCACCCGGAGCCGTAGCGCGTTTCCGGCGTGATTGCAGGGTGAGAACTGGCTGCGATGCGGTGGCACTCAATCCATGTACACTGAACTGATCGATGTGCAGGCGCTGCAGCGTCTGGCTGGCGGCGTTTGCATCTTCGATTGCCGGGCGGTCCTTGGCGACCCGGATGCGGGGCGCCGCGCCTATGAGGCAGGCCATATTCCGGGAGCGCTGCATGCCGACCTCGACCGGCATCTGGCAGCGGCACCGGGGGCGGCGGGACGCCATCCGCTGCCGGTCCGCGGCAGCCTGGCGGCGCGTTTCGCGGCCTGGGGCGCCAATGCCGGCGACCAGCTCGTGTTTTACGACGATGCCGGCGGCGCCTTTGCCGCGCGGGGCTGGTGGCTGGCCCGTTGGTGCGGGCACCGGGCATCGGCGGTGCTCGATGGCGGCATCGCCGTCTGGCCGGGCGAGGTGTCCCGCACCGTACCTACCCCGGAACCCGGCAACTTTCCATTGCGTCCAGCGCTGACCCGCACGGTCACGGCGAGCGACATCCAGGCCCGAGACACGCGTTACTGCCTGGTCGATGCACGCACCAGGCGACGCTTCGATGGCCTTGAGGAGCCCATCGACCCGGTGGCGGGACATATCCCCGGCGCCCACTGCCGGCCATTCCAGGAAAACCTGGATGAGCGCGGTTGTTTTCGTTCGCATGCGCAGCTCCGGGAGCGGTTCGCTGACGTTGCGGAAAACCCGGTCTGCTATTGCGGGTCGGGCGTGACCGCCGCCCACAACGTGCTGGCCATGCGCCTGGCAGGATTCGACGAGCCGGCCCTGTATCCCGGCTCCTGGAGTGAGTGGATCGCAGACCCTCAGCGACCGGTCGCGCCGTGATCCGGCCGGCCGACCTGGGCTGGCGCAATGGCCAACCTTACGCCCGCGACTATGGCGACATTTACCACTCCCCGGACGAATCCCGAGAGGTGCAGCGGGTGTTTGTCGAACCGGCGCAACTGGCAAGCAAAGCCGCCGAGGCGGCCGACAGAGGTGCGACGCTGCGCGTCGGGGAACTGGGGTTCGGAACCGGGCTCAATTTTGCGGTGTGCGCGGCGTTGGCGCTGAAGGCCGGTTGCCGGCTGCACTTCGTCAGTTGCGATGCGCGCCCGATCAGCCCGGGCGAATTCCTTGCGATTGCGCGGCAACGCAAGGCCAGGCTGCCGGTGTACGGGCGCCTGGAACACGCCTACCCGCCACTGCTGGCGGGCTGGCACCGGCGCGTGCTGGCAGAGGGCCGCATCTGCCTGTCTCTGTACTGGGGCGAGGCCGCCGCGGGGCTGGCCGATCTGCTCGGCGGTCAGCGCCAACCCATCGATGCCTGGTTTCTGGACGGTTTTGCGCCGGACCGCAATGAAGACATGTGGCGCGAACCGCTACTGGGCCAGATCGCGGGCCTTTCCACCGCCGGCACGACGGTTTCGACGTTTACCGCCGCCGGCGCCGTGCGCCGAGGTTTGCAGGCTGGCGGATTCGAAATGCGCCGGGTCGACCAGCGGCCACACAAGCGGGAAAGCCTGGCCGGAGTGTTCGCCGGGGACGGCCGGCCCCGGCGGCGGGTGCCGGCGCGCGTAACCGTCGCGGGGGCGGGCATGGCCGGCGCCAGCATCGCCCGACACCTGGCGGAACAGGGGATATCGGTAAACCTGTACGACGTTGCGGAAAAACCCGCGGCCGGTGCGTCCGGCATTCCCGCCTTGCTGCTGCACCCGAGGCTGCTTGCAGACGGCAGCCCGCAGGCCGATTGGCGGGCGCATGCCTACGCCTACAGCCAGGCCTGGGCAAGCCGCTTCCCGGGCTTCGTGCAGGGCGGCGTGCTGCAGACCCTGGGGCCCAATCTCGATGCCGGGAAGCTGCGGCGCATCGTCTCGGCGTATGCGGCGAGCGGGTTGTTGCAGCGGCTGAACCATGAACAGGCGATGCGCATCGGCGGTTGGCGGTTGCATGGCGATGCCCTGTACTTTCCCGAGGCCGGCATAGTGAATCCTGCCGAGTTGATTCGCTGCCTGCTCGACCACCCCCGTATTGACCTGCGTCTTCGCCAGCAGGCCCCGCAAGGCGTGCAGCCCCTGGTACTGGCCTGTGCCGGGGCGGTGCGTGACCATCCGTCGGCCGGTTTTCTGGAAACGGCGGAGGTGCAGGGGCAGGTGGATGTGGTAACGATGCCTGCCGCTCCGCGCCTCGCCGTGGTGGGCGATGGCTATCTGGCGCCGACCGGCGACGGCGTGGTCGCCGGCGCCACCTTCGAACACCGCGCCTGGCCCGTGCGTCAGGCCACCGAACGCAATCTAAGGCCGGTGGCGGGGCGCGCGTATCGGTGGAAGGCGCGCGCGCGGGCGGCCCGAACCATCGCCTCCGACCGTACGCCCATCGTAGGCGAACTGGCGCCGGGCCTGTACGCCAGTACCGCGCACGGGTCCATGGGCATGGTAAGCGCGCCGTTCGCGGCGGCGTTGATTGCCAGCCACCTGACCGGCGACCTGGTGCCACTGGACCCGGTGGTGGCGGCGCTGGTGGCGCCGGGCCGCTTTCACGCCCGGCAGGCGCGGCGCGGCTTTCGCATGGGGGCGGTCGGCCCGCACGCTTGATCGGATATCGGGGCGTGTACTTGCCCGGCATATCTTCCGCCAATACGAAAGCAATCGAGAAAAAACAACGGAAATCGAGAACTCGATGAGCGGCTCGGTGCCCTATGCTGACTAAAGAACGCCCGGGAACAAAGCGCGCCTGGCGGCCGGGTAGTCGCTGAACCGCTGCCGATACCAGTTTCGGCGCCAGACCGCTCTCGGCAACAGGTTGGCGACCGTCCACACCGCGAATGCCAGGCCCGGCAGGCACCAGGTCAACAGGGCGAAACCGATCCACTCGATGATTTCGCCGGTGAAGTTGGGGCAGCAGGCGTAATCGTAGGCGCCGCCCCTGGGCAGCACGTAGCGGCCTTCGTTCAGCTTGCGCAGGCGCAGCAGGCGATAGTCCGCCCAGACATTGAGCGCGGCTCCGCCAAGCATCAGTGCCGCCCCGGCCACAAAGCGCGGATCGGTCAGCCACTGTGCCGCGTAGTCGGCCGCGTAGCCCATGAACCATCCGACCAGGCTGCTGTTGACCAGGTTGAACAGGACGGCGGCGCCGCACATGGCCAGCGAGATGGTGGCGTCTCTTTTCTGCACGACCCAGGGCCACACCAGGGTGCGGTGCACATAGTGCGCCAGCCACAACACGAGCACGATGTTGCCGATCAAATGCAGGTTGCCGCTGGCGAGATAGATGACGGGAAAGGCCAGGAGGGCGGGAATCTCCATGACGAACCAGGCCCAGCGACTGTTCAGGCGCTTGCCCCATCCCACGCCGCCCCACCGGCCGACCGGGTCCCACCCTTTCAGGCCCACCACCACGACGGGCAGGGCGACCAGTATCCACAGGGCGGTCAGCAGGTTCAGCGTGGTCCACTCAATGTTCACCGGGGTGTGCTCCTGATCGAAAGGCCGGTATGCAAGGGTTGACAGGCACTTGGCGCCGGGTCAGTCGCGTGCCAGCACGAAGTTGAAAATGCCGTGGGCGATGAGCGTATCACCCGCGCGCACTTCGGCGCGCAGGCTGGCAACGCGGCGGCCGGCCTTGACGATCTCGGCGGTTGCTTCGAGTTTCATGCCGGCGGTTGCGCCGGACAGATAGGTGAAGCCGGCGTTCTGGGTGACGCCGGACGTTCCCACGGAGCGCAACGCATAGGCACAGGCGGTATCGGCGATCACATAGGCCATGCCGCCGTGCACCAGACCCCTGGCATTGACCATGTTCTCTGTTGTGCCGGCGTGAATGACGGCTCGACCCCGGGCGGCACGCTTCAGTGTCATGCCATGCTGTTCGAACAGCGCAAGATCCGCCGCGAGCGCGTTGCGCATCTCTTCGGACAACCCCGACTGACTGTCGCTCATGGCCCTGCCCACCCGCTGCCGCGAACGTCGAAGCGGGGCATCCTACCCTGCCCGCGACGGCCTGGCGTGGACCACCGTGTCGATCTCGCTAAAGTCGTCGACGCCGAATAGCTGGGACATGGCTGTCAGGACATCGGGGGCCAGGCTCGGGTGCGTCCATGCACCGGCGGTCAGGCCGCCGTCGACGGCAAGTGCCTGACCGGTGATGAACGAGGCTTCATCGCTCGCCAGAAAACAGGCTGCATTGGCGATGTCCTGCGGTACGCCGGGGCGCGGTATGGGCTGCATCATGGCCAGCGCCGGCTTCACCAGTTCCGCGTAGTCCTGGTTGCCGCCGCCAACCGCCAGTTGGCCCGCGAAAATGGGGGTGGCAATGCCGCCGGGACAGATGGCGTTCACGCGGATGCTGGCAGGCCCGAGTTCCAGGGCGACTGAGCGGGTGAGGTTGATGACACCGGCCTTGATCGCGGCATAAACGTGTGGTCCGTAACCGCCCGCCAGCCCGGCGACGCTGGCCGTCGAGATGATGGAGCCGCCGCCGCCGGCCTTCATTACCGGTTCGGCGTGTTTCATGCCTGCCACCACCGCGGTCAGCATGGCGCCCACGGTCCGCGCATAGGGTTCGCCCAGGTCGAGCGTGTCGATGGTGCCCTTGACGCCGGCGAATCCGGCGTTGTTGAACAGGCAGTCGAGGCGCCCGAAGGTCTCGACCGCGTCATCGATGGCTGCCTTGATGTCGTCTTCGGCACAGACGTCCGCGGCTATGAAGCGCGCGCCGGGCCCCAGCTCTTCGGCAAGCGCGGCGCCCTTGTCCTCCTGTATGTCGGCGAGTACGACGCTGGCGCCTTCTTCGACGAATCGGCTTGCGGTTGCCCTGCCGATGCCGCTGGCGGCGCCGGTAATGACCGCTACCTTGTCCTGTAGTCTTGCGCCCATCGATTGCTCCGGATGCGGTTGTGAAGTGCCGGGCGAGCATAATGGAAGTTGGCCGATCAATCCCGCTTCACAATTCGCGCGATCATGCGTTAAATGAGCACCTTGCAATTTTTGGGAGCGGCACATGGCCTGGGATTTCGAAACCGAACCGGCATTTCAGCGGGAACTCGACTGGATGGACGACTTCGTTCGCGAACAGATCGAGCCGCTCGATTTCATCATCGGACACCCCAACGATTTCTCCGAGGAGCACCGCGCGAAACTCATTCCGCCCCTGCAGGAAGAGGTGAAAAAGCGCGGGCTGTGGGCCTGCCATCTCGGCCCGGAACTCGGTGGCCAGGGCTACGGCCAGCTCAAGCTCGGGCTGATGAACGAAATTCTTGGCCGGGCGAAGTGCGCGCCGGTGGTGTTCGGTTGCCAGGCGCCCGATTCCGGCAATGCGGAGATCCTTGCCCACTACGGCACGGTGGAGCAAAAGGCCCGTTACCTGCAGCCGCTGCTCGACAACGAGATCTGCTCGTGCTACTCGATGACCGAACCCCAGGGCGGCGCCGACCCCAAGGTGTTCACCTGCCGGGCCGAGGCGGTAGGCGATGAGTGGGTCATCAACGGCGAGAAGTGGTTCTCGTCCAATGCCCGCTATGCATCCTTCCTGATCGTCATGGCGGTGACAGACCCGGAAGCGCCCCCATACCAGCGCATGTCAATGTTCATCGTGCCGGTGGAAACCCCGGGAGTGGAGATGATCCGCCACGTCGGCGTGGGCTTCGAAGAGCAGGGCGCGCACGCCTACATCCGCTATAACGGCGTGCGCATCCCCCGCGACCACCTGCTCGGCGAGATCGGCCAGGGTTTCATCGTCGCCCAGACGCGCCTCGGCGGCGGCCGCATCCACCACGCCATGCGCACCGTGGGCAAGGTCAAGCGCGCCTTCGACATGATGTGCGAACGGGCGCTGTCCCGCGAGACCCAGGGAGAGGTGCTGGCCCAGAAGCAGATGGTGCAGGCCATGATCGCCGATAGCTGGATCGACATCGAACAGTTCCGCCTGTTCGTGCTGCACACCGCCTGGAAGATCGACAAGGTGAAAGACTACAAGGCGGTGCGCGCCGACATTTCCGCCGTCAAGGCACAGATGCCCAAGGTCTACCACGATGTCTTCGCCCGTGCCCTGCAGGTGCACGGCTCGCTGGGCGTCTCCAACGAGATGCCGTTCGCCGCCGGCGTGGTCGACAGCTTCCACATGGCTCTGGCGGATGGGCCGACGGAGGTGCACAAGGTCACGGTGGCCCGCCAGGTGCTGGGCCGTTATCAGGGCACCGAGGAATTGTTCCCCGACTACCACCTGATCAAGCGGCGGGAAGAGGCGCTGGCGAGGTATGCGAACCTGATCGAACTCGAGGTCGCCAACGCATAGCGGCCGCCGCGTTACTTGAAATCCTCGGGGCCGTGACGTTCCACCACTCGCGTTTCCTCCGGGCCCCAGGGTCGGTTGACGCGCCTGCCGCGCTGCACGGCGGGACGTTCCTCGATTTCCTCGGCCCAGCGCACCACGTGGGTGTATGAGGCGACATCGAGGAACTCCGCGGCCTCGTAGATGTTGTGCAGGACGAGCGCGCCGTACCAGCCGTAGTTGGCCATGTCGGCGATGGTGTACTGG
>CAZNFI010000044.1:0-19535 GCA_964572185.1 uncultured Pseudomonadales bacterium
GCCCTACGGCGAGTACCAGATCGGCGAACTGTAGGCCCTTTCCCGCGTGGTCATGGGCACGGACTCGGGAAGGGCCTGACCGTAGGTTTTCGCGTCGTACGCGGTCCACCGGGGCGTGGGAATCTCGATGACGCGCGCGTAGTAGAACGATGGCCGGTCAGCATCGAATTCGGGATCGGCCCAGCAGGCGGCCAACTGCGCAGACCCGATGCTGTCGGTCCAGGTTGCCCGGGGCACATCCACCGTGTTTCCCACGGCGGGCAGCCTGCCGCCGGCGCCAGGCTTTCTGCCGTCCGACCAGGCCACATCGAACACCCGCTCCCGGGCATCGCCGTCCCGGTCCAGCCAACCCTTGACGATCTGTATGCGGTCGAGGTTGCCGCTGTGTGGGTCCTTGGCCGCCGCGACCAGGAAGCGGGGCGCCCCGCCCGTTTGCCCGCATCCGTCACCAACTGTCGTCGCGAGGGCATCGGCGTGCGCAGCGGGAAATCGGTGACGGATGCCGGCTGGTGCGCCGGTCAGTTCGCCGCCCATGGGAACGCCCTTGCCGTAGCCCGTTGCCGCCAGGTCGCCGTCGAGGTCGTCATCCTGAAAGCCCCATCCGCCGAACAGGCGCAGGCGGATGCGCGGCCCGGTGGTGGCATAGACCTCGCGGCGCAGCATGGCGTCGAAGATCGCCTCCCTGGTGTTGCCGGTCGCCCAGACGGCGGCCAGCCCGGAAGCGACGTACTCCCATCCGAACCGTTTCGCGCCCGGCGTCCAGGGCCGCCACCGGTCCGCCGCCGGCTCACTGTAGGCGAACTTGCCGAAGAAATTGTTCTCGTCCGCCGTGGCCAGGCCCGTGTGCGAGTCCGTGGAACCGATGAGGCCGAACCGAAACGGATTGACACCCACCAGGTTCGCGATTTCCAGCCCCCGTTTGAGGCCGGAGCGCGCGTAGTCCCCGGCCAGGGTCGCCGGGTCGGCGCCATCGTAGTGGAAATTGCCGTCGTCCCAGGTCTCGTAGTCGGCGAATTCATCGTTCGGCGACAGCAGCGGGTGGGTTTCGCTGTCGCCCTTGACCTGGGTGGTCTCGTAGATGGGCTCCCAGCGGCTGCGGGTGCGGGCATAGCCGGCGCTGATGGGGCTGCCGTCGAATCGTTGCCTTGCGAACATGAGACCTTCACTGGTGTTGCCGTTGTGCGGGATGGCCAGCACGCGTCCGGCGGTTTCCGATTCGTAGCGCTGCATCCAGCGCCACAGGTCTTCCGGGTCCATGCCGTCGGCCACCCGGGCGGGCATGAGCCGGCGCACCGTCTTTCCCCCGTCGCGATAGATCACCACCCGGTGCAGGTTGTTCCAGTCGGGCATGGAGGTCCACTCGTAGCCGATCAGCGCGGTGAAGCTTCCGGGTGCGTTGAAGCGGTCGGCGGTGGCCGTGTAGTCGTCCCAGACGCGGCGGGCAAACGATGCGTCCAGCAGGATTTCGGGAAGATCTTCGCTCGCTCCGAAGGCGCCGACGATTTCGAAGACGGCGGCCAGCAGTTTCGAGTCATCGCCCGAGGCAATCATGTTCTGCCAGCGACGCACCTTGGGGTCGGCGCCGAAAAACGGGTTGCCGTTCATGATCTCCGTGACCGTACCCAGGGCATCGGAGTGATCCGCGATCACCAGGAAATCGAGGGGGCGGGTCAATTGAGCGGGCACGCCGCTGGTCGAAACGATGCGCTCGCCGCGGGCGAACCGATACGCATCTTCGGGCGTGCGCACCGTGCCCATGGCGCCCGCATCCATGGACAAGCGGGTATGCAGGTGCGTGTCGCCCCAGTAGACCTCTTCGGGCCAATCGGCCTGTTGCGCCGGCCCGTCCGGCTCCCCCGCCGAGGCCGGGACCAGCACAAAGGCGACCGCCGCCAGCGCAAAACGGACCATCACGCCAACCCACCGTGTCATCGGATGAGCCCGGCGGAGCTCGACCTGCCGACTGTCGCCCGGGGAACGAGCGCTGCGCGACCAAGCGTTCATCGACAACGAATCCGTCCCGGCGCTATATCGTGCCAACCCGGCGCCGTGCCGCGAGGAACGCCTTGCGGGCATCGAACTCGGTGCCCTCCGGACCCCAGCCGTAGTAGATCTCGGATCCGACCATGCGGGCAAACTGCTCGTCGTTGCGATCGAGAATCTCCTGGGACAGGCACTCGCGGTACGCCTCCTGGGGACGCAGCCACTTGTTGCAGAAGTACAGGATCAGGCTGAAACGCAGGCCGGGGGCCGTGCGCGGCAGGGCGCCGTGCCAGGTGTTGCCGGGCCACACCGCAAGCGACCCGGCGGGTGCTTCCACCACGTGCAGCCCCGGTGCATCGCGCACCTCGAGCGGTTCGCCCGCGGCAACCGCGGCTTGTGCACCGGCGCGGTCGAGGCCGCCCATGTAGAAGTTCTCTTCCGGCAACGGATTGCGCTGCAACCGGTGGCTGCCGGGAACGAAGCAGAGCGCCCCGTTTTCGCGGCTGTAGTCGGAGAGCAGAAAGTTGATGTTGCAGACCAGGGGCAGCGGCGCCGGGTGAAAGGCCTGGTCGGTGTGCAGCATCAGCGGCAGCGCCCCGGGGCCGCGGATGCGCCCGACGCAGGTCGAGAGCACTGCATCGTCGCCCACCAGGTAGCGCACCATGGCCTGGACAACGGGATTCATCAATGCCTGTTCGAATACCCTGCCTTTCGCCAGCAGAAACTCCTGGCGTTCCACCGGGTCGGCCGGGTCGGCATGGGTGGTGCCCGCATCCGTGTCCGGCCATTGCCCCCGCGTCTGTTCACTGATTTCGCAAATGCGCTGCAACAGTCGTGGGGCAAGCCCGCCCGTCCCCGCCAGCTGCGGCGGAATGACCGTATAGCCGAGCCCCTCGATCTCCGCCAGGTGCTGTTCCAGCCCCAACGCCCTGACGGCGGCAAACGCCTCTCCGGCTGCGGATGCCGACGGTGGGCGGGTCAGCTCGATGGCCGCCCGGGTGATGTTGCTCACTTGCATGACCGATCCCCCTCCCGAGAAGTGTCGTCCGACCCGGATTGTGCCCCGGTCGCAGGCTTGCTGTCATTTACCAGTGCGGTGGCTACCAGTGCGGTGGCCCGGGCGGCTGCCGTTCGAGTACGTCGAGTTGCACGGCCGCATACTGCCCCTCTAAACCGGCGCCGGACCCGGATACCGGTCGCGCAGCATCCACTTCAGGATCTTGCCGCTCGGATTGCGCGGAATCTCATCGGTGAATACCACCGCCTTGGGCTGCTTGAACCGGGCGAGCCGTCCCTGGCAGTAGTCGAGCACCTGCGCTTCCGTCAGCGCCTCGGAATTCCTCACCACCACAGCCAGCGGGCTTTCCCCCCAGGTCTCGCTGGGCTGGCCGATCACTGCCGCATCGGCGATGTCGGAATGGGTCGCCAGCACGCCCTCGATCTCGGCCGGATAGACGTTCTCGCCGCCGGAGATGATCATGTCCTTGATGCGGTCCTGGATGGAGACGAAGCCCTCTTCATCCATGGTCGCCACATCGCCGGTGTGCAACCAGCCGTCGATGATGGTCTCCGCGGTAGCCTCCGGGCGGTTCCAGTATTCGCGCATGATGTGGGCGCCCGCCACCAGTACCTCGCCGGGTTCGCCCGGCGCACAGTCGTCGCCGGCTTCGTTCACCACGCGCACTTCGGTGTGGAAGAACGACTTGCCGGTGGAGTCGGGCTTGCGCAGCGAGTCTTCCGCATCCATGAGGCAGGCCGGGCCGCAGGTCTCGGTGAGCCCGTATACCTGCCGGATGCCGATGCCGAGATCCATGTACCGTTGCGTCAGCGCCACCGGGACCGGCGCCGCCCCGGTCATGATCCAGCGCAGGCGCGAGTGATCGAATTCCTCGAAGCCGGGAACCTGCAGCATGAAGTTCAGCATGGCGGGAACCATCAACCCGATGGTGACCCTTTCCCGCTCGAGCAACTGCCAGGCCAGCAACGGCTCGAAACTGCGCATGACCACCGAGGTGGCGCCCTGATAGACGTTGACCGCGCAGGGGGTCAGCGCGCCCACGTGAAACATGGGCAATGCGCCGAGAAAACGGTCGCCCTCCCGGTAGTGACAGTTGACGGCGATGGTAAGGATCGCCCAGATCGAGGTGTTGTGGGTATGCACCACGCCCTTGGGCAGGCCGGTGGTGCCGGAGGTATACATGATGTAGAGCATGTCGTCGTCGGCACCGCCGATTGCCGGCTCTGCCGCGCCGGCCGCATCGCGAAACCGCTGATAGCTCTCCGCAAACCAGGCGATATCCGCCGTGCCCTGCACCTGCAGCCAGTGCTGGATATCGGTTTTGCCGCCCCGGCCATGCAGGTCGGCCACGGTATCCAGGAATTCCTCTCCGAATATGAGACGTGTGGTGCCGCTGTCCTTGAGGATGAATTCCAGTTCATCGGCCACCAGCCGCCAGTTGAGCGGCACCACCACCGCGCCGATCTTGGCGAGCCCGAAATAGGCCTCCATGAACTCGGCGCTGTTCATCAGCAGCAACCCGACCCGCTCCCCTTTCTGCACGCCCGCCTGGCCCAGGGCATTGGCGATGCGATTGCTGCGTTCGTTGAGTTCGGCGAACGTCAGCCTGAGGTCGGAATGGCTGTCGACATAGGCTTCCCTGCGCGGCGACAGAAAGGCGCGCCTGGTCAACAACAAACCCAGATTTTTCTGCATGTCTCCTCCACCGTTCCCGCGAGCCGCCAACGCTGCACCGGCCCGGTCTGTTTTACTCGGCTCGTGCCGTGCATTTTGCCTGTTCAGGCGCTTCCCCGCAGCCCTTGGACGGCAATCGGGCCAACCCGCAACGAGCCGCTTCAAAGCGTTCGCCAGAGCTCTCGGAACCACTCGCAACCGCCTGATTTCATCGCAAAAACTGGCTGGCGGGATTGTGTGGCGAGGCCCCGTAACGAAAAGAAACAATTTTTGAGGGAATTTTTCTTGCTACCTGTGTCTAATCTCGTACAATGCGCGGCTTCGCTCCTGGGACAGCACTCGTGCTGTCTCTGGTCGGAGAAACAGGCGTGGCGCGGTTCTCTCTCCCCTTCCTCCCTTGACCGCGAAGACAGCACCTCAAAGGTCTGTCGCCACGCCTTCTCCCTTTCCGGGCCGCGCTTCCAGTCCGGCCAGACCAGAATTCGCGCCCGCCGCGGCAACGCGCTGTCACTGGACAAGGCCAGTCGAACCTGTCAAATTCACGTTCACCTCTTGTACTGGGCAATGCGGCCGACGTGGAACTCGACCAGGACCTCTACCGCATCGGTACGGTGGCCAACCTCACCGGCCTCTCCGTAGAGCGCCTGCGTGCCTGGGACCGCCGGTACGGCCTTGCCCCCGCCCACCGGTCCGGCAAGACGCGCTTCTACGACCGGGCACAACTGCAGCGCCTGAAGCGCATCAAGCAACTCATCGACCAGGGCCAGCCGATCTCGAGCCTGGTGGACCTGTCCGATGAGCAACTGGCGTCGCGCCTGACCGCCAGCCACGAGATCACCGCTTTCACACCGCGCATCGGCCTGATCGGGCCGAACCTGCTGGTACTGGAGCACGAGGCCGACACGAGCGCCGACATCCGCGCCCGCTGGGCCAACATGGACGCCTTCGGCAGTAACCCGCAAGCACCGGGAGGGCTCGATGCGGTGGTCGTTCAGCTTCCCGTTCTATCCCTTCGGCCTGTTGAAATAGTTGAAGAAAATTACCCGGAGGCGCGCATCGTCGCCCTCTATCAGTTCGTCACCGACAAGCACCTGAACCGGGTACGGGAGCACGGTGTCACCGCCCTGCAGTGGCCGCTGAGCTGGCCCGAGATCGAAAGCGCCTGCCAGTCTGGCGCGTCGCGGCCGTTACGCGCCCCGCGCAGCGCCCCGCGCCGCTTCAGCGACGAGCAATTGATCGCCATCGCCGCCAGCGCCACCGACCCGAGCCAGTCGCCAAATCACCTCGTCGAACTGATCACCAGGCTCAACGCATTCGCCGACTACACGCTGGCCTGGCAAGGCGCCGATGAAGCGCCTGCCGGAGCGGTGGCCGTACATGAACGAGTCTACAGCGACGTGACCCAGGCGCGGGCGCAACTGGAGTCAGCACTGGAGGCGTTGGCCGACGCCGAGGAACTGCTGTCGGCCTGGATCTGATCAAACCTATACAAAACATGGACGTAAAGTCGATTTTTATTCAAAAACTGCTTGACAGCGCCCCTTTGTACTGGACATAATCGTTCCCCAATTACAAACAAGGCGTGCCAGCAACTTCGCAGCAGTCCTCCCTTTCAAGTGTCCTTCCCCCCAGATGC
This sequence comes from uncultured Pseudomonadales bacterium, assembly GCA_964572185.1. Classification (GTDB taxonomy): domain Bacteria; phylum Pseudomonadota; class Gammaproteobacteria; order Pseudomonadales; family Azotimanducaceae; genus Azophilus. The sequence continues at coordinate 6,312 of CAZNFI010000044.1, forward strand.
GAAGTTGTGTTCAGAAACTCCCCCCTTCTGACACGCCTTTTTTTCATTCTTCCCCCACATCCTGAAGACGCCGTTCGGCACGTTCACGTCGTTGCGCCAAAAGTGTGCGCGCGCGCTGATGCAGCAGCGTACCGCATGTGAAACGCACCAGTTTGGTGCGCCAGTACGCGCAATGACCCTGTGCGATACGACGGCATCTCGTACCCGACTCCAACTTGCCCCCATCGTCAAGCCGGTCCCGTTGCCAACGCGGCCCCTGTCTCCACCGTAACCCCCGCCCCGCCTACACGCAGTTCGCCCTGAACGCCCTGCCGCCGGCGACAGCGCAGTTGTTCAGGCGTCAACCGACAGCAGGTCCAGGGCCAGCCGGGCACGGTCGGTTACTCCGTTCCTGTGGCCCTCCAGGTCGAAATCGGTGCGCTCGCCCATGGCGCCGACCAGGTAGCGCTTGTAAACCCCCTGGGAAATCGCCGCCAGGCGCCAGTGGGAAAAGGCCCGGTAGTAACCGATGCCTGCGAGGCTGCGGCCGGTTAGCTGTACATAGCGCTCGCCGATCGCTTCCCGGGATGGAAAGCCGCCGGCTGCGGTAGTCGCCTCCACCACGTCCACCTCGCCGGGGCCGATCCAGGAATTCAGCAGGTAACCCACATCCGCCAGCGGGTCGCCCAGGGTGCACAGTTCCCAATCGAGTACGGCACGCACCCGGCCATTGCCGACGATCATGTTGCCGAGCCGAAAGTCACCGTGCACGATGGCCGAGCCGACCTGTTCCGGCATCCGCTCTTCCAGGATGCGGGCGATTTCCTCCATTTCCGGAATCTCGTGGGTCTTGCTCGCTTCCCATTGCCGTTTCCAGCGCTTGAGCTGCCGGGCCAGGTATGCCTCACGGCGACCAAGGTCGCCCAGCCCCACCTGGTCCGGTTCCAGGTTATGCAGCCCGGCCAGCACCTCGATGGCGTGCATGCCTGTCCGGTAGCGCTGCGCCTCGCTCAGATTGCGCGCGGCTTCGGCATCGTGCAGCACCGCACCGTCGACAAACGCCATGACATAGAACGGCGCTTCGTTCACGTCTGTATCGCGGCACAGCCCGATGGCCCGGGGCACCGGCACGCCGGAGTCACGCAGCCCGTCGATGATCTTGTGCTCCCGGCCCATGTCGTGGGCGCTCTCCAGTACATGGCCGAGCGGCGGGCGGCGCAACACGAAGGCGGCGCCGGTGCGATCGGTGAAGCGGTAGGTGAGGTTGGAGTGGCCGCCGGCGATCAGGGCAAATTCCAGCGGCGGCTGCAATCCTTCCATGTGCTCTTCGAGCCAACGGGTAACCCGCGTTTCGTTTATGCCTTCCATCGTGCCTGCACCTGGCCTGCCCCGAACAAATGTAATGCTTTTGGGGTGCCCTGGGGAACCTCCCTGGTGCGGCGACCGGCGTCATCCGGGCCTCCGGCACCGCGTGGCCACTCGCCGCCCGGAAAAACCACATCGCGAGACGCTTGTTCCATGCGAGCCTGCGCCGCGGAACACGCATTGCCGCCAACTCGTTGTATGAAAGTACGCAAACGGCTAGTCTGACGGCGATTGCAAGAGGGAGCTTGTTCATGTCGACCGATGTGCTCTACAACCTGATGAGCAGCCAGCGGGCCATCCGCCGGCTCAAACCGGACCCGATCCCCGGCGATGTACTGCAACGGATCATGCAGGCGGCGGCCTGGGCGCCCACCGGCGGCAACCGGCAGCCCTGGCGCATCGTCATGGTGCACGAGCGGGCCGCCAAGCAACGCATGGGCGAACTGTACACGGTACGCTGGAACGCCTTTACCGAGATCTACCGCAAGCGTTTCGTGGACGCGCCGGAAGAGCAGCGGCAGCAGGAGGAGCGTACTATCGCCGCCGGCGACTATCTGGCCGAGCACTTTGCGGATGTCCCGGTCGTTGCGGTGGTCTGCTTCAATCCGAAATTCATGGCAGTGACCGATGCCGGCCAGGATCGCGTGTCGGTGGTTGGCGGCGGCTCGGTGTATACCGCCGTGCAGAACCTGATGCTCGCCTGCCGGGCGGAAGGCGTGGGTTGCGTGCTGACCACGCTGTTGTGCATGGACGAACCCGACGTGCGCGAACTGCTGGCGATCGATGGCGACTGGTATACGGCCGCGCATGTGCCCATGGGCTACCCGGTGGCCGGAGGCTACGGCCCCACGGCGCGCATGCCGTTGTCCGAACTCTTCTACAAGGATACCTGGGGCACCGCGATCTGAGACGCCGGCGCCCCGGGAATCAGCGCGCGATACAAGGGAGAATCCATGAATTTCAGCGAGTACCAACGCATGCGGCTGACCCACAGCGGCCGCACTCTCACCATTACCCTGGACAACGGCCGCATGAACGCCATAGACGGGCGCATGCACGAGGAACTGGCGCGGGTGTTTCTCGATGCCCAGGACCACCAGGGCAGCGACCTGGTCATTCTCACCGGCGCCGGGCGCGCGTTCTGTGCCGGGGGGGACATGGACTGGTTCAAGATGACCATCGAGGACCCCCGGGAATTTCGAGCCATCGCCACCGACGCCAAGCGTATCGTGACCTCGCTGCTCGACCTCGAGAAGCCGCTGATCTGCCGCCTGAACGGCGCGGCCGCGGGGCTCGGCGCCACCATCGCGCTGATGAGCGATGTCATCATCGCAGCGGAGACCGCCGTGATCGGCGACCCGCACGTCAAGGTCGGGCTGGTGGCCGGCGATGGCGGCGCCATCATCTGGCCGCAGTTGATCGGCTACGCCCGGGCCAAGGAACTGCTGATGACCGGCGATTTCGTGCCCGCCGGCAGAGCCGAGCAGCTCGGGCTCATCAACTACGCCGTGCCCGCCGATGAACTCGATGCCAAGGTGGACGAGATGGCCGGCAAGATTCTCGGCAACCCGCGCTGGGCGGTGCGCTGGACCAAGACGGTCACCAACATCCCGCTGCGGGAACTGGCCGCCCGCCTGGCCGACCCGGCGCTCGGCTACGAGATTCTCACCAACATGACCGACGACCGCCGGGAAGCCGTGGCCGCCTTCGTCGAGAAACGCAATCCCGAATTCACCGGAGAGTAACCAATCAGCCTGCAGACCTTCACCGACGAGCCGGAATACATCGGCCAACTGCGGCAGCAATTGCAGCGCTTCGTGGAAACCGAGGCGCCCCGCGAAAAGCGCCGCGAGTGGGACCGCAACCACACCTTTCCCCGCGACCTGCACCGGCGACTGTGCGAATTGGGCATCATGGGGCTGACCATCGACGAGCAATATGGCGGTTCCGGCCGCGACATACTGGCCGCCGTAGCCGTCATCGAGGAACTGTGCCGGGCCGGCCCGTTCCTCGCCGGGCCCTTTATCCACACCGCCTTCTACGGCGGCATCAACGTCTCTGAGAACGGTTCCGAAGCGCAGAAGCGCGAACTGCTGCCGCGCCTGGCACGGGGCGAGATTCTTTTCGCCTACGGTCTCTCGGAACCGAACGTGGGCGGCGATCTTGCCAACGTCGAGACCCGGGCGGAACGCCGGGGCGACAGGATCGTCGTCAACGGCGCCAAGCGCTGGTGCACCGGCGCCGACTTCGCCGACTATATCTACTGCCTGGTGCGTTCCGGTCCGGCAGGCGAGCGCTACCGGAATCTTTCGTTTCTGCTGATCCCTACCGACGCGCCGGGGTTGTCGATGCAATCCATCGAACACGTCAACCTGCGCTACACGCTTTCGTCGGATGTCTTTTTCGACAACGTCGAACTGCCCCTGTCGTCGATAGTCGGCGGCGAGGAGATGTGGAACCAGGGCTGGCGGCAACTGGCCGGCGAGGCGTTGAGCGTCGAGAAAATCGAGATATCGGCGGTCGCCTTCGGTATCGCCCAGGCGGCCCTCGAGGAAGCCTGGGCATACGCCGAAGAGCGAGTGCAGTTCGGCAAGACCATCGCCAACCACCAGGCCATCCGCCACAAGCTGGTCACCGCCCGAACCAAGCTGGAAGCCTGCCGTCACCTGCTGTATCACAGCGCCTGGCTGGCCCACAACCGCCGCCCCTGCGCCATCGAGACCAGCATGGCTAAGCTGTTCTGCGCCGATGCGGGCGTGGAAATCGCGCTGGCCTGCCAGCAGGTGATGGGCGCCTATGCGCTCTCCGACGGCTACGACATCGAACGCAATGTCCGCGACCTGCTCGGCATGCCCATCGTCGGCGGCTCTTCGGACATGCAGCGCAATAACCTGGCCTCGCTGTGGCGGCTCGGACGGGAGTGACCGGGCGCGGCTAACGGGCCGGCGGTGTCGCCACGGGAGTTGCAATTTTCGATTTCGATGGACGAAACTTGCATCGCCGTTCCCCGGAAGCCACGCCATGACCCGTCCAGCATTTGGTGGCCTGATGCTACTGGCCGCGCTGGCCGCCTGCACGACCAGCCCCACCGGCCGCAGCCAGTTTCTGCTGATCTCGCCGGATGCGGCCATCGCCGAGTCGCGCGTGGCCTACATTTCCACCGTCCGCCAACTGCAGCAGCGGGACAAGCTGCTCGATGACCCGGTGCTGGCCGAACGGCTGCGCAACATTACCGGACGCCTGGTCGCCGAAACGGTGCGGCGCTACCCGCACACCGCCAACTGGCGCTGGAGCGTCGCGCTGATCGATGGGCCGGATACCGTCAACGCCTGGTGCATGGCCGGGGGGCGCATGGCCGTGTACAGCGGTCTCGTCGAAAAACTCGACCTCACCGACGATGAGATCGCCCAGATCATGGGCCACGAGATTTCGCACGCCGTCGCCAACCACACCGCCGAACGCATGTCGATGGCCATCGCCCAGGGGCTCGGCGTGACCACCGTGGCCATCGCCACCGACAATGCGGCGCTGCAAACGGGTGCGGCGCTGGCGGCCGTGCTCGCCATCGGTTTGCCCAACAGCCGCGTGGCGGAGTCGGAGGCCGACCGCATGGGCATCGAGATCGCCGCGCGCGCCGGCTACGAGCCGCATGCCGCGGTAACCCTGTGGCAGAAGATGGAACGACACGGCAGCAGGCGGCCACCGGAATTCCTGAGCACTCACCCGAGCCCCGGCAACCGGGGTCAGGCACTGGCGGCCCTCGGCGGGCAGATGCGAGGACTGAAACCCGCTATACCGCCGCGACCACACCCGGTGCAGATGCTGCCCTGACCATAATCGCCTCAGGCGATAGTCAACAGTTCCCGCGGGTTGTCCACGATGATCTGCTGAATAAGGCCCTCATCGAAGCCCTTGTAGCGCATCAGCGCCGTTACCGACTCGGGGATGTGCTGCCAACCGTGGCCGCCGTACTTGCGCTGCCAGTGCTGCAGCGCGATGTCGTGTGATATCAGGATCCTGGACGCATGCCCGGCCTCCACCAGCGCCATGATCTCATTCAGGCGCATGGCATCGTTGGGCTGGTCCACGTTGCTGCGCTGACGGTAGGACTCTTCCCAGCCGAAGCAGTCGAACTCCAGGTACATGCCGGTCTTGGCCAGCTCCAGGAACGGTTCCGGGTCGAAGGAATTCGGCGCCGGGCGGCTCGCCAGCCGATGGTCGAGGTGGCACATCACCACCCGCGGCATGTCGGCCCGCTCTTCCTCGAGCACGCGCACCGCCGCCCAGATGGCATCCGGCCCGAAACCCGGGTGCACGCTCACCGGGGCGCCGCTGGCGCGCTGGGCCCGGGCCGATGCGCGCAGCACCTTTTCTTCGTCCGGGTGCATCCGGGTGCCAAGGCCGACTTCGCCGATGATGCCGGCCTGCACGCCGCCCGCCACGCCCTGGTCGAGGTCGCGCAGAATGCGCTGTTCGACGGCATCGATGTCGAGGGTGGCGACTTCCGCCGGGTGATACTCCTGAGTGTAGTAGCTGGTCGCCATCACCACGTGCACGCCGGTGGCGCGGGATACCTGCTGCAGGCCGACCGGGTCGCGGCCGAGGCCGATGGAGGTCTGGTCCACCAGGCAGCCGCCGCCGTGACGCTTGAACAGGTTCGCCTCGTGGATGACGTCTTCGATGTCGGCAATCTTGTAGTCGCCGTAATAGAACCAGTTGCGCGCCACATCGCCGCGGTTTTCCAGGCAAATGGGCTGATTCCACTTGGCCCGCCAGGTGGCCGCCATGCCCGGCCCCCCCTCGCCTGGCTCGAAACCCGCTTCCGGAACGCTGGCTGCCTTCTTGCCCGACTCGGTCTGGTCAATGAGCATCTCCGCCGAGCAGGCGCCGAGCGTCATGTCCACCAGCACATGCTCGTGGGGCAGAGTCAGGCCCAGTTGTTCCGGGGCCACCGGGCCCAGGACGGTTTGCACGAATCCCTTGTGAATCATTGCAGCTGTTCTCCCGCGAGATTTTCCGACTTGTCCTTGCGCGCCGGTTGCGCAAGGCACCGGCGGCCCATGCCGCTATGAATACTGGCTGTAACCCGACCGCGACTGGCGCAACAGGGTAACGTCCGGCCCTTCATCCGCCCAGCCGTACCCGTCGTGCATGCCCATGAGCGTGCGCAGGCGAGGCGGATGCCGATCGAGCATTGCCTGGGTCACCCGGTCACGATAGCACTCCTGGGTGGTCATGTACTCCCGGCAGAAATAAAGCAGCATCGACACACGCAGGCCCGGCGCGGTACGCGGGAACGGCGCATGCCAGGTATTGCCGTGCCATACAATCAGCGAACCGGCGGGGGCCGCCACCGGTACCACCGCATCGAGCGACTCGTCCGGCGTCGGCTGCCGGCACAGCTTGTGGCTGCCCGGCAGGTAGCCGAGCGCGCCGTTTTCCAGGGTGTAGTCGGTGAGCACCCAGGTGGCGCTCGCCACCTGGGAGTATGGCGGAAAGGGCGCGGGTACGCCGCGGCTGTCGCTGTGCAGCCCCTGCACCCTGGGCGGGCCCTCCCAGTCAACCGGGCCCTTCACCAGGGCGGAACTGTTGGACAGCTTGGCACTGTAGCCCACCAGGTAGGTCACCAGTGCCAGGCAGGCGCGGTTCATCAGGGCATCCGCAAAAACGGGATCGTCAAACAGGATGTGCCACATCCAGGCCTCGCCTTTCTGGCCTGATGTGGCCGGGATGTTGGCGTGCGTGGCGCCCTGGTCGAAGTCCGGTTTTACCCCGGTGCGGCGCTCGGCGAGATCGAGAACCGCATCGCGCAGGCGGATGGTAAATTCCCGCGGCGCCAGCAGCTGCGGCGGCACCACCGTCAGACCATAGGCATCGAGCTCGGAAACCTGGGCCTCGAGGTTGAGTTCCCGCATCTCTGCAAGTATGGAATCGAGGGCTTCGGCGGTGGCGTCAACGGCGGGCATGATTGAATGGCTCCGGCTGCATGATCGGCTGGGTTGGCGGCTTTTACCCCGTCCTGACAGTCAACGATAGTACAACCACCCGCCGACAACGCAACCAGACCTGCCTGGGCGCGCTCATTCATCATCAGGTTTGGCAGACCGGTTTCAGCCTGCCGACAGACGATCGCTTTCGGCACACCCCGCATGGCGACGGCGACATTGCTGCACAAGCGGCTCTGATGACTGCCGTCGAGCAGGCGCAAAAGATCTCCCGCCTGTGCCACGCCCCGATGACAGCATTGGTTCGGGTCCGGGGTGGCCTGCGTCAATGATCCGTTGCCTGGGGCGTTACCGGGCTCCATCATCACGGCGTGTCTTACCGATACCCGCGAGCGTCTGCCGCACCGCCGAGCGCCAGCCATCGAGCAGCGCCTGGCGCCGAGCGGCGGACATGGCCGGGGCAAATGTCCGGTCGAAACCCCATTGCTGATCGTACAGGCTCGCCGTCAGCCCGGCGCCGAGTCCCGCCAGCGTGGCCGCGCCGAGCGCCGTGGTCTCGATGATGGCCGGCCGCTCCACCGGCAGGCCCAGAATGTCGGCATGAAACTGGCACAACCAGTCGTTCGCCGCCATGCCGCCATCGATGCGCAGCCGCTCGACCACGGCGCCGTCCGCCGCCATGGCCTGCAGCAGCTCCGCCGTCTGAAACGCCACGCTCTGCAGCGTGGCGGTGACGATGTGCTGCGGGGTGCTGTCCAGGGTGAGGCCGGTGATGGTGCCGCGCGCTTCCGGCTGCCAGTGCGGCGCACCCAGCCCGGTGAATGCGGGCACCAGGTAGACGCCGCGCGTATCGTCGCCGCAAGCCGCGGCGATGGCCTCGGTTTCCGCGGCGCTGGCGATCAGCCCCAGCCTGTCGCGCAGCCACTTGATGGCCGCCCCGGCAACGAAAACACTGCCTTCCAGCGCATAGGCGGTAGTGCCGCCAACCCGGTAGCCGACGGTCGTGAGCAACCCGCCGGTCGATCGCAGCATGCGTTCGCCGGTATGGGTGACGATGAAGCAGCCGGTGCCCAGGGTCACCTTGCAGGCGCCTTCGGTGAGGCAGCCCTGGCCAACCAGCGCGGCCTGCTGATCGCCGGCAATGCCGGTTATGGGAATCGCGGCGCCGAACCAGTGTTGCTCCGTCACGCCGAACTGCCCGGCACTGTCGCAGACCTCGGGAAGAACTTCCCGGGGAATCTCGAAGTAGCGCAGCAGTTTCTCGTCCCAGTCCTGGCGGGCAATGTCGAACAGCATGGTGCGCGATGCATTGGTGGCGTCGGTGCGGTGCGACCGACCGCCGGTCAGGCGCCACAGCAGGAAGGTGTCGATGGTGCCGAAACACAGTTCGCCAGTCGCTGCCCTGGCGCGCAGGCCGGGAATCGTATCGAGCAGCCAGGCCAGCTTGGTCGCCGAAAAATAGGGATCGCAGACCAGGCCCGTGCGCGCCCGCACATGCTCTTCGAGGCCGTCGGCGCGCATGCGCGCACAGCGTTCGGCGGTGCGGCGATCCTGCCAGACGATGGCATCGTGCAGGCACTCGCCCGTGCGCCGGTCCCACAGCAGCGTGGTTTCACGCTGATTGGTGATGCCTATGGCCTTGATGTCCGAGGCATCGACGCCGGCATTGGCAATGGCTTCGCGGCAGGCCGACACGGAGGTCGAAAAAACGGTTTCCGGATTCTGTTCGACCCAGCCCGAATTCGGGAAGCTCGATGCAAATTCCTGTTGCCCTGCGCCCAGGGCGCGCGCCGAAGCGAGGTCGAACACGATGCCCCGGGAACTCGATGTGCCCTGGTCGATGGCGAGAACCAGGTTCATGGCGCCCTCTCAGCGGTCGGATGCAAACCACAATATATAGTGACAGGAACCGCGGCGACAGCCCCCCTTCACAAGCCCCTTTCGATTGCTACCAGGATATTCACGGCTTTTATACACGCCATCCACCAAGATGTGCACAGGGGCTTTCGAGGCACCTCGGCTGGCACTTGACATCAGTTCAAGAACCGCTTTATGTTGTGACCGGTTGCGGCATAAAACCCAATATATAGCGGTTTAGCAAAGTCAAGGCAGCTTGCCGTCCGCCATTGCACAGTCCGCGCAGCAGCCTGTGCAAACGCCCGGCGCACGACTCTGGCTGAGCATCGTCAAAGGGTTCGCCGTACTGGAGGAGGGGTATTGGCCGAACAGGTTCCGGCCGCTCGGCTACCACAACATGTTGTGGTAGCCGATAAACTGGCCACCGAGTTGAAACAGTCGGCCGGAGGCCAACCTCTCGTCAGTGGTTGAACGAGACACGGAGATAGTCGACGCAATGCAATCCAATGCCCTGGAGCCCAACCCCCAATCCACGCCTGCTACCGAACCGCCATCGCTTTCGCCGAGTGTCGCCGCCACCGCGCCCGGCAAACTGAAAGTCATCAAGCGCACCAATGAGGTGGTGCCCTACACCGACGACAAGATCGCCATCGCCATGACCAAGGCGTTTCTGGCCGTGGAAGGCGGTACCGCCGCCGCCTCGCCACGCATCCGCGAAATGGTGGCGGGGCTGACCGAACAGGTCAGCGCCACCTTCCGCCGGCGCCTGCCTTCCGGCGGCACAGTGCATATCGAAGAGATTCAGGACCAGGTGGAACTGGCTCTGATGCGGTCCGGCGAACACAAAGTGGCCCGCACCTACGTGCTTTACCGGGAGGAACGCGCCCGGGCCAGAGCCGCCAAACACGCCGAAGAAGCCCCGGAAGAACGGCCCGACATCAACGTCACCCTGGAGGACGGCCGCCGAGAACCGCTCAACGTCAGCCGCATCCGCACCGTCGTGGCCGAGGCCTGCGCCGGTTTGAGCGATGTCGATGCGGACCGCATCATCGACGAAAGCCTGGCCAACATGTACGACGGCATCGAGGCGCGCGACGTCGGCACCTCGCTGCTCATGACCGCTCGCACGCTGGTCGAGGAAGAGCCCAACTATTCCCGGGTCACGGCGCGGCTGCTGCTCGACCAGTTGCGTAGCGAAGCCCTGCAGTTCCTGAACGTGCAGGCACCCGCGGCCGGCGCGGGCGACTATTCGGCGACCCAATCGCAGATGGCGGATGTCTACCCGCTGGCGCTGCAGCGATTCGTGCAGAAAGGCGCCGAACTCGAACTGGTCAACCCCGCCCTGCTGGAGTTCGACCTGGCCACCCTCGGTGCCGCCATAGACGCCGACCGGGACCTGAAGTTCTCCTACCTCGGGCTGCAGACCCTCTACGACCGCTACTTCATCCACAGCCACAACGACGACATCAAGTTCGAGCTGCCCCAGGTATTCTTCATGCGCGTTGCCATGGGCCTGGCCATGGAGGAAGACGACCCGACCCGGCGCGCCATCGAGTTCTACAACCTGCTGTCGAATTTCGACTACATGAGTTCGACGCCGACGCTGTTCAACTCGGGCACCCTGCGCTCGCAGCTCTCCTCCTGTTTCCTGACCACCGTACCGGACGACCTCGACGGCATCTACAACGCCATCCACGACAACGCCATGCTGTCAAAGTGGGCCGGGGGCCTCGGCAACGACTGGACGCCGGTGCGGGCGCTCGGCTCCTACATCAAGGGCACCAACGGCAAGTCCCAAGGCGTGGTGCCCTTCCTCAAGGTGGTCAACGACACCGCCGTGGCGGTCAACCAGGGCGGCAAGCGCAAGGGCGCGGTCTGCTCCTACCTCGAAACCTGGCATCTGGACATCGAGGAGTTTCTGGAGCTGCGCAAGAACACCGGTGACGACCGGCGCCGCACCCACGACATGAACACCGCCAACTGGATTCCGGACCTGTTCATGAAGCGGGTCAGCGAGGACGCCCACTGGACGTTGTTCTCGCCCAACGAGGTAGACGACCTGCACGACCTGTACGGCAAGGCCTTCGAGACCCGCTACGAACACTACGAAGCCTGCGCGCGCGAAAGGAAACTGCTGCACAAGCGCGTCAAGGCGCGCGACCTGTGGCGCAAGATGCTGTCGATGCTGTTCGAGACCGGCCACCCCTGGATTACCTTCAAGGACAGTTGCAACGTGCGCTCGCCGCAACAGCATGCCGGCGTGGTGCACTCGTCGAACCTGTGCACCGAGATCACGCTGAACACCTCGCCGGAGGAAATCGCGGTGTGCAACCTGGGCAGCGTGAACCTGGTGCAGCACGTCGAGCATGGCGAGCTGAACCTGAAGAAGCTGAAGAAGACCGTGCGCACCGCCATCCGCATGCTCGACAACGTGATCGACATCAACTACTACTCGGTGGACCAGGCGCGCAGGTCCAACATGCGCCACCGGCCGGTGGGGCTCGGCATCATGGGTTTCCAGGACGTGCTGTACAAGCTGCGCATTCCCTACGGTTCCGATGCCGCGGTGGAATTTGCCGACCGCTCCATGGAAGCGGTGAGCTATTACACCATCGAGGCATCGTCAAGGCTGGCGAAGGAACGGGGATCCTATGAGAGTTTCCCCGGGTCGCTGTGGAGCCGCGGCATGATGCCCATCGATTCCCTGAAGCAGTTGCGCAGCGAACGGGGCGAGCAATACCTGCAGGCCAATTTCTCTGCCACCCTCGACTGGGACAGGCTGCGCAAGAAGGTGCGCAAGATCGGCATGCGCAACTCCAATGTCATGGCCATCGCGCCAACCGCGACCATCGCCAACATCACCGGCGTGTCCCAGTCCATCGAGCCCACCTACCAGAACCTGTACGTCAAGTCGAACCTGTCCGGCGAATTCACCGTGGCCAACCCCTACATGGTGCGCGACCTGAAGGCGCTGGGGCTGTGGGACAAGGTCATGGTCAACGACCTGAAGTACTACGACGGCTCGCTGAAACCCATCGACCGGGTGCCCGAGAACCTGAAACTGCTGTACGCCACCGCCTTCGAGGTCGAGCCCCGCTGGCTGGTCGATGCGGCCGCCCGCCGGCAGAAGTGGATCGACCAGGCGCAGTCGCTGAACCTGTACATGGCGGAGGCATCCGGCAAGAAACTGGACGTGACCTATCGCATGGCCTGGCTGCGCGGCCTGAAGACCACCTACTACCTGCGCGCCCTGGGTGCCACCAGTACCGAGAAATCCACCCTCGACCGGGGAACGCTGAATGCCGTGCAATCCGGGCCGGCTGCGCAGGCTGCGCCCGCGGCCGAAACCAGCGCGGCCCCTGCCGGCATGGCGGAGCCGCAGGTTACAGCCGCCGCTGCGCCGGCAAGTGCCGAATACGACCTGGGCAACGCGGCGCCAACGCCGCTGGCCTGCTCCATCGATGACCCGGACTGCGAGGCCTGCCAGTAACCCGGCAGGAGGATCAGATGGCTCATCAACTCGACTGTTTATCGACCGGGACTGGCGCCGCGGTTGCTCTTGCCAGCGGCCTTGCCCAGGTTGCCATGATCACCGTGAAACCCGCGGAGCAAACCGCAAGCTCGATGCCAAACGACCACAAAGCGCAGTAAAGCTCCGTTTGGTGAAATCCAGATACGCATAGTGTTCTCAAATTGAAGGAGTAACCGGATGCTGAGTTGGGACGATTACGACGACGAAACGGCGCAAACCCCGCCCAAGCGCGAGGCGGTCGAGTTGCAAACCCCTGCCGAGGGCGATGTGCCCGCCGCGGAGCAACCGCTTCGCGGCGGTTTTTTTTCCGCACAGGACCCGGCCGTTGCCGCAGCCGCGGCGTCGGTAGAGGGCGGGCTTTCCCAATCCGGCAGCGCGCAGCAAGGGAACGGCGACCCGGCTCCGCCGGCCCACCCACCCGGCAACGGCGGGTGGGCGCCTGTGCCGCCTCCGGTCGTGCAACCCGACCCGGTGACGCTGGCCAACCTACCGGCTGCGGTGCGAACCGCGGAGCCGCAGTTGGAAGCGAAGGCGGAAGCGGAACCG